>JAKFCO010000092.1:0-59519 GCA_036676605.1 Algoriphagus sp.
ATGCGGAAATGTGACTCCCTCCGCTACGCCAAGGGCGCACAGGCGCGGCGGAGGGTTAGGGGGATTTTTTCATTCAAATCCCAACTTAATTCTGTTACGTGCAATCAAGCGAATACACATATTTCAAAATGAAGAATAAAGCCCTTTTTCACAGCGAATCCATTTTTAAAGGCATTGAAAATGCCAGAAAACGTGTTGCAGTTTATGTAAATGCAGAAACCTCTTTTCTTTATTGGCAGATTGGAGATTTTATAAACAAAGAATTACTAAAAGAAAGCCGGGGAACCTATGGTGCAAAGATTCTTGCGACACTGTCACAAGAATTAATAAACTGCTGGACCAAAATGAAATCAAGGTTGCTTAATACTTGACAGAGCTACCTGGTAAAAGTTGGTTTGCTGATAAATTACATCGAGCAATGGAAATTGCTAAATTGAATCAAAAAACAGCTAAATTAGGTGAATCCGCTGCATCGTCAACTCCAAAACCGAAAACGACCTGATCGTGAAGCTGGTGGGAATGGGCGAACAGACCATCTACAAACTTGCCGATGTCGAATCCGTGACCCAACTCGACGAATCCCTGATGCCGAAGTTTCCACTTAGCGAGGCAGAATTGGTGGATCTAGTGAGTTATTTGGAAGGGTTGAGGAAATAGAAAACCTCAAACAAAGAAGGTGGATCATCGGTATACTGAAACAGCAGGCAAATTGTTAAACGGTTAATATATGAGTTTCTTTAGGCAGAAAATTTTTAAAGGACATATATGGACTATTGGAATTTCAATAGTCATCGTCACAGCAGGGCTGATACTTTATTTTAATCACTTTAATAAAAGCTATTCCAATAATTCAAATGAATGGGCTGATTTTGCAACATTTAATAGTTACTTCGTAAGCATTGTCAATCTAATCGTATTGGGATACATTTCCCTTATCACCTATGAAGCAACAAAAGCATTTAATAGGCTTCAAATACGACCTTTACTTTTCATCACACTTGACAAACCCGAACAAATACAAGGTGCATTTAAAGACAGTTGGTATGCGGTCAACGGCGCTAAACATCCTGCCTTGAATTTAATTGTTCGATACTCTACTGATAGAAATTCTAACTCATTTACAAAATGGGTATCTTGTACATCCCTTAATGAAAATCAGAGAATTGAATTATTTTGGGTCCATTGGGCTGATAAAATTGAAATTAGCTTCAGTGACTTGACAAGTCAAAAATTTTACAAGTTTGAGTTTATGGACTATTTCGGAAAGACAAAGGAAATTGAAAAAACAGAGTACTTTGAGTACCTAAAAAAAGCTGAAGATAACCGAGACAATAATGTTACACACCTACGCGACAAGTTTGAAAAACATTTAGCAAATGCTCGAGAAAATGGAATTGATGACCCCATGAAAAACTACACCATAGATTTTATCAAAAAGAATCTAACATAGGACAATTCTGCTGCAAGATGGAAAAGTATTCATTTTTTTCTACCTGTTATCAAAAAAGAGAAAGTAATTGAACCTCCCCAAGTAAGCCATTATTTAGAAAATAAAATTCATATGAAAGAATTTGAAAAAGAGCTAATTGCAAGTTTTGTGGATTTTGAAATATTAGCAGAAGTTTTCCATGAATTTAGTCTTAGTGAACTAGGATCGATAAAAATCAGAGATCTGAAAAAAAAGTTACTAGGTTCTAATATTCTTCAAAAATTTATTTCTGAAACAAGAAAAATTCAAAGCATTCCAGGCTCCGATGATTTTCTAGGTGCAATACATTCAAGTATTTCATTTATGTTCTCCAACGCTGAAACTGTGTCTACAGCATCAGTTTTTCTACTTATAAAATGGTGCAAGGAAGTCTATAATCCATATTTAAATAGCGATTTAGTAGAAAATAATCGAAAAATAGTACACCGATTTTTCAGTATTATTGAGAAAGGAGCGCGTTATAAGATTAACTTCAGTAGTCAAACAAGTTTTTCTAATCGTCTGTTTGAAGTAATTAAAAGGGACACTCTACCCTCTATTCTTCATCCGAAATTTGAGTTAAATAACGACTTTGAGATACGGCCGGAATTATTTTCAGCAATGAAAAACGACTTAAAGACAGAATTCAGATGTACCATAAATCTAGATTTAGTAAACAGGAGTCCAAACGAATGGGATTTTTGTAAAGCCAATTCTAATTCACACGTTAACTTTACACACTCCCCTACTGCTTTGAGTTTAGAAATAATATCGCCCTTCAAATTAGGACAAAAAATTTGTTTGAAAGACATAGAAGGTAATACCTGTAACGTAATAATTACATCCTTTTTCTTACAAAGAATTAAAGAAGTCAATAATAGAGATGCGATAAATGAGGGATATAGTTTTTTCTCTGAACAAATAGAGGAGATTTTTATAAACACACCTTATATGGATGCCGAACTATGCCTTTTCATCGATGATTGGAATATCCAATACCCTCTATCATACTACAAAAATGAATGGGTATTTGCATTTGAATTTAAAAAATACACTGAATCAAATATAAAAATTGGAGCAATAAAAAGTATTAATTTCACAAAACTCTCAGCTGAGCAACTAAAAGCCTTAGAATTAGAGGCATAATCAACAATCACGACTGAGCGTAGTTTATTCTATGATCGGTCGGTTACGAAATGAGCGTTGGACCTAGCGTAGTTTGCAACTATGATAAACTTTTGAAACGAATTTTCAATTCGCTAAAAATGACAACTCAGTATAAACTAGGCACATTTTCAGACTTTTGACTCTTCAATTTCAAAAGCGAATTTTTTAGTACTTCTTCCTACGAATCAATTATTTGTAAAAAAAAATAAAATATAAATTGATCGACTCAGCAACGATTGCTGCGATAACAATTTTCCAAATCCATTGTCTCTGATGGATGATTTGAAGTTGAAGGTTTTCGATTTCTAAGTCATATTTCTTGTCTTCGCGCTCTTCTTTTCTTTTTCTTTTCTCCGTTTCTTGGTTTTGATACTTTAAAAATTCTTGATAATTCTTAAAATTTATTGAGATAGGACTTGGAGTAATGTAGTTACTATTTCTCTTAGGCTCAGAATTTAATAGCCCCTGATAAACTAAAATCTCGATTATCATTTTGACATCTTTAATTCTCCTTGGATCATTTTGTTGATCAGATGTCAAAATATATTGGGCAAACATCAGGTCAGGTAAACCACCAGACTCTATTGCTTTTTCAAAAACCTTCTCTGCAATTTCAATTTGAAAATCATCCATATTCTAAAGCTACCAACTATTAATTAAAAAGAAAAATGTACCCCTTCACTAACCGAAGTCTACCCACCTGAGCGTAGTCTACTCTTTCACGATCAATCACCAAATAAGCATTGGACTAGGCGTAATTTGTCCCCACCTGAGCGTAGTCTACACTTTTCTCGATCTGTGACCAAATGAGCGCTGGACTAGGCGTAGTTTCCCGCCCTGCAAAACGAATTTGTATTTCGCTTTAAACGACGAACCTGAGTATCGTTAGCCAATTAAAAATTAATAGCAAGATTTGGGTGTAGTTTCTCCCGTACGGTTGTCGGGACTACACCCAGTCCAAACCATCATTTGACTACGCCGAGCGGGGATGCTTTTTTTTCTAGACGGAGAAAGGGAACTGACCGAAAAGAATTTATCGCCAACGACTACACCGAAGTAAAAGCCAGGCAGCGGTTCCGTACGTCCGGGCCCTCACTTCCGGGAAGACTGAATCCGTAAGTTTCAAGACAGTACAGGACAATTGCTGGCGGTAGTTTTGGTAACTATTGCTGTCCAATAATCCTGTCATGATAAAAATAACCAGTTTTTTACTTCTCCTGATTAACCTCCTCCTTCTTGAATTACAGCCACTGCTTGCCCAAGGGGGAAGTCGGGCAGTCGATCCGGATTCACCGGTAGTAAGCTTTGGACCTACGCCCAGGGAGGCCTTGCTGGTGGGAGAAAAGGCTGCGGGCCGTCTGGTGATTATCGATCCCGAAACACTTGAAATAGTTGCACGTATTCCGGCAGGAGGAAATCTTCATGAACTGGCAACCGATGGGCGGTATGTGTACATAGGATCCAATTTGCCCGGAATCACGGTGGTGGATGCGATTGCCCAAAAGCGGGTTGAGAGCATTGACATCAGCGCATTTGGAGACCGTCATGCCATTACTTTCGCTGGCATACACCTTTATCTGGGCCATGAGACCAACCGCGTGATCTCACGTTATGATCCGGCAAAAAAGAAGTTTGACGAGGTCATCGGACTTCCCGGTGGATCGCACCTACTCATCGTCACTCCCGATGAACAGCGTATCTTCACAGCAAGCAGCAATGGCAGTATCATCGCCATTGTCGATCGGGTAACAAATGAAAGAGGCCAGAAAAATTTAGCGTTCACTACTTTTCCCGGCGATACCCGCATGGAAGGCATGGCGCTTTCACCCGATGGGAACGAGTTTTGGGCCCTTCACATGAATGCGAAGAAAATATCGATCATCAGCGTGCCTGAGAAAAAACTTGTCAGCACAATTTCGTTTGAAGGCGGATTGAACAACCGGATTAAGTTTACGAATGACGGAAAATACGTATTGATGAATGAGCTTCAGGGCAACGAGCTACGTGTCTGGGATGTCGCTACACGCAAGGAGGTCAAACGTATAGACGTGGGTGCCGGTGGGGAAGGCATCTTCATCGATCCGGTACGTCCTCGGGCATACTATTCGGTGAGCGCCGGCAACAAGCTTGTCGTGATTGACACCAACACGATGACGGTAATCAAAGAAATACCCGACCTTCAGAACCCTGATGGGATGGATTGGTTTAGTGCGAAATAAATTTGAATGCGCTGGCAGTAAGCAGATTTTGAAAACAGCAGCCCACCCGAGCGTAGTCATCCAGTTTCCCCCTCTGAGCGTCTTCTACTCTTATCTCGATCAGTTACCACATGAGCGCTTGCCTAGGCGTAGTTTGTCCTCCCTGCTGACTGGCCTCTCGCTCAAAAACTTCTCTTCAGCTTTTCTAACGCTCGATCCTGCCTTCATATCAAAACGAATTTGTAATTCCCTTCTTCAATTTTTAACTTTTACTCATGGGCGAAGCATATCACCCCGATAGCTATCGGGGGAGACCAAGAAATGCCTTATTTTTTGACTTTTCAGGTCGTGGGCTGGGCTGATGTTTTTACAAGGAAAACCTATCGTGATTTCATTCTGGAAAATCTTACTTACTCCCGAAAAGAGAAATGTTTGTATCTGATTGGTTGATCATGAGCGATCACATTCATCTGGTCGTACAGCAAAAAATGGAAAATTGTCGGATTGGGTACGGGATTTTAGGAAGTTTACCAGCAAGAAACTTTTAAAACTTATTCTCGAAAATCCACAGGAAATCGAGCATGACTCAAGCCTCTCAAATTGAAATTACCCAATATTGGGATAGTCATGCGAGATTCCATCTGACCTTCAAAAGAAAAATTAAACAGATGAAAGCCGCAAGGAATGGCTGAATATGATTTTTGAATACCACGCAGAATTCAATAAACGATCAGGCGAATTACAGTTTTGGACGCATGAAAATCATGCAATTGAACTCTTCAAACCAGAAATGATTGAAAATCGAATGACCTATAACCATGAAAATCCTGTAAGAGCCGGAATAGTAGAAAAGCCGGAAGATTATCTTTATTCCAGTGCCAGAAATTATTCCGGCCTGAAGGGATTGATAGAAGTGGAATATTGGTAAATTCAGATCAATGGCCAATTAAAAATTGGCAAGGATAGTCGGGTGTAGTTGCTCCCCTACAGCAGTCGGGACTACACCCAGCCAAGAATAGTCATTCTTTTGGTCAATGGTTTAGGCATGATTCAAGTATTTAACCTTTAAACAAATAGAAAAATAAAAAAAAACAATGATCATGCTTTTTCTGGCTTTAGTAAGCTGGGGAGCAACAGCACAACACGACTATGCAGCGCATGGAGCACAAGCAAGCAATCAAAAGATGTAACCAATGTTCAAAGACAAGGCATTGGGTTCTTCCTACACACACTACATTCATTTGAAGAATGCTTTGGTGACATCTGATTTTCAGAAAGCAAAATCTGCGTCTGAATCTTTGGTGATAGCCCTTCACAAGGTAAAAGGAAGTGATAAAGTCCATACAGAGGCGGCCAAAGTTGCACAGGCAGGTTCCCTGGACAGCCAGCGAAAGGCTTTCACCGCCTTAAGCAATGAGATGGCTACTTTGGTGAAGGGTGCTGATATCAGCATGGGAGAACTCTACCTGGGATACTGCCCATGGCCAATGGCAACACCGGAGGCTATTGTCTATCCAACGAAAAGGAGATCCGCAACCCTTACTTCGGTGACAAGATGCTGAAGTGCGGGAGCGTAAAAGAGACGATTAACTAACAATTATCCTGGCATTTTGGATTGGGGTCACTATAAACTGAGCCCGATCCTGACACCATGCACAAATCAATCAGAAATGAAAAAGAACATCATTTTCAGCATTGTATTCCTGGGAGGAATACTGCTGGCAGCACAGGGGCTCTTGGCTCAGGCAAGCAGCAAGACAGAGCAACGCCTTATTCATATCAATGGAAAGGGCGAGGTATCGGATGACCGGGGCACCAAACTCGGATACATCAGTAAAGAAGACATAGTTTTTAACAATCAGGATCAAAAGCTTGGCTTTATCAAAAATGGTAAGGTGTATGATGCCGAAGGAAATTCCCTGGGCAAAGCCAAAAAAGATGGCCGCTATTACAACAATGATGGAGTCTTCATCCTGAGCACCAAAACGATTGGTGATAAATGTGAGATTCTGGATCCTGATGGTCACAAGATGGGAACAGTACACAAGAACTATAAACTTCATGCTTGTGCTGCGCACTGTTTCTTTTTGGAACAGGAAATGAAAAAAGAGGAAGATAAGTAAAAAGTAAGGCCCTGTTGAAGAGTGGCCTCCGTGCGGATATAGTCTTGCATGCTACACTGCCGCCACTCTTCCATCAGGCACCAAACGTAAAAGTCATGAAGAAGAAAAGCAACAAGGACAACTCCCACCTATTCTATTCTTTTCTCGATAAGTGACCATCCGGGCGATGGACTAGGCGTAGTCCCGACAGCTGTACGGGAGCAAAACGTCTTTGTATCCAATCGAATTTGAAATCCGCTAAATAATGACCAACAAAAGCAAATTAAAAATTGGTTCGAATATTAGGGTAGGACAAGGCGTTGAAAAACAATCCAGTAGATGGTTTTAGCCTTGGGCCGGGATTTAGGGCAGGCAAACTACACCCCGAGTGGGTTTAATTTGACGTGAGACTGAGAGTAGCCCCGAGTGTAGAATAGGCGTTGGACTAGGCGTAGTTGCAAACTCACCCATCCCGGGGTATCAAAAATTTTAAGAATTTTGATAATTTCAATTGCTGTTTCCCACTACCCTCCAATCTCCCTCTTCCAAAGCAAAACAGGCAAGACCCAGAATACTCCCACCAAGCTGAAGACCAATCCCCCGACTGTACCGATCGCCAGGGAAAACCAGAATACTTCATTCTGCCCCTCCAGGAGAAATGGAATCAACCCAAAACAAGTAGAAAGAATGGTCAGCAAAATCGGGATTGCCTTGCCGGCAACTGACTTCAGCACATTCCGATTATACCTTCCCTGTGTTCGATTATTCAAATCGTTGACAATGAATATCCCGGCATTCACTGCCAATCCACCCAGCATCACAAATGCTGAATATCCTCCCTGATCAAAATAGAAATCAAACAGCGAGAAGATTAAAAACAGCCCGACGAAACTGATCGGAATAATACTGATGATGTAAATGGGCTGTTTGAGGTTTTCAAAAAGCACAGCGCAAATCACAAAAATCCCGATAATCAACAATCCCAGCAATCCATATTGACGCTGGGTCTTCTCGAAGTTCCAATTCCAGCCCAGCTTACTCGCTTCATACCCGATCGGCATGACTTCTTTCATCTCCTCCAACACCTGATCGAGGTATTCGTTTCCAAACTTACCCGATCCCATGTATTCAAAAGAAACTACCCGGATGTATTGGCGATCTTCTTTATGAAGCGCATTGGTGGTGGTTTCCTTGGACAAAGTCCCATAGTCTGAGATTTTGAAAATCCTGTCTTCGCCTCCGATCAGACCCTTTTGCTCCAGGTCAAACTTGCTGAACTTCTCGGCTTGCTTTTCGCGGATCACCAGCCTGTAATTCTTATCATCAAGGGTCACAAAAGTCGATGGACTCTGTGGTTTGGACATGTCCTGCAGCGCGCTGATGATTTCGAATTGGTTGGTTTCGCCCAGCGCGATTTGATTTTGGTTGAGTTTGAGCACATATTCCTCTGTCTTTTGTTCGTTGTAGTCAAGACGCTCGTTTGTGTTAACCTCCGGAATTCGCTTATGGGCTTCGAGCTTTTCCGCCAGGACATTGGATTGCCTTTCGAGCTCATCGAAATTGTACCCCTTCATTTCCACCCGGAAATTCGGGATTCCTTCCCCTACTCCGCCCGTGGAAAATCCCTGACCCACTCCGTAAATATTCCATTGCGCCCCGCTCCAATCAGTCGATTTCACCGAGAGTTTGCCTTTTAACTGATAGGGCAAAGCCGACTTTTCATAGGCTTCCTCAAAGGTGATCACGATCTGAGCGCTTTGACCGGACATCACATAGGTGACAAACTGATCGATTCCCCTCACGTCTTTCAGATAGGCTTCAAACTCCCGCATGATGAAATCCATCTGCTCCAGCGTATTGCCAAAAGGCAGCCTTGCGGAAATATAAAGCCGGGTTTTCTCCGCTTCCCGGTAAGAAGATTTTTCAAAAACTCCCCTTACAAACATGCGCATCGAGCCTCCGAGTGCCTTGTCCACCCAGGGTCTGATTTCTTCCTGATAAAAGGTATTTCCTACCGACTTATTGTACCATTCCTGACCTTCCCATTTCGCAGGAAGAAAGAAAATCGGTGTTCCAAAAAGCAGGATCAATCCAACCAGAAAAGATTTCCGATACCTGGCAGTCAGGGAAATTCCCGTTTCAAATCTCTGAAGAGAGCGCACCCGCTTTCGCAACTTGGCGACAGAAAGCCCTCGACCTTTTTGGACGGTTTCTTTGAAAAGCACTGCGTAAAAAGCAGGGGTGAAAAACAATGCAATCACCAAGCTCACCCCGAGCATCACCGAGACTACGATGGAAAACTCCGTGAGACTCTTTCTATCCTCTTCCGGCAGAAAAAACACAATCATCAAAGCCGCTATTGTCGTGAGGGAAGCCGCTAAAAGTGCCAGAAAAACCTTCCGGTTCCGGTATTTGTGCAGGTGATCCATCATCACGATGGCATTGTCCACGATCAACCCAAAACTGATCGTCAACCCTGCCAGCGAGTACAGGTGAATATCTACTTTGAGAAAATAAAGGATAATCATGCTTAAGCTGAGATTGACCACAATCCCTGCGAAAAGAATGCTGAGGTATTTGAGATTTCGATTGATCAGGAAAATGAAAAGAACCAGGATCAGGATTGAAAGTCCCGATCGTTTGTAGATTTTGGTGAGTTCCTTTTCCAGGTATTCGGTATCGTCATTTTCCAGCCTTACTTCAAACCCTGCCGGAAGTGAACCTTTGGCAGCTTCTACAGATGCCTTCAGATTTTTTGCCAGCAACACCTTGTTTACGCCATCCCGATTAAAGACCGAAACCGTCACCGAATTATTTCCATTAATCCGATAGAACGAATTCGGTTCCCCTTCCTCGAGGGTGAGTTTGGCGAGATCCCGCAACCGGATATTGAGTCCGTCCACCCGTCTGATCATCAGATTTTCGAGTTGCCGGAGATCCTTCAGCGATTGATCCACCTGAACAAAAAGCGTCTCTCCTTTCTCATTGAGGACAGATCCCGGAAAATTCCTTCCAAATGACTCAGTGATCTTCTGATTGAGTTCCGTCTTGGTGATCCCGAATGCCTGCATTTTCTGAATGTCGAACGTGACAAAAACCTGCAAATCATTTGCTCCGCGCACAGTCACTTCCTCCACCTCGGCATACCGGGTAAGAGCGGGTTTGATCACATCTTCTGCTATCTTTTTGATTTCGAAGGAAGCAAAAGGCCCGTTCACGCTGTAGGTGAGTACCGGAGTTTTGAAATCATTTCTGGCTTCTGCCGATTGAGTCACCAGCGGATAGCTCACCCGCTGATCCAGTTGCGGATAGATCTGTCGGATCAGTGCGGAGACTTCAAATTTCTTGAGCTCCATATCCGATTTCTTGTCAAATCTGAGGGTAATCGAACCTCGGTCGTAGTTGGAAACCGAACTGATTTTCTTCAACTCAGTAAGTTGGGAAAAAGCACCCTCCAGGGGTGAAGTTGCCAGTTTCTCCACGATCTCGGGAGAAGACTGGGAAATAAAATAACTGACCGTCAGGACGGGTTCACGCTCACGCGGATTGAGATCCACCGAAAGCAATGGAACTACTGCGAATCCCAGGATCGACAGCACCACAAATGCGATCAGGATTCGGAAGGGCGTCATAGCTTATTTAATTGGTTTCTTTTTGGAACAAAAAACCAATACGCCAATGGCACAAAATACAGAGCTGTCAAAGTCCCGATGGTCAGGCCTCCAATCACCGCAAGGACAAGTGGCCGCTGCAAATCCGCTCCCAGTCCGCTGCTAAAAATCGTGGGAAGCAGCGCCAAAATCGTGGTAACAGAAGTCATCAGAATCGGCTTGAGACGAATCTGACCCGCCTCATGCAAGGCCAGGTTTAAGCCTGCGGAAAAGGAAACTGATTCCAGATCCGCATATTTTTCCCGAAGGCGATTAATGGTATCGATTTTCAGGATCGCATCATTGACCATGATCCCGAGCATCACCACCATCCCGATGGCAGACATCACATTCAATGTGGCGCCTCCCATCCAAAGTACAAAAAATGCCCCTCCGATACCCATCGGAAGTGTAAGCACGACGATGATCGGCTGAACGAAACTTTCAAACTGCGCTGCAAGAATGAAATACAGAAGCAATACTGAAATCAACAGAATCCCCGTCAACTGACGGATATTCTCTCTGTCTGCAAAATATCGCCCGGCAAGCTCCATCCCCAGGTTTTTCTCATTTCCCCAGCGGATAAATTCCTCGCTGAATTTCTCCGGATCTTCCTCATTGACCAGGACAGATTGGTAAATGCCGCCTTTGTCTGCGGTCAGGTATTTATAATGATCCTCGTAGCGATAGTCAACAAACTCCCCCAGAATATAGGAAGTGCTGTCGGTGGCATAGACCCGTGTCGTTCTCAACAAATCCTCAAATCGCGCCTGCGATTCCTTCAGCCGGATCGGGGTGATCTCCCCAAATCTCCGGATATCTGTAATCGTAAATGTGCCAAAGAGCTTGGAAAGCTGCTGCTGAACTGACTCCACCGGAATCTGATACGTTGCCAGCTTATCCGCTTTTAGCGAAAAAACAACCGAAGCCTCTTCCTGCAAACCCGGACCCCGCTCCCATTGATCTGTCGGCAATTCCTTCAGCCAGGGATCAAGTTTATCGGCCTCAATAGGCTTTTTGGCAGCAAGGTCTTTCCATCTCACTTCGAAATACGGGGTATTGGAACTGAAAAGCTGATCAAAAGCATTGGGAGCATCTCCCAGCGTGAAGCTGGCTCCCGGATAGTCTTTTCTGAGTTTGCCTTCCAGAATTTCTACCTGCTGATCTTTTTCTCCCTGAGAGGGGAAAAGCAAATAGAGCAACGACCGCTGAATCGAGTTTTCCCCGTCAAAAAGCAAAAACTGACGCACTCCAACTTCGCTTTCGGCCTGAAGATAGGTTCCTTCCATACTTCGGATCAATCCAAGCGTTCTGTCTTTATTTTCCGCAGGACTGATCGGCTCGTTCCAGTCAATCTCAAGCGTCGCATCCGGCTTGTCGATGACCGGCAATCCTTCTGTATCCAGCAGCAAGACAAAAAGCAAACTCGCCGGAATGAATAAAATGAAAAGCCCGAAAGAGAGTTTCTTTCTCGAATTGACCAACTCATATCCTTTCTCATAGATTCCCAGCACCCACTTGAAAAAAGGCGCTTCTTCGGAGCTCTCTTTCTTTTCATCCTTGCGGAAAATCAGGAGATAGAGCAAAGGCAATAGGATAAATGCTACCAAAAGCGAAACAGAGAGAATCGCTGTGACGGCAACTGCCTGATCGTAAAACAAGGCTCCGGAAATCCCGCTCAGGAAAACCAGCGGCACAAAAACCGCCAGGGTGGTCAGCACCGAGCTGATCAAAGCTCCCATGACTTCATCGACTCCCGCTACGCAAGCCTCAAAAATCGACAGACCGGCCTCCCGCTTTCGGGTGATATTGTCCAGTACGATGATGGCATTATCGATCAGCATCCCGATTCCCAGCGCGAGTCCGGAGAGGGAAATGATGTTGATGGAAATCCCGAAAAAGTAGAAAACCAGAAAACTGATCATCAGGGAAGTGGGCAAGCTCACACCTATGATGACAGGTATCCGGTAGTTTTTCATAAACAGGAAAAGCACTGCAAAGGCAAACACGCCTCCAAAAAGTAAACTTGTCTGAAGATTGGAAATGGCAGCATTGAGGAGGCTGGACTGATCCTGCGTGATCTCAAAATCCACCTGAGGATAATCGGTTTTAAATAGTTCGATGGACTTTTTGAGCTCCGGAATGAGTTCGTTCATTTTGGCAGATGCCTGCTTGTGCACCGTGATGACCAATCCTTCCCGGTCTCCAAAAAGATGGTAACCCATCATCTCCTGGGTTTCGTAGCCCACTTTGGCTAATCTTCCAAGGGGAATGATCGCTCCCGCCGATGATCTTACCGGTAGCTTTTCAATATCAGCCGGCGTATCTACCCGCGTGGCCAATCTCAGATAATAGCGAAACTGACCGTCTTTGACACTGATGCCGGGGAGTTCGCTGTTTCCATTTTTGATCGCTTCGATCAGATCTTGTTGGGTCATCTCCAGCGCGGAGAGTGCGAGTTCGTCCGGCTCCACGGTGATGATCCTTTCTTTCTTTCCGTTGATATCTACCAGAGATACACCCGGAAGCTGCTCGATTCGTTTTTTGAGGACATTTTCCGCAAGGAGACTGACCTCCACTTCATTGGTTCCTTCCTTTGGCACCACCTGAACACGCGCTACCGGAATATCACTGGTGTTAATGCGGATGACTTCGGGTCGCTTCAGATCCTCAGGCAGGGAATTGGTAAGCCGGTCGATTTTCTCATTGACATCGATGTAGGCCAGTTCCATCCGGGTGGCATAGTCAAAGGTGAGCCGAATGGTGCCGAGCTCTGAACCGGCTTTGCTCTCCATCTGCTCCAGCCCGGTCAGGGTGATCAGCCCCTCCCTGATCGGACTGAGCACATTCTGCTCAATTGACTCCGGCGAAGCGTTTGGATAATTGACCTTAACCACGATCTGTGGCACATCGATGGGGGACAGCAGCGAAACAGGCAACGTGCGAAAGACAATGACCGAAAAAACCAGAAGGGCCAGAAAGCACATGAAAACTGCAATCGGCCTGGCTAATAAAAATCTCACCATGGCTTAATCCTTGACGATTTGGACCGGAGCCTGATGGGCGAGCTGCAAGTTATTGGTCGTGATGACTGTACTGTTTTCCGGTATTCCGTCGAGAATCTCCACTTCCTGACCGTTGTCTTTTCCCACCTCAACGTAGTTCCACTTGGATTCTTTTCCGTTTTCGACAGTGAAGACCACTGCTCTGCCGGATCGGAAAACCAAAGCATCCTTTGGCACCACAAGACTATTGCTTTGCGGGGCACGGATGATCGCTCGGGCATTCATTCCCGGAAGGAGATTTTTATTGGCAGTAAGCGAGATGGATACCTGCACGAGTCCGGACTCATCCACCATCGGATTGATTGCGGTCACCCGACCGATAAGTGCGGTTTGGGATGCGGAGATGGGGAAGACTTCCGCCTTCTGATTGAGACTGATCAGCGGAATGTCTGATTCCAGGACCTTGACCCGAAGTATGAGCTGATCAGTCCCGAGAATCTGGGAAAACTCCTGATTCTTAGAAACCAGGCTTCCTTCTTTGAATTTGATGTTGGCGACTTTGCCGGAGATCGGCGCTCTCACCTCGCACCGCTGCAGGTTGAGTTCAGCTTCCTTCAGTTCCACTTCGGAAAGAGACCAGCCGCTGTTTACTTTGATTTTTTCTTCCACCGCGCGTACGATTGCAGGATCTTTGGATTGCAAAACTCCATAAAAATCGATCTTGAGCACTTCGTATTCAGCCTTGGCTTTGATCAGAGCTATTTTGGCTTTTTCCAGTCTGAACTCCGCCTCGATGGGATTGAGCCGGGCGAGAACCTGTCCCTTGGAGACAAGCTGTCCCTCGAGTACCGTCACATCGGCCAGATACCCGTCTTGCTCAATGATCATTTTGGCTTCACTTTGAGCTTCCAGTTTTCCGGTGGCATTGATCAGGTAGTCAAAGCTTTTCCGCTCGGCATTGGCCACTCTTACTTCGGTGGCAGCAACTTCGTTACGGAAGCTTTCAGCAGGGATTTCCTGAGAGTTTTCTTCTGCCTTGGAGCAGGAGAAAAGAAGAAGGATAAATCCGAGGAGGTGAAAAGGGTGAAATATTTTCATTGGTTTAGAATTTCAAACAGAAAAACTAAGATATAATTAATTGAATAGGAAACTATTCAGATTAACTTCTTTTTAGGAGATTGATGATTTGAAATTAAACCGAATGAAGTAGAAGTTTTTTTGTTGAATAGAGATAAAGAGAGATCTCGACATTCTGTAATATTTTCGCAAATATCAGAAAGTTCGAATCAGCGAATCCCAATCGGATTTTGTAGAGCTTGGACTAGTCAACAAAATGGCCGATTCTATTCAAGACCTCCTCATTATCTGAAACAAAGGTAAATGCTACCCAATTTGCTTCAAGTATTTAAACTTCATTCGATTTGTTCGTTTACCCATCCATCTCCATCATAATAAACACGAATGGCTTGACTGGCAAAAAACCCAATCTTTTTATTGATTTCTAATGAATCTAAATACAATCTTTTTTCTAAAATGGTCTCATGAAATCGATCTTCAAGAACTGCTTTATTTCTTAGCATAAGGATGATATAGACATCTTCAGAAGATTTATCTTCTAACTTCTGATAAATAGCCTCCCTACAGGGCAAACAACTATAATCGGATACAATGATGTAGCTCTGGGAAATCAGGGGTGGTTTCGTAAGTATTGACTCCAAATAAACTAGAGTAATGTCATCTTTTGATGATCTTTCACTGCATGACAAAGCCAAAAACCCCTGTAAAATAAGTAAAAACACGATTTTTTTCATTCTACCAAAAATGTCTTAAAGTACAACTTATCCTCATTATCAAGCTCCACATACGTAATATTAAACCCCTTCTCATTGACAAAACACCTATCTAAGTAAACGCCATTTCCTGATTTTTTCAGACGCATTTCAGCAACCTTTCGATAATCTTGCTTCGCATCAAAAGCCATGACTACCATATTCCTCGCCCTATCGATAGGGTCTCGGAGCAAATCGATGGTGTAATCCACATTGGGCTCTTCCATGATCCTATAGATCAGTTTTCTGTATGGATCCCAGTGGATAGACCCGAATAAATCATTATCCTGCCAATGAGATAAAAGAGCATCACTGTTTTCAATTTCTTTTATTGTTAGGGGTGGCACTTTTTTGTAACCCTTCGGATAGGCTTCAAAATCATGGATGACATTCATCGCTTGATCCGTGATATAAACCCGCTCATCTGCCGCATAGCTGTGCACAAAAAAATCCTCCTCTGGGTTGTAATCTGAAAAAACCAAATTAAAAAACTCCCCCCAAATGTTGCCTTGCATCTTCTCAGGATAACCAAGCAAAGGTGTGATCTCTTCTGTCTCTAAAGAATAGGAATTAAGCAAGGTCTTAGTGTTGAATGCATCTACAGAAGAAGCTATTATATTTGGTGCGCCTGAAATAAAAATCTTGTCTCCGATCTTCCTAAAAAAACGGTTTCTGCTCCACACTGGCATAAATGTTTCCTTGGACTTAGGCCAACCCGTGTTTTTGTCTATTTCATCGTTGCCCCCCATGAAATCCATTGTCTTGACTATTTCAAACTCCTGATTGATCAGATAGACCTTATAGGCGCGCCGCCTGTTCAAAAAAATACTGTCCTCATTTAAAATATATAAATCATGGATTCCAGATTGTAAATTGGGCTGGTTCTCACCATAAGACACTGTCTCTATCAGAGCCCCATTCCCCAGACTGTACAACTTGATCTCCTCCTTGCCCATGACATGGAATGCGTACGCCTCCTGTCCCTTCCAATTTTTAATATATTGATAATAATCTTCGACTGGAGAAGTAAACCTATCCAAATTCAACTGATAGGAATGCACTTCACGAAAAGCAGATGGTATCTCTTCCCCACTTTTTTCGGCACAGGAAAACAACCCCAAGATAAATACACTGATAAAAGTAAATCGCATGTTATTATAATTTGATTTTTAAAGGACACATGGAATCTTCGCACGCATTGTAATCATCCATCTGTCTTTCTCTTTGGATCATGCTCGATTTCATATTATTCATGTCTAGTTTAAGTTAAATAACAGGGGTGCTGTTAGAACATCTTCCAAACAGCACCCACTGAAAATCAAAGCATTATTGGCCTGGCTCTACCACTACCTCAGGTAAGCAATAAAATCCGCCAGGTATTTCACAATAGTAGCTTCCGCTCCATGCTCCTCCAGAGGATTGAGCTTGGGCGATAGGCGCTAATGTCAAAACGCACAAAAATGTTACTGTCAAAACAGACAACGAGGTTACTAAAATTTTCTTTTTCATAATTTTATTCATTCCAAAACAAAACTCCCTTTGCACTCGCAGGGCGGAGCAAAAAATACCCTAAAAATCCTTACTTACCGGTAACCTTGAAATTTCGTTGTCAATATACCCCCCCCCCTACTATAAATGCAAGCGAAGAAGGATTTATTTTAACTATTTTTTTTTAAAAATTTATTTTTTTTAGTTTTATCCATTTTCAATTGATTGTCAGGAGCTTGGAAAACGCTTAAATTAAGTCAAAAGGCAGGTTTCAGCTTTTCCTTGGCCAATCTTGCCAAGGGCCATTTCATAGGCATCCTTCCAAACTTTACCGGCAAGTAAACCGGTCTTAGCCGGAGACCCGGATCTTCTCTCTCTTTGAAATATTCAATCAGCCGATCCATTTCTTCCGGACTTGTCACTTCAATATCCACCTCCACCAAGCGGGATCATTTCCAATTCCTCCGCAGCTTTATAGGATACATCGATGGTTCGTTTGGAGTAAGAAGGAAGCCGATCATTGATTCTCACCAGGACATATTTACCATTATCGGGTCGAGTCACCTTGACAACAGTGCCAAAAGGAAGGGTTTTGTGAGCAGCTGTCATGCTGTCGATATGGAATAATTCACCACTGGAAGTTCTTCTTCCGTGAAATTTCTTCCCGTAATAACTGGTCGTTCCCTTTTGAATAAACAGTGAATCTCCCTCTGTTTTGGCCAACCCAAAGCCCGACAGGGACATCAAAAAAACGAACAGCAAGAATCTCCGCATGAGTTAAAACTAGGATTTCTCTCCTCTCTCTGAAATATTCAATCAACCAATCAATTTCTTATGGTCTTGCACTCTATAGTTCCCTAAGACATGGCAAGCGATTAGGGTTAAATTCATCGAAAGCATTGAAAGACAGTTACGTGATTCATAATTAAGAATCTAACTTCTGGAAAGTAAGGGCGCTCGATTGAGTGCCCTTACTGGACTCAATTAAAGTACAAGTCTTTGAAGTAGCGGGAGGTCCAAAAAGGAATAAACGCTTTCCAAATTTTATTCTTTTCCAAAATTCCTTTATCAATTAATCTTTGCCCATCTGTAAAGCTTCGATATACTAAATAGGAGAACAAAAGAACAGAAAATATGACCGGATTATAAAATGCCGACCAAATAACTAATGGGATTGGCATAAGAATAGCAATGTAATATATTCCTAAATTTTTCATAATTATAAACAATTAGCAGCCGCACAACCAGCAGCAAGTCCAACAGCTGTCCAAGGAATGAATGCCGTTTGAACTGTGGCCCAAACTGAAACCCAACCATGATTCGTATATGCATCGGCTAAACATCCCATCGTTTCGTCCCCACATAAAATTCGATTATTTGAGCTTTTGGGAGCAATAAATTCAATTGATTTAGATTGTCCATCCAATTCAACGTTCAAAATCAAATCCATGTCATATTCAAAATAGGAGATAGATAATTTATCGTTATTTAATTTTTCAGTTTTAACAATCATCGGCGATCCAAATTCTCCATTTTTTGATATTGGAATTGAAAAACCAAAATTAAAATTTGAATTAGGATCAAAGTCTTCTTGATTTATCATTAAAATTTTTGAATCACTAGAATTAATAGTGATTTCAAAAACTTCAGATTCATCAAAATTCACCTCGGCTAAAGTTCTTTTTCCTGAATTAAATGATTTTTTAAAATCTATAAACCTTGAAATCAACTCTTTATCTTTAATCTTAGATACGGAAAAAATCGATTGTTTAGAGAAATCTGCTTCAAAACTTTCATTTTCATCTATTGAACAACTCGAAATCATTAACAATAAAATCATTACAGAACTTACTAAATTATATTTCATTTTTTTAAAAATTAAGATTTACCCCCATTAGCACCATGCAGGGCAGGGTAGTTCTCCCTTTAAAAATCCTTACTTACCGGTAACCTTGAAATTTCGTTGTCAATATACCCCCCCCCCATTCATATATGCAAGTGACGGGAGATTTATTTTAACTATTTTTTTTTAAAAATTTATCTTTTTTAGTTTTATCCCTTTCAATTGAATGTCAATAGCTTGGAAAACGCTGAAATTAAGTCAAAAAGCAGGTTTCAGCTTTTCCTTGGCCAATCTTGCCAAGGGCCATTTCATTGGGATCCTTTCAAACTTTACCGGCTGATAAACCGGTCGAAGCCGGAGTCCCGGATCTTCCCTCTCTTTGAAATATTCAATCAGCCGGTCCATTTCTTCCGGACTTGTCACTTCAATATCCACCTCCACCAAGCCAAGCGGGATCATTTCCAATTCCTCCGCAGCTTTATAGGATACATCGATGGTTCGTTTGGAATAAGAAGGAAGCCGGTCATTGATCCTCACCAAAACAAAATTTCCATTATCATGTCGGGTGACCTTGACCATAGTGCCAAAAGGAAGGCTTTTGTGAGCAGCTGTCATGCTGTCGATATGGAATAATTCACCGCTGGAAGTTCTTTTTCCGTGAAATTTCTTCCCGTAATAACTGGTCGTCCCCTTTTGAATAAACAGTGAATCTCCATCTGTTTTGGCCAACCCAAAACCCGACAGAGACATCAAAAAAACGAACAGCAAGAATCTCTGCATGAGTTAAAACTAGGATTTCTCCGTTGCTTTCCAATAAAAATGCCAATTCTTGTCAATAAGCGGAATGAATTTGCTTGGGCTATGGGTCTACAGTATCTTAGTTCATCTACACAGAGATTTCTTTTTCAGATCCAAATCCCTGAAAAGGGGTGGAGGATCAATAAAGGAGGTAAGAACCTTCACTTTAGGAATATTGACTAATAAATCATGATAAAAATTCTACACACCGCCGATTGGCACCTGGGAAAACGCCTGCAGGAATTCTCCCGACTGGAAGAGCAAAAGCTCGTTTTGGAAGAAATCCAGCAGATTGCTGATGAGGAAAATGTGGACCTGATCCTGCTTGCCGGGGACATTTTTGACACCTTCAATCCCACACATGAGGCAGTTGAATTACTATATAAAACCCTGAAGAAACTTTCCAAAAACGGGGCCCGCCCGATTATTGCCATTTCCGGCAATCACGACAGCACCCAATTTGTAGAGGCGCCGGACCCGCTTGCCCGGGAGATGGGAATCTTTTTTTACGGAAAATATGAATCCATAATTTCCCCCGGAAAGCTGGATAGCGGAATTGAGGTAACCCGATCTGATTCAGGTTTTGTCGAGTTAAAACTTCCTCAGTTCGCATTTCCGATTCGGATCATTTTGGCACCCTATGCCAATGAAGTTTCGCTTAAAACCTACCTGGGAGAAGGCGATCGGGAAGCCGAATTCAGACAGATTTTGACTGAAAAATGGAAAAGTCTGGCAGAAAATTATTGCGACAATCAAGGCGTAAATCTATTCGCAGGCCATTTCTTTTTCATGAAAGAAGGAGAAAAACCGGAAGCCGAACCTGAGAGTGAGCGCCCGATTTTGCATGTGGGTGGCACGCAGGCCTTATTCACTCAAAACCTCCCTCAACAAATCCAATACGCAGCATTGGGGCATTTGCATCGCTATCATTCAGTCGGCCATGACACGATTCCGGTTGTGTATGCGAGTTCACCGCTTGCCTACTCATTCAGCGAGGCGGATCAGCAAAAGCAAGTAGTCCTGATTGAAGCCACGCCCGGATTGCCGGTGGTTTTCAAGCCAATCGGACTGAAACAAGGAAGGGTACTTTTTCGGGTGAAATTTGACAACCTTCCCGATACGCTGAAATGGCTGGCCGATAACCCATATTCTTTTGTGGAATTGACCTACGAAACGGAGAATTCCATCGATGCCTCCACCCGCAAAGCAATCATGAAAGCTCATGACGGAATCGTTAACCTGATTCCCCAAATCAAAAATCCACTCGGACTACAAAACTATAGCCTGCAAGTCGAGGATCTCGGAAAGGACATGGTCAGCCTGTTTCAGCTTTTCTATAAAAGTGAAAAAGGCCAGGAACCCAACGAAGAACTGCTGGGAATTTTCAAAGAAGTCATCAGCCAAAACGATCCCGCATGATTCCTATTCGACTAGAACTTCAGGGGCTTTATTCCTATCAGGAAAAGCAAACGATCGAGTTTGACCAACTAACAGCCGCCGGACTTTTCGGGATTTTTGGAGCTGTGGGAAGCGGAAAATCTTCCATACTCGAAGGGATTTTACTTGCATTGTACGGAAGCACGGAGCGGCTTTCTGATCGTGGAGAAAAGAACAGCATGCTCAATCTGCAAAGCGAGCAATTGCTGATCAATTTTGAATTCCGTGCCGGAAAAAACAACTCAAAGACCTACCTGGCCCGGTACTCTGCCAAGCGAAATCCTAAGAATTTTGACGACGTACGTCCGGCAGAGCATACTTTTTACGAGAGATCCGCAGCTTCCTGGGAACCTGTCAGCCAAAGAGCTGAGGAGATTGTCGGGATGAAAAAGGAGCATTTCAAGCAGACGGTGATTATTCCGCAGGGAAAATTCAAGGAATTCATCGATCTCACGCCCGGTCCGAGGGCGGATATGATGAAGGAGCTTTTTGGCTTGGAGCGATTTGATCTTTCTCAAAAAACGGGTTCGCTGCTGAAAGCTGTCAGGGAAGAGAAAATCCGACAGGAAACGCTGCTTCAGGGATTGCTAAACTACAGCAAAGAAAACCTGGAGGAAAAACAGGCTCAGTTCCAAAAACTGAAACAGGAAGCTGACGAGGCGAACCAAAAATTCAAAAACGCTGATCTGGAAATCAGGCAAAAAGAAGCTGTTCGGGCAAAGCATAAGCAACTGCAACAACTCAGATTAACCCGAAAGGCATTTGATGAAAAGCGTCCTGAGATAGACGCCAAACGACTTCTTCATAGGGAATTCATCACTGCGAAAACTTATTTGAAGCCAGTTTGGGATCAACTCACGGAAGCGACCAAGGATCTGGAAAAATATACGACCAGCGTCATCAACTGTGAGCGATTCAAGGATCGCTTTACGGAAGAAGTATCCGAATTAGAAAAGGAAGAAGAGAAACTGAAGGAGACAAATCAAAAACGTCCGCTGCGCGAAGGCAAGATTCGGGATCTCAAAAAGGTGATCGAAATTCAGACTTTACAGAAAAATCTGGAGGAAGCCAATCGAAAACTTGAGACGCTTAAGCCTGAAATTAACTCGAAAAAAAGCGCTCAAAAATCGCTTCAAACCCAAATCAAACAACTCGAAGAGGAAGCAGAAAAAACTAGCGCTCCTGACAGCACCCATCTCGCCGAACTGAAATCTGCCGAGCGGGATTGGCAACTTTGGGAAGGTCAGCTGGCGAAACTGAATTCAGAATTTGATCAAATCCGCGTTTCGGATTTGGAAGTAAAGAATCAGCTGGATCTGACTCTTCAGGCTGTTCCGAAGGAAGAAAAAACAATCGAAAACTGGCTTTCCTCCCAAAAGAATTTCATCCAAAAACTGGAATCCGAACGGGATAAACTGATCCAAAAGCAGGGACTTTCGGCACATGTTCATTTGCTGCACGACGGGGAAGCATGCCCGCTTTGCGGTTCGCAAGATCATCCAAATCCAATTCAGGCCGAATCGGATGAGCAGGAATTGTCTGCCAAAACCATGGAAATCGGAAGGGCAAAAACAGAGTTGGACAGAATTCTCGGCCTTTCCCAAAAGCAATCCGAACTGAGCATTCACCTGGAAAATCACCGAAAAAATGCAGTCGCCAAGAAATCAGAAATCGACACTTTGAGTCTAAGTCTGAATGACCTGAAAGAGAAGGCATCCAAATCCGGTCTTGGTTCAAGACAGGCAATTTCGGCGCATATTCTGTCCATCACTCAGGCAAGTGAAAATCTGGAAAAACTCCTGCTGAATATCAAAACCATTCGAAAACAATGGGACGATGAGCGGGATGCTTTAGAAAAAACAGAAGAGAACTTCAATCAGGCAAAACTGAAAGCCGGCTCTCTTGAATCTTCAATTTCCACCAAAAGAGAGGAAATCAAGGATCCTCCTTTTTGCCAGCCATTCTTTACCCAAGAGCCGGAAATAATCCGACAGGGAATTCAAAAAGTCGAAAAAGATATCGAAGTAGCCTACCAACTCCTGGAAGGAAAACAAAAACATCTTCGTGAAAAACGGGGCGAGCAGGTCAAGAATATTGCTGATCTGGAAAATTTCTCAAAACTGAAACAGGAGACCAAAACAAAACTGGATAAGGCTCAGATTGATTTTGAGGCTCTGAAAATCGAGTATGGATTTGCAGACGAGCAGGCTTTGGTGAGGTTGTTTGAGAATTCGCTTGATGCAGAAAAAGTGATGAAGGAAATCACCCAGTTTGATCAGAATCTGGCAATTGCTACGAGCCGAATTCAGGAATTGGAAGCTGAAAATGGAGTGAGCGAGTTTCAGGAGGAGGCTTTTTTACAACTTTCGGAGCAATTCCGGCTTTTAAAAGCTGCTTCCGAAAACTTACAAAATCAATCCCTGCTACTTGGTCAGGAAATCAAAGATGCTCTGCTCAAACTGGAAGAGAAGAACGTTTTGGAGAAAACTTATAGTCTGCTTCAAAATCGGGAAAGCTATCTCAAGGAGCTGGACAATATGTTTCGGGGAAGTGGTTTTGTGAAATATGTGAGTTCGATTTACCTCAAAGAACTTTGCAATACCGCGAATATCCGGTTTATGAAACTCAGCAAAAACAGCCTGAGCCTGGAGATCGACGATGACAATACATTCTGGGTGATCGATTACCTGAACGGAGGAAAGAGGCGACTACTCAAAACACTTTCCGGAGGTCAGACTTTCCAGGCTTCACTTTGTCTGGCTTTGGCTTTGGCAGAAAAGGTAAAAGCCCTGAATCACGCCGATCAAAGTTTCTTCTTCCTGGACGAAGGATTTGGTGCTTTGGATCGAAATGCACTTCGGGTAGTCTTTGAAACGCTGAAATCTCTTCGTCACGAGAACCGGATCGTTGGCATCATCAGCCATGTGGAAGAGCTCCAACAGGAAATCGGAGTTTACGCCCAAATTGAGCTGGATCCTGATCGGGGTTCTCAGGTGAAATATTCGTTTTGAGAGGATAACTGCAACGTTTCTTGTTTAGTTAGATATTCGGATTGCTGGAGAAATGAGATTGTAGCTCAGGTGAAATCAAGGAATATTAAGTCAAAACCAGTATCCGGAAGAGGTTAAAAAAATATTACTCATTCTATTGAGTAATTTTACTCACCTTATTGAGTAAAATCTAAATAAGCACTTCTATGTACTGATATTCAATTACTTACAGTTTAATAAATAAGCTAAAAAAGACTTCAAAATTGAAGTCTTTTTTAGGAATACAGGCTCAAAACATCCATCTGCAAGAATTCTTCCCAGGAAATCCCATCCGTACCGACAACGAGTGACTTCTCCGGACGATAGGTCTTTACAAACGCATTCATCCCAGACAACGCTCCTACTTTCGAAGTCTTGACCTCAATGGCAATGATTCGTTTTTTGTATTCTACAACAAAATCTACCTCGTCATTCCCTTCTCTCCAGTAGTAAATCTTGAGCTTTTTATCTTTGAAAGCCTGATTTACAAGGTGTGCCCCTACCGCAGATTCTACCCAGCGACCCCAAGCCTTATGATCAGCCTGAAGTGTCTCCATAGTTTCATTGGACAAACCCGACATGATCGCTGTATTATGCACCATGAACTTGGGACTTGATGATCTCTTCCGGACAAGATTGGGACTGTATTTTTCCAATCCGCTCAGCAATCCCGCCTCATTAAGCAGCTCCAGGTAATTGGCAAGCGTGGTGGTATTACCTGCGTCGGCAAGCTGTCCCATCACTTTGGTGAAGCTAAGAACCTGACCGGAGTAAAGCGACCCAATTTCGAATAATCGCTTCATGAGTGCAGGCTTATCAACCCGTGTCAGCATCAGGATGTCTTTCGAAATACTTGTCTCGAGCAGTGCATCGCGAACATAATTCTTCCATCGATCCTCATCATCTTTCAGTGTAATAGCACCGGGATAGCCTCCAAACCAGATATATTCCTCCGGAGTAAGTCCGAAAGCATCTTTCATTTCCTTATACGACCAATGTCCGAGATACATGGCTTCGAATCTTCCGGCTAGTGATTCTGTCAATCCCTGTTGAAGCATCAAGCGGGAGGATCCCAACAAAATCACATGGATATCCCGTTCTTCCATTGTATCCCGATCCCATTCAGCTTTGATCTGTTCGCTCCAATTATCGATTTTCTGAACTTCATCGATGACCAAGAGGTAAGGCAAGTCCCGTGAAAGCTGCTGCTTTGCTCGGGCAATCTCCCATTGCTGTGCGATCCAAACCCGATCTGTGGCAGGTACGGCATCCGCAGCCACAAGGGTATGCGGATAATCCAGGTCTTTTATGATTTGCCTTACCAATGTGGTCTTCCCCACTTGCCTTGGGCCATAGATCAACTGAATGAACCTGCGTGGTTCATTCTGAAGGCGATTCTGGATCTGGTTTTTTTCTGCTCTCTGGTAAGCCATTTCTATTTTACTCATTACGTTGAGTAAATTTACTCATTACATTGAGTAAATTCCAATAAACGCTTACATTTTATTTATTATCAAGCACTTACAGAAGTATTTTTTCTGAATTATTTGAAGGAAACCAAACTTATTGCCTTGAAAAAATAAAGGAAACCAAGATTTTAGGCAAAAAAAATCCCCCGACGATTGCCGGGGGATTTCTCAAAATAATAAACCCTCTTTATAATATATTTTCATTCACCCAATCTATCTCTTCCTTTCGGATGGTATGCTCGGGATCGCTGAAGATTAGTTGTTTCACATTTGCTCCCATTTTTTCCATCAATTCTGCTGAGGCTTTGATCCTGGAAAGAGGAACATGAAAATCTCTTTCACTGCTCCCGATGAAAACCGAAGTTCCGGCAAAATCCCCCTGATACTTTTCGGGCTGAAGCCTTTCACCAATTAATCCTCCGGTGAAAGCAATGACTCCACCAAGCTTTTGGGCATTTCTCGAAGCAAACTCCAAACTCAAACAAGCTCCTTGAGAAAATCCGATCAGGACAATATTTTCAGGGGAAATTCCCGCTTCAATGATTTTATCCCAAACTTCCTTGATGGTATTCAATGAATTTTCCAAGGCCAGTTTATTCTGAGCATCCGGAGCCATGAAGCTGAAAGGATACCATGAGTTTCCGGTTGCCCCTGGTGCCAAAATCGCGTACTCATCAAGATTGAGATGGGGTTTAAGTGAAAGGATACTTTCTGCGGAAGCCCCCCTCCCGTGAATCAGGATGGCAGCTTTTTTTGCTTTTTCCAAAGGCAAACCAGCTTGCTTTATCTCAGGCATAAGCATCTGTATTTAGCGTCACCGGCGTAAGATTCGCTTCTATTCTGTCACGGCTTGGCTCTGCCCAATCAGGCAATTTGATCAATTCACCCAAATGCGCTTCGTCTTCGTCAATTGCAAATCCCGGTTCATCTGTAGCCACCTCAAACAAAACTCCTCCCGGCTCCCGGAAGTAAATCGATTTGAAGTAATTCCTGTCTTTCACTTCAGTGACCTGGTAGCCATTTTTCATCAGGATATTTTGAACCTCAAGCTGGGAAGCTTCGTCCGCTGTGCGGAAGGCGATGTGATGCACCGTACCGGCACTTTGCATTCCTCTATTTCCGGTTTTATCCAGTACGATATCCACGATATCACCGGGTTTCCCTTCGGTACCGTAGCGGAATCTTCCATTCTCTTCGCCGATGAATCTGTAATCCATATGTTGGGTCAGCAGCTTTTCGGTAAGTTCTTTGGCTCTTAGGTTTAGCGTTGCTCCGTAAAAACCCCTGATGGAATTTTCAAGAGGAATTTGTCCATAAGTCCAACCCAGACGAGAATCGTTATCATTTGCAATCAATTCAATTCCCATCCCGTCGTGATCTTCGAATCGGATCAGCTTTTCACCAAACCGGGTCAAAACATCTGAAACAGAAACACCATATTTCTTCAATCGCTCAATCCAATAATTCAATGAATCGGACGAAATTGAAAATGCTGTGTAGGTCAGCTCACCGGATCCTTTTATTCCTTTTCTGGCTCCCGTAAATGGGAATGTGGTGAAAACCGTCCCCGGGCGCCCAAGCTCATCTCCAAAATAGAAATGATAAACATCCGGTGCATCGAAGTTGATCGTCTTCTTCACCAATCTCAAACCAAGGATTCCTGAATAGAAATCAATGTTGCTCTGTGGGTTTCCGGCTATCGCAGTGATGTGATGAATTCCGGTGATGAGTGGTTGCATATGATTGAATTTAAGAAAAAAAGCTGCCTTGAGGCAGCTTTTAGATATTTAGGCTGTTGCCTCTGCCAATTCTGTAACGGCTTGTTTCACCAATTGTACGTTCAGGATCAATCTAACATTATCACTTACGACAACACTGCCAGCTTCTGTCACGGCAGACCATGTCAACCCGAATTCTTTTCTGCTGATTTTACCTTCGATTTCGAAGCCAGCCTTAGTTTGTCCGTAAGGATCGCCCGCAACCCCACCGAAGTCAAGATCAAGTTCGATTTCTTTCTTGGTTCCACGGATGCTGATATCTCCTACCAATTTGTAATCCCCTCCATGATTCTTTACAGTTCCTGCGAAAGTCAATTTAGGATGGTTTGCAGCATCAAAGAAGTCTCCTGATTTCAAGTGACCATCTCGATCAGCCTGATTGGTATCAATGCTGTCAATATCAGCCGAGAAAGAAACTGTTGCTCCGTCAAAATCATCTGATGTGCTTTCTGCAGAACCTTCAAACTTTCTGAAATAACCGGTAACGGTTGAGATGACCAGGTGCTTTACTTTGAAAGTAACTTCAGAGTGAGTTGGGTCGATAATCCATTTTGTAGTGCTCATAATTGTGGTTTTTAAGTATTTGTTTGATTTATATTGTATTTACATTATTTGTATAGACATGTATTAGGATAAAATTTTTTTTAACCTCTCATTTTATCCAACAGGTCATTTAATTGATTGATCTCTTCGAGGTTCAAATGAACGAAACTTTTGTTTCCATTTTCAACCTGAGTCTGTAATACTGAAAGCAATTCAAGTCCTTTTTCGGTAATCATGACATCAACTTGTCTTCTGTCATTCGGACATTCTTCCCGCTTCACCAATCCTTTGGTCTTCAGCTTTTCAACAAGACGACTTGCATTTGACATTTTGTTCAGCATCCGATCCTGGATAGAGGATACTGTCGTGGCCACTCCATTCTGACCTCTCAGGATTCTCAATACATTGTATTGCTCCGGTGAAATTTCATGCGGCTTGAAGAGGCAGTTTTGCGAAGTCACCAGATAACTATGTGTATAAAGAAGATTCACTACCAACTTGTTGTATGGATCTTTAAACTCCTTTTGTTGAATAGCATCTTCAATTTTCATAATCTTCTGCAATTGTATTTAATGTATATACATGCAAATGTAAAAAAAGGTTTCATTCAGCAAGAAAAAATCTTCACTTATTTTTGAACGACTTGAGTTTATCTCAAAATGAAATATGCGTATCCGGATATCTGCACGATGGATAGAAGCCTATCGGGTTTAATGATGCGGAAATGTGACTCCCCCTTTTTAAAGGGGGTTAGGGGGATTTTTTTCATTCAAATTCCAACTTAATTCTGTTACGTGCAATCAAGCGAATACGCATAAAATGAAATCTTTAAATCAACAAAAAAGGCTCCTGAGAGCCTTTTTACGATGTGTTTTAATGAGAATGATCTTTAAGCCAATCACCGATGAGTCGATTGACTTCGGCGGGCTTTTCGATGCAACTGCTGTGACCAGCTCCTGAAATCATGTGAAGCTTTGAGCCTGAGATTCCCCTTTGAATGAATTTTGCTTTCTCGGGCTTGGTAGCCACATCCTCATCTCCCACGATAATCATGGTTGGGCAGGAAATTTTTGCTAGTTCTTCCTCCACCCCTTTTCTATTGATCACGCCTTCGACCGGTCCGGTAATAGATTTTTTGTTCGACCGAAGTTCGCTTTTCCAACGACGGATTTTTGCTCCATTTGAAGAGTCAGCGAGCCAACTTGCAGCAAACACGATCGGCATCACCTGATTAGCCACAAAAGGCAAAATGCCCACCCACTTCACAATCCCATTCAAGGTTTTGTATTTCGGTAGATTTTCCACAGGCTCGGCATTAGAAGATGTCTCCAACAAAATCAAACTCTTTATCAACTCAGGATTTCTGGATGCTAACCGGATTCCGACAAAGCCTCCCATAGAAAGCCCGGCAAAATGTACAGAACCCAAACCAAGCGCTCTGACCAGTTCAGCACCATCCTCGGCTACAGTCTCCATGTCATAAGGGCCTTTCGCTTCACTTTGACCTTGTCCCCGGTGATCATAGGCGATAACCCGGTATTTGTCTTTAAGAAATGACACTTGTGACTCAAACATTTTATGACTCCATAGCAATCCATGAGCAAAAACAATCGTTTCAGGCCCATTTCCCTGATCCATGTAAAAAAGCTTTACTCCGTTTGCATCTATGTAGGGCATATGATTTTTGAGTTATTGATCAATTGGTAAAACAAAGACCGAAGTCTTGGAGAAAACTTCGGTCATCTGTTCTTGATTTTCAATCTTTATTCCCAGTCCAAACCAGGCTGAGTGATTTTGAAATTCTCTCTGGCCTTGTGCTGATCCACGATCTCTTTTACGTCCTGAAGAAGTTTTTTCGCATCATAAACAATTCCGTCTTTCACCGTGTATTTCACGCCGCCAACCCGAACAGGTTGGTTGTTATCATCGATTCTAATGGAACCTGTACCATAAAGGACTTTCAGGTTTTGAAGTGGATTCTCCTCCACAATTACAAAGTCAGCTAATTTCCCAACTTCAACTGATCCGATTTCTTTTTCCATTCCCAAAGCTTCTGCTCCGTACATGGTTGCAGAGCGGATTACTTCTATCGGGTGAAATCCTGCTTCACGAAGCAATTCCAATTCTCGGATGTAAGCAAATCCATACAATTGGTAGATAAATCCTGAATCTGAACCTGCAGTTACCCTGCCTCCACGATTTTTATATTCATTCACAAAAGTCATCCAAAGACGATAATTTTCTTTCCACTGCACTTCTTCCTCAGTTGTCCAGTCAAACCAATAAGAACCATGAGATTGACGGCTTGGCGCATAGAATCTCCAAAGTGATGGCAGCGTGTAGACATCGTGCCATTCGGCAGTGCGAGCCCTCATCAAATCTCTGTTGGCTTCGTAAATATTAAAGGTCGGGTCCAGCGTAAAATCAAGTTCCAATAATTCATTCATCACTTTATTCCAGTGCTCAGAGTATGGCGGTGCAGCCTGCTTCCAAAGCTTTCCAGCCTCACCAAATCTATGCTGCTCGTTTTGATAGTTGTAATCCAATCTGAAATCCTGAATCGTACGATCCTGAAAAAGAGCTTCAGGTAATCCATACCAATGCTCCATAGAGGTCAATCCCGCCCGTGCCGAATTCAGTACATTCCATCTTGCTACATCCAATTGCTGATGGTGCATGGCAGAGCCTTTTCCAAGACGCTTATTTTCTGTCATTGCTGCTTGCAATACCTCCGGATTTCCTCCGAAAAATTTTATTCCGTCAGCACCTTTTTTAGCGTTTTCATTTACCCATGCTTTTGCCTGAGCATCCGTTGTGATCGGAGTATCTGATCCTAGTCCGAAAGCTGTATAAGCATGGATTCTTGGCGCTGTAATCTCGTTTGCCAAAGATTTTTTCTTGTGCACCAAAACCCAATCCAGTCCATTTCCGGTCGATGGATCTCTCACCGTGGTGATCCCGTGCGCCATCCAAAGTTTAAACACATATTCCGCAGGCGTGCCTTGTCCTGATCCGCCGATATGACTATGCATATCCACAAACCCCGGAAGCAGGTAATGCCCCTCTAATTCATAGACTTTATCATTTGGGCCGGCTTTTGGTCGTCGGTCTTCATTGACAGGAAGTCCGGGATAGCCCACAACCTGGATTTGGGCAATTCTATTTTTCATAACTACAATATCTACCGGACCCACAGGTGGTGCCCCTGTGCCGTCAAGCAAAATCACACCACGAAATATCAGTCTATCATAGGGACCATCCCCTTCTTCCCGGGCAGGCGCAGGCATTATTTGAGCAAGGAGTGTGAGTGCAAGTGAAAAGCTGAAAAATAAGGTGAGTAAAATTTTCCTTTTCATAAGGGAAGGTGGCTTTGATGAGATCAATAAGTTAGGAGAAAAAGGTGCATGAACAAACTTGAATTACTTGAGCTGCTACAAAACAAAAAGCCCGTCAGGAATTCCAGACGGGCTTTTGAATTAAGGTTGGTGGTTTTTATAAATCTTTAAACTTCTCCATGATTTCTTCCGAAATCCCGGTGAAGGAATATCCTCCGTCGTGGAAAAGGTTTTGCATGGTCACAAGTCGAGTATAATCGGAGAACATGGTTACAATATATTCTGCACAAGCCTCAGCTGATGCGTTTCCAAGTGGAGAAAGTGCATCTGCAAAATTGTAGAAGGAGTCAAATCCACCGATTCCTGTTCCTGCGGTTGTTTTGGTAGGAGACTGAGAAATGGTGTTAACCCGAACTTTCTTCAGCTTACCGAATCTGTATCCATATCCTCTTGCGATGCTTTCCAGCAAAGCTTTGGCATCAGCCATATCTGTGTAAAAAGGAAATACCCGCTGAGCTGCGATATAGGAAAGCCCAAGGATGGATCCCCATTCATTCATCACGTCTTGCTTCTCAGCCACCTGCATCATTTTGTGAAAAGAAATCGCAGATACGTCATAAGATTTCATTGCCCACTCATAATTCAGATCACCATAAGATCTGCCTTTTCTGATATTTGGAGACATCCCGATAGAATGCAACAAGAAGTCAAAATTACCTCCGAGGTATTCTTTCGCTTCTGTGTAAAGCTTCTCGATATCTTCCAGGCTAGTAGCATCCGCCGGGATTACAATGGTATTACATTCCTGAGCGAGTTCATTGATTGCTCCCATTCTCATGGCGATTGGGGCATTGGTAAGGACGAATTTCGCTCCTTGCTCTTTGGCTTTCAGGGCGGTTTTCCAGGCGATGGAGTTCTCATCCAGCGCTCCTGTGATGATGCCCACTTTTCCTTTCAGCAAATTTTCTGGCATATAGCTATTTGGTTGTTTCTAAAATGATCGCGTAAAAGTAGGGAAATTTTATGATTCCAGACTTCATTTGATACCTGGGGGGATTTACCTGCGAAGAAGCTCTCTGGCACTTTCCATCGCAGAAGCAGACGGAGTCGCACCGGCAATCATTTTGGCAAGCTCCTGAATTCGGCCTTCTTCTTCAAGCAATTTGATTTTGCTGACAGTTTTGGCAGATGAATTATCCTTGTAAACGAAGTAGTGCAAATCACCCTGTCCCGCAACTTGCGGCAAATGCGTGATGCAAATCACCTGGTGGTTTTGGGAAATCTCTTTCATCATTCGCACCATTTGAAGTGCCACTTCTCCAGAGATTCCGGTATCGATCTCATCAAAAATCAAAGTGGGCAAGGCCATTTTATCTGCCATTAAATATTTGATTGCAAAAAGCAATCTGGAGAATTCACCGCCCGAAGCCACCTTTTTAAGGGGCTGAGGAGATGATCCTTTATTGGCAGAGAAAAGCAACTCGATCTCATCCATTCCTCCAGAATTTGGTTCGGTGGACTTGTGCTCCACTACCAGTTTGGCATTTTCCATACCCAGACCGACGAGTAGTTTTTCCAGGGATTTTTGAAAATCCGGGAAACAGGCCATTCGAAGCTTTCGCAGCTTATGCCCGGACTCCAATACTTGCTTTTCGGCTTGATCCAGTGTGGCTTTCGCTATTACCAGAGTATCATCCAGATTTTGAAACTGAAAAACTTTGTCAGCCAGGTCAGCTTCCAAAGCCATCAATTCCTCCACCGAGTTTACTCCATGCTTCTTTTGAAGCTGGTAAATCTTACTCAACCGTTCACGAATTCCCTCCAGCTTTTCAAAATCAACTTCTATCCCGCCCTCTTCATCCGCCAGTGTATCCACCAGATCCTTGATCTCAATTAATGAACTTTGGAATCGCTCACGCAAAGCCTGAAACTTATGAGCCAATCTCTCCAGCGACTGCATTCCATGCTGAATTTGTGCCATCCCCTGAATCACTCCAAATTGCTCATCTTGGAAAAGGTTAAGCATTTCGTTGATTTTCAATTTGATTTCCTCCGCATTTTCGAGGACTTCCTGAGCAGATTCAAGTTCAGTTTGCTCACCTGTCTGGAGACTCAACGCACTTAATTCATCCAATTGAAATTGGTTGAAATCAGCCTCCTTTTGTAATTCATGAGCTTTTTGCTTGATTTCAAGGTAGCTTTTCTGGCTTTTTTTGAAGCTCTTATAATCTGTTCGGTATTGTTTCAGCTCTTCCTGAGTTTGGGCAAAAGCATCTATCAGCCCGAGCTGATAGCTTCCCTCTCCCATCTGTAATGTGTCGTGCTGGGAATGAACGTCCATCAGGTAAGTTCCCAATGTTTTCAAAGTGTCCAAAAGAACTGGCGTATCATTGACAAATGATCTGGATTTTCCTCCGGGACTGATTTCGCGTCGGATGATGCAAGTCCGGTCAAAGTCCAGTTCTTCACTTTCGAAGAAATCCTTCAACCCATATTCTCCAATCTCAAAAACCCCCTCAATGACGCATTTTTTATCTTCATGAAGCAGGACTTTGGTATCTGCACGGTTCCCAAGCAACATCCCCACAGCTCCAAGCATAATTGATTTTCCGGCTCCTGTTTCGCCTGTAATCATGCTCAGACCTTTACTCGGCTGCATGAGAAGTTGATCAATCAGAGCATAATTTGAAATGCTGAGGGACTTAAGCATGAATATGTATTAGATGCGGAACAAATCTAAAAAATAGAGGCTAGCTTTTCAGAAGCTCGTTATACTTTCTGGCATTATTTGGATCCACATCCAATAATAATTTTACCGCCTCGGTACGTAACTCAAGAGAAGCATTTTTCAAAACCTTGGAGATTTCATCACTTTTTGCATCCATGAATGAGATGGTAAAAATCCCGTTTGGCTGAGTTTTATTGGCCTCAGAAACAAGTCTTATGGCTTGCACCATATTTTGATAAGCAGTTTCAGGATCAGACTGTAGAATATCCAGCCCTTGTCTGTGATATAAATAATACGCCTCCCGAATTGTGGAAAAAACCGATGAGGTATAAATATCATTGATAAGCCAATACCGATTTCTTCGATCAGAAGTACTCTGCATCCAACCCGGACGCCCGGATTGCTGTGCATTATTTACAATATCGTTTGCAACTTCAAAAAAATCGTCTCCGCCTTTACTTGCAAAAGTATCATAGTCAAGACCCAATGCAATGTGTGCATAGAATGCTAGCAGAGAACTTATATTATTCAGATAGGTGAATCTGTTGAACTCCAAAGGATAAGATTCGATGTATTCAAAATTCCAGTTTCGGTCCACAAAGTTGAAAACAAGCGACTCGTAATTGGTGCCATAAATCGGGCGAACAGTCTGGATCTGTACGGTAGCTTCGTAATATCCTACCTGAGGCACGTCATTGATTGTAATCAGAAGGTTCCCTTTTATTCTTTCTTCCGGACGAAACTCATCCGTGGTCCAGGATCGGCCGTTAAGAAATTGCTCAAAGCTGGTTTTCATCTGATTGAAAACATCAGTGTTTTGAATCCTCGCTCTGTCGCTGTTGATAATTACTGTGAAGTTGAGTTCCTGCGAAAAGCCGGCCTGAGTCAGGCAGAAAAGTAAAACCGTGAATAGCCATTTCTTCATAGCACTAAAAATAGGGATTTATCCAAGCTCAAACCTGTACCGGTACTAATTTGATTTGATCAAGGATCAAATTTGCAATCTGGTTTTTGGGAAAGATGGCTGATTGAACCGATGGACCCGAGCGATGGGAAATCTGAACTTTGTTCGTGTCCAACTGAAACCCTGCACCCGCTTCCTTCATTGAGTTGAGGACGATGAGGTCAAAATTCTTCTTTTTCAGCTTGGATTGTGCATTTTCAAATTCGTTTTCGGTCTCCAATGCAAACCCAACATGTATCTGGTTGAGCTTTTTCTCCAATCCCAAAGAATATGCGATGTCTACATTTTTGATCAAATGAATCGATAATTCCGCATCACTCTTTTTGATTTTCTCAGTAGCAACTTCTGCAGGTGCATAGTCGGCTACGGCTGCAGCAAACACGCAAATATCCATTTTGGGATGCAGGGCTTTTGCTGCTTCAAACATTTCCTTGGCAGATTTGACATCCTTCCAATGAAATGCCTCTTTATTGACTTTCAGGGAAATCGGACCGGAAACCACAAAGACTTCAGCTCCTCCTTCCAGAAATGCTTCAGCCAGGGCATAGCCCATTTTTCCACTTGAGTGATTGCTGATAAATCGAACCGGATCAAGCGCTTCCTGAGTTGGTCCCATTGTAATCAGGACTTTCTTTCCTTTGAAATCCTGGTTTTTAGAAAAAAACTCCTCCACTTTTTCAAGAATATACTCAGGCTCCATCATTCGGCCCTGACCGCAAAGTCCGCTGGCTAATTCACCGGTTTCAGCTTCCAAAACCTGATTCCCGAAAGAAAGAAGTCGATTTAGGTTTTCTCTTACGGAAGGATGCTGATACATGTCAAGATCCATCGCCGGAGCAATCATCACAGGACATCTCGCGGACAAGTAGGTAGCTGAGAGGAGATTATCGCAAATCCCATTTGCAAACTTGGCCAGCGTGTTTGCACTGATTGGGGCCACCAAAAATAAATCAGCCCAGAGGCCCAATTCAACATGATTATTCCAAACTCCCGTTTCATCCTTTTGGAATTTACTTAAAACGGGTCTTTTGGATAAAGTCGCCAAAGTGAGCGAGGTAATAAAATCAAAAGCAGAAGCGCTCATGATGATTTGCACTTCTGCTCCTGCTTTAACTAATAATCGGGTAAGAAAGGCACTCTTGTAAGCGGCGATGCTGCCGGTAACTCCAAGTAAAATCCTTTTACCCTTGAGGCTCATATATTACTCTTCGGTCTCTTTTGCCGGATATCTATGGTACACTTTACCTTCCATAAACTCCTCTAGTCCAAGAGTAGATGGCTTAGGCATTCTCTCATAGAATTTTGAAATCTCGATTTGCTCTTTGTTTTCAAATACTTCCTCAAGATTGTCAACTGTAGACGCAAATTCTGAAAGCTTATTATTCAATTCTTCTTTCAAAGTAGTTGAAATCTGCTTTGCACGCTGACCTGCCACATGAAGAGACTCATAGATGTTACCAGTCTTATCTGCGATTTTGTCCAGGTCACGAGTGATGATGGAGGGATTAGTAGCCATATTCGAATTAGATTATGTTTCTATTTATTGATTAATTATCCACCGGTTTAGCGGAAATAATGGTAGCATTTTGAGCAGCCAATCGGTCTGCAATTTCTTTCTTCAATTTCTGATGCTCGGCAAGTTCTTCTCTTGTCTCTATTTCGTACTCTTTCACTTTTCCGGTAAACCCACTTGTGGGATATCGTTGATAGAAATTGCTTGCAAATTTAAGAGCTTCATTCAATCGCTCTTCTTTCTTCGCATAAGCACTGTTCTTGGCATAGCCAGTCCCTACTTCTACTAACTTATAAGCCAATTCTTCATTGTATTTACTCTCAGGAAAATCCTTAGTGAAGTTCTGAAAGTTAATAATGCAAGCTCTATAGAAATCGCCGGGATACAAGCCGTCTTTCAATTTGTAGTACATGGAAGATTCCTGATAAGCCTTTTCCTCAAATCTTGTCTGAAGATCGGTCAGCATAACCATCGCTCTCTCATAGCTCGCAGATCCGGGAAAAACGGTAACAAACTGCTGAATCGCACTAACTGCTTCCTGACTGCTTTGCTGATCAAGATTAAAATCCGGAGCGTCCAGGTACAGCGAGTAGGCGTTCATGAAAAGCGCTTCTTCAGCCAATGGACTTCTATTATAGGTTCTGTAGAAAGTACTGAAGTACCCTGCTGCCTCTATGTATCGTTTTGTTTTGAAATGGCAGTTAGCATAGTTGTAATCAGCCAGTTCTGCCTTTTCACTTCCACGGATTACAGGAAGCACCTTATCGTAAAGGATAATCGCTTTGTTGTAATCTCCAGACTGATAGTAGCTATTAGCACCTGCGTAGAGTTCTTCCCAGTTGGTGCTTTTCTCCAATTTATTGAAAGGACCACAGGAGCCCAAAGCTAGGGAAATCAGAAGAATAAGGATGAATTGTACGCGCATGTTCATTTTCAAGACCGCAAATATACGGGATAATTATTCGGATTCAAATGGAAAGGTCTGAGCAGGCTTACTTCTTGATTTGAAGCTTCTTGGTGACAATATTTTTATTGCCCAGGAAAAGCGTGTAGAAATAAATTCCTTCTTTAAACTCAGAAACATTGATCGAAAGGGTACTTCTTTCAGGATCCAATTCATATTCAGCTATAGGATTACCGATAAAGCTGTTGATTGTAATTTTGGCCTTTACTCTCGGATTTTTGAGTTGATAATCAAGCTGCGCTATTCGGCTGCTTGGATTAGGATAAACGTCACTCAACTTAATATCCTTATAGTCAAACTCATCAATTTTAGTATCCGGATTAGAAACGCTGTATCTGGCCTCAACCATAAATGTTTCCCGAATATTTTCAGCATTTACGAAGAAAAGATCAAAGCTGCCCATCGTCTCCACTATTCCCATCTCAAACTCCAGGTACAAGTCAGTCATTATTTCACCTGGCTCAAGGGAGATTTTGATTTTGGCAAGATCTCTCTTGGGATCAAAGCATTGTTCTCCGATACAGATTTTTACTTTTTGGGAAGAACCTACATTTCCCCGGAGATTTTTAAGCAAATAGGTTTTGGACTGATTGCTTTCGTTTTGGAGGATGATCGATTTTCGCTGCGAAGAACCTAAATCACCTGAAAACTGAAGGTCTTCACTAAGCACACGTATTTGCTGTGCTTCCGCAATGATCGGGAGAAACAGCCAAAGCCATGTAAAAAATAGTAGTAACCGTTTCATGTAAAATTTTGATCAATAAGCGATTCAGTTGTATCTAACTGTATTCAATATACGCACAAAAATAAGGCATTGGACATCCAGAAATGGAAAAATGCGGTTAATTGTTGTTAACCTTTTTAAAATTTTTTTGAGGCTTGCGCGTTAGCCATAGGTCTAGTTTCGAAGAATGGGTTTCAAAATGTTTTTTTCGATGGCGAACTGCTTTTTTGAAGCTCTTTTTGGATTTCTTCGTCTGTTGGAAGGGGGATTTTTGCGTCCGGAATGTCAAAAAGATTTTTTGCTTCAGGATCAATTTCTTCAGGTTTTCTCCATGCATTTATGGTTTCCATACCTGGTTTCTCTTCGATTCTCCATTGGAATCCTTCTAATCTCGAGTTTTCTTCAGTCAGTTTTTGGACGGGAGTAAACGTGCCGTCCGGCTTGATCCCATAAGTGACACGATGGATTGCTCCATCAACGAATACAAGTTTGATATTGGCGCTCAGGGTCCTGTTGACTCCCTGAGTCAGCGTATCGCCTTCCAAAGCAAAATAAAGGGACTCTCCGTTTCCATCGATATTCAAATGACTTATCTGCCCTTCCTTGAAATATGCCATCATCGATCTTCCTTTCATTTGATTGAAATTAAAAATCGTATCCTGAGTGATCACAAATGCTTTGTCTTTCATAAACACCCGATCCAGTTCCTCATTTGCAATAAAAAAAATCATGCTGTCTGCAGAAATCTGGCTGGTTTGACTCCACATGACCGGGTCTTGAAATAATCGAATCGAGGAATCAGAATAATTGTAAGCCAATGAATCTGCCACTCCAGAAAGGTCTGCTTTCACCAGATTGATTGATCGAAAAGCCAGTAAAAATTTAGCAGAATCAGCTTCGCTATCCTGAGAAATCAGTGAATCTGCAGTCACGAAAAGCGTGTCCTTTTCAAAATATTTTCGAACCAGGGCATTCCCGTGAACAAGGCTGTATTTTCGATCTTCCCAGTATTGACCTATGTCTCCATAGACCTCAATTTCCCTTTCTTTATTGTAGACGCTTACATTTTCCTTTCCCTCGTAATACGCCTTCTGCTCATCGTAGAAAAGCTGCTTGGCCTTCACCCGGCTGGTTTCAGTTTCGACTATTCCTTCAAAAAATTGAAACTGCTTTTGCTGGGTATTGTAAAAACTTCCCTTCTGAGCATCAAGCGTATTTCCTTCCTTCGAAATCAAATTTGTAAGTCCTTTCGTTTCTGCAGTTTTGGGTATCGTCAGATAAACCAGGTAATTGGTTTTCATGGTGTAATCCGGATTGACCAAGACAACTTCATCCTCAAAAGTAATCCGCTCCAGGTTGATTTCGTAGGTTCCTCGCTTGCTGGTCAGGACATTCACCGAATCCACTACCTTCCCATCGTTGTTGTAATAAGCGATGTTTGAGGCGCGGTCGTAGTCAAGATTATCTGTGTAAAGCGTGGTTTTTTGATTTGTAAAAATCACGTTGGTTCTCAGCTTCGCAATTTTAGTATTTCCATCGTATTCAGCATAAGCACTCCGGGTCTGAACAGGGTCTACCTGATCCACAATTCGTACATCCCCAAATAGTCTTGCCTTGTTCGTTTCCCGAAAAAAATGAGCTGAATCACAGTAAATAAGCGAGTTTTGGTGCCTCATCTGCACACTACCCAACAGTCGCTCAATTCCATTTTCTCCTTCCATCAAATCCGCCGAATTGATCTCCAAAGTAGAGGATTCCTGTCCTTTTGCAGTAAATGCCATAGTGGAAAGACAAAGGAAAAAAATCAGAAAAACGGAAAGGCTTGATCTCATGATGGAACGAATGTGGGCAAAATTAGCAGAAAATGATATTTTTGGTCAATGATCGAAGCTTTTATCCGGCATATCCGTAGCAAGTCACTTTTGGATTCTGGGAAAACATACCTTTTGGCTTGCAGCGGAGGCCTGGATAGTATCTGTCTGGGCACTTTGCTGAATGAAACAAAAACCCCCTTTGAAGTCGCCCATGTCAACTTTCGCTTGCGGGCAGAAGAGAGTGACGATGATGAAGCCTTTGTCAGAAATTGGGCCAAATCAATTGACAAGACTATCCACATCCTTCAACCGGACACTATTTCTTTCGCCCGGGAAAATCAACTTTCCATCCAAATGGCCGCCCGGGAAATCCGATACGATTGGTTTGAAAAACTGAGAACTGAGCGAAACCTTGACGGAATTATTTTGGCACATCAGGAAGATGATCAGATGGAAACGATCTTTCTGAATCTCCTTCGAGGCACAGGCATTGAAGGCATATACGGGATGGCCGAGCGTCGGGGTTGGCTGATCAGACCTTTACTTCCATTTTCCAGATCTGAAATTCTCGGTTTCGCTATTCAAAATGGGTTAATGTGGAGAGAGGATAGCTCCAATATTAAAACCAATTACAAACGGAATAAGCTTCGAATTCAAGCATTGCCGGCACTTTATGAGGTTGCTAAAGATGCAAAGGCAAATCTTCAAACCAGTTTTTCGAGGCTCAAAGACACCGGAAAAGCATTTACAACTTTATTCGAAATCTGGAAAAAAGAGCATATCAGACTCGAAGACGGGTTGCAAATTTTGCTGATTTCCGAAATCGCGACACTTCCCGGAGCTGCCTCTTTGCTATATTTTTGGCTGCGTCCATTCGGGTTCAACCCCGGGCAAAGCGCCGAAATTTTAGAGTCTTCAACTCGCGGTGAAAGCGGAGCCATTTTCGAATCCTCCACTCACCTTTTAAATCTTGACAGAGAATCCTTGATCCTGGCTCCCAAATCAGCCCCATTTGAACCAATTGAGATACATTCAAATGACCTCGAAATTTCTTTGCCCGAGGGAAAGTATGATTTACTCAAACTGGAAGGGTACATCAATCTGGACAAAAATCCTCAAAATGCAATGCTGGATTTGGAACGGCTGAGTTTCCCGCTCGTAATCAGAACCTGGGAAGAGGGAGATCGCTTTATTCCATTGGGAATGAAAAACAGCAAGAAAATCAGTGACTTTTTGATAGATTTGAAAATACCTCTGCTGAAAAAAAAAGGCATCAAAGTGCTGGTTTCCGATGGGGAAATCGCCTGGGTAATCGGATTAAGAGTGGCAGACTGGGCTAAATGCACAGCGGCAACAAGGAGGATTTTATATCTAAAAAAGCGATAATTCATGCGCAATCCATTTTCGAAAACATACAATCAGGAGGAACTCGATATGTTCGATTTCTTGGGCGTAATCAAATTTTTTGAGCGACTGAATTACAAGGAGATGTCCCGGTTTATCCCTGCTATGCATCATCGCAAATACCTCCGGGATGAAGTTGTGTTTTTCAGCAAGGACCCTAGCCAGGCTTTATACCTCGTAAAAAGAGGCCAAATCAGCCTCACAATAGACATCAAGGATAATTTCGAATCCATTTTGGAAATCAACAGAAACGATGCCTTTGGCGAAAACTCATTGCTGGAAAATGCCAAAAGGACTTATACTGCCATGGTCGTTTCTGAAGAAGCTGACTTAATTGTGATTCCTCATTTTGCAATCCAGGAGATTTTCGACAGCAATCCAAAAATCAAAGCCAAGATGATGACCTCGCTGGCGGAATATTACAACCAGAACAATCAAAAACTTTTTCGCTCCTATCGTGAGTCTTTCGGGTTCTTCAGTCTCCGCCAAATGTTTGAATAATCCTCCAAACCAGGTTTCTTTCTTTTATCAAAAAAGCCGGCTTACAAGCAAAGTATTCATAAGCCGGTTTCGATTCCTACGCTTTGTTTGATAACTTAGCATCGCTTTTTATAGGCAATAATTCACTCAAAAATCTATATAAAATCATGAGCAAAGTAACCGTAGTAGGGGCAGGTAACGTAGGTGCTACCTGTGCCGATGTTTTAGCTTATCGCGAAATCGCAGAAGAAATTGTTTTGATCGACATCAAAGAAGGTTTTGCCGAGGGTAAAGCACTTGATATCTGGCAGAAAGCGCCTATCAACCAGTATGATAGCAGAACTGTGGGTACAACTGGCGATTACAGCAAAACAGCTAATTCTGATGTGGTAGTAATCACTTCCGGCCTTCCTCGTAAGCCGGGTATGACTCGTGATGACCTGATCGTAACCAATGCAGGTATCGTGAAGATAGTGACTGAGAACGTAATAAAATACTCTCCAAATGCAATCATCATCGTGGTTTCCAATCCTTTGGATGTCATGACTTATCAGGCGCACCTCACTTCAAAACTTCCAAGAAATAAAGTAATCGGTATGGCCGGTATCCTGGATACTGCCCGTTACAGAGCTTTTCTTGCTGAAGAATTAAACATCTCCGGAAAAGAAATTCAGGCAATCCTGATGGGTGGACATGGCGACACCATGGTTCCGCTTCCTCGTTACACAACCGTTGCCGGTATTCCTGTGACTGAATTAATCGCAAAAGACAAACTGGATGCGATTATCGAAAGAACGAAATTTGGCGGTGGCGAACTTGTGAAACTAATGGGAACTTCTGCCTGGTACGCTCCTGGATCCGCTGCTGCTCAAATGGTTGAAGCCATTCTTAAGAATCAAAGAAGAGTATTTCCTGTTTGTATCAAACTGGAAGGCGAATACGGAATCGATGATTGCTACCTTGGTGTTCCTGTGATTTTGGGCAAAAATGGTGTGGAAAAAGTAATCGAACTTGACTTGAACGCTGAAGAAAAAGCACTTCTTGAAACTTCAAGAGGACACGTGAAAGAAGTAATGAGCGTATTGGACAACCTTTCTGCTTAATCTTATCTCTTTCCTTTTCAGACCTAAGATTCTCAGAATTTATTTGAGTTTCTTAGGTCTTATTTTTGTATAATAACCTTAGAATCATCCTCGGATCTGTGAAAATCTGGAAAAGCCTGCTCATCTTATTATCCACCCTTCTGCTGATTGGTGCAGGGGTCTGGGTCTATAAGAAGTATTTTTCCTCCAGAAAAATCAACAACCTCGAACTGATAAGTCAAGAGGCAGTTTTTGTTTTGGAAACCTATCAGGGAGCCGAAACCTGGAATCTGCTGGTAAATGATCCGGTCTGGGAAATCCTTTCCACACTTCCTGCTTTTCAAAAATTCAGCGGTGAACTCACTACTCTCGATAGCCTGAGTGGCGGATCGGGAGAAATCACCAAAATCCTTTCCGGAAAACAAATGACGGTAAGCCTTCACGCTACCGGAATAGAAACCTTCGATTTACTTTTTACAGTGAATCTTAATTCAAAAAAAGCATTAGCTCTTATTGAGGAAATCAAAGGCCGAATGAACCCGAGGGCCAGATTTCAATCAAGAAATTATTCTGAATTGGAAATTCTGGAATATTATGACGCCTCAAACAACCGACTTTGGAGCTTATCAATTCTGGAGGATTTGGTCTTAGTCTCTTCCTCATCTTTTTTGGTCGAGGAAGCCATTCGATTCTACTTAAGTGAAGGCCAGCAAAGCTTTTTAACTATTGCAGCATCTGCTCCCTACGATAAAGATTCTCCGGCCCGACTGCTTCTTTCCGGAAAAGGAATGGCAAGTTTGCTAAAAGGCGTTACCACCGATAGGGAAAATCAGAGTATTGCTGCATTGGAAATCCTGACCGAGGGACTCGTGTTGGACTTGGTTTTCGAGGATGGTCAAATCGTATTTAAAGGACCTTTGGTTTCTGAAAAAGGCGTAAACTTCACTCCATCAATTCAGGCGAATCTTCCTGCTATCGAATCATTCATCTCCAATCGAACTTTGGCACTGACTCAGTACAACCTTGAAAGTATCTACGAAGCTCAGAAGTTGGAAAACCGAGCTTTTACGCCAAGATCTACATTGAGTGGAGAGATACAGCGAACACTTACTGACAAAGGGTTTCTGGACAGTTTCACCGGAGAGATCTACCTGCTTGATTTGGAAAATTATGGAGGTGCCGATCAAAACTTGGCCATCCTTGCTCGGACTACCGATCCTGCTTTCTCATTGGGATTAATTAAGGAATATCAACGAGAGGAAAAAACAGAAGGCTCAGATTTTTATCTGGGAAATGAGATTCTTTACCTGCCGGAAGAAGATTTTCCTGCCCATTTGTTTGCAGGAAAATTTCCGGGTTTTGGTCAGACATTCGTCACTGCGTTGGAGGAGGTTTTGATTTTCACCAACTCGCAGCAAGCGATGAAACTCATTCTGGATGATTACGAAGCCGAAAATACCTGGGGAAATTCATCTCAAACTCCTGACGCTAAAAATGGTCTGAGTCCGACTTCCGGGTTTACGAGGCTTTACCTGATCGATCAAATCTGGGAAAACTGGACAAAAACTGCCAATCCTTCCTGGAGCTCTTTCCTTCAGAAATACGCAGCAAGCTTTCGCTCTTTTCCCTGGGTCTCACTGAAGATCAACCAGATTCAGGACAAAACTGAGGCTACACTAACTTTTCCGTACAAGTCCGAAAGGAAAGCCAAAACAACCGAAACTGAAGCTATTTCTTTGCAGCCAAGCAAAAACATCCCTTTCAAATCAACCCTGATCTACGGACCAAAATCGGTGATCAACTTTCAGGATCAAACTGAGGATATTTTGGTTCAGGATACGGACAATGTCCTTCATCTGATCAACTCCGGCGGTGAAGAAGTTTTCTCAATTAAGCTGAGCGGTCCGGTGGTATCAGATGTTTTCCAGATAGATTTTTACGAAAACGGAAAACTCCAACTCATTTTGGCAACTGAAGAAAAGATCTATGGAATTGACCGGCTAGGCGATTTATTACCTTCTTACCCTTTCGATTTGGGAGAGGAAAGCATTTCTCACCTGAATCTCGTCGATTATAGTAACGACCGGGATTATCGCTATTTCATCAGCACCAGCGATGGCGACCTCTTCCTTTTAGACAAAACAGGTAAACAGTTGGAAGGCTGGGATCCACTTAAACTTGGAGAAAAGACAATTGCCCCGCCGGCACATTATCGTGTTCCCGGAAGAGGGGATTATATGATTGCTCAAACCGAAAAAGGAAAATTGCATCTGTTCACTCGCCGAGGAGAAAAGCAGACAGGTTCTCCTGTTCAACTGGGCGAATCGCTTAAATCTAGACTTGCTGTCTGGCAGGATCCAAAAGCAAAATCTCTCCAATTAGTCGGGATCACTGCAAATGGGGAGGTGATTCATTCGAATTTCAGCGGAGAAGTTGGGTACAGAAATCAGCTCATCAAGGAAGACCGAGACAGCGAATTCCAGCTCGTTCAGGACCAGAAAGGAAATGATTTTGTCTTTATTTCAAGACAGTTTAATGAGGTGAGTGTAATGGACAGAGCCGAGAAGCTGCTTTTCAAAACCAAAGTTTCAGACGAAAACCTGATTTATCAATACTTTGATTTTGGGTCGAATCGACAGATTTTTGCCTTGACTGACCTTGTTCAGGAGTTTTGTTACTTATATGACCTGAAAGGAAATCTTCTTACGACCATGCCTTTGGAAAGCATGGGCCCGATTCAGATTACCCATCAAGCTTCCCAGGGACAATTCCTGATTCGTACGATCAGCGGTGCCAGGCTGACAGAGTTTCAGCTGGCTGATTAAGAAATTCTCAGACCCTCAAAATCACTTTACCTGAATCTCTTTTTTCCAGGTTTTCAATTGCCCTGATTCGTCTTTGAAGTCAACTTCAAGCAAATACGTTCCTGTCAGTTCTGAGCTCATCACCTGAAATTCAGGCTGAAACGCATTCATTCCTTTTTGGTACCAGAAAAGCAGCGTGCGGTAATCAGGAAGTTTTTCAGCATTCTCATTTGGAGAATAAATCGGGCTTTCAAGGCCGATGTAAGGATTCAATCCTGAATAACCCAGATATAGAACTTCATCGGGGATCGGGAAAAGGCCGAAGTTATTCTCGTAGGAACTGAAGCTCAACACACCGTCGTACTTCCTGTCATTGAGATAAAATTCCCTGTTGAGGACGTCCAGCTTGTAAAAGAACTTGGGATTGAAATTCGCCAGCATATCTGAGTTGAATACGGGCAAAGCATCCACCATCATCAGAGGATTTCCCTCAAAAAGGTAGTCTGCCTCCACATTCAAAATCCTGAACTCTTTCAGTTTATCCTTTCTCCTCACCGACACATTTGGCACGTATTCTTTGATGACCGTTTCCACATCTTCAAATCGGGTATAATCATCCAGCAGGTAGGATTGATCCTCCACAAATCCGGTGACTACGCTCATGCTGTCATTTTGATACACCTGTGAAAAGTAGGGCTCCAAGGCCGATGCTAGTTTCATCTTTTGCAAAAAATCCTCATCCTCTCTGGAAATAGTAAGCTCAGGAATCTTGAATCCTGCCTTGAATTTGGTCTTCGGACTTGGCAATTGGATCTCAAAAGCATTCAGATTACTGCCGTCTTCCACCTGAATCAGCATATGATCCCAATGTTTGAAACCACCCAGGTCAAAATATAAATTCCCGTTTTCATCCGGGCGGTCCGTGTACAAAGCAGATTGCTCACCATGAACGGAGAGGAAGTAGGTTTTGGCAGTTTCAACTTCAACCCCGATTAATTTTCCATGCACAATATGCCCAAAAAGCTCCGGCAGAAATGGCGCTTTTTCGATGGATTCGTAAACCTGATCAGATTCTATCTGCTGGCTTGAAGTACCTAAATATGGATTTGGGCTCGCAAGCCTGATCGATTCAATTCTTTCTTCGGGAAGATTCAGCTTGATCGTGATAGCTTCAGATTTTCCCAATTCATCCTTTGAAACTGAAACCGGCGAAACGCCTGAAGAGGCTTGCATTTGGGTTTGAACTTCTTTCTTTGCCAAAGTCGGAGGTAAAGCGGGATTCAGAATTGTAACCAATTGCTGCGCAATTCCGGCTTTCATATCCAGGTAAGGGCTAATCCGGGTAAAAACCCGAAGCAGGTAATTTCCGGATGGAATCGAAGTGGGCAGTTCCATGTAATTGAAAACCTTCCCTGATTTCAATGGAAACTTAGAAATCGCCCAGGATCTGTTCTCCTGGTCAATCAACTCCGCATAGAAAACCTGGGAAACACCTGGTTTTCCTCCGCTTTGAACTTCTCCGTTAATCCAGATTTTTTCATCCGTAAAAAAAAGTGTCTTGGGAATACTGAATGAAACCACCTCGGTTTGGGATTGTGCCAAAGCCTGGAAAGCAAAACCCGCATGAATGCACACCAAAACGAGTATTCTCAAAGTAAATTTCATCATCATTTTAATCCTCCCAAAATTCCGGTCGTTTCCGATCCGCATAAAGTGTACAATCTGCACAGCGCCTTGGCACTGGATAATATCCTATCGGTCCCATACTTCCCGGAATCGACCTCGCCGGCAAAATAGCCCCTGAGCCAAACATTGCCTGCATTTGGGCTTGAGTAGAAACAGTGTCCATAGAAATGAAGCAATCGTCAAACTGAGGATCACTATATTCCCATGGCAAAATATCCATCCTGTCAATGTAAACTCTTTCTTGTCTTACTATCCCAAGGCTGACAAAACCAATTACCGGTTTATCGGGGTTGCCTTCCAATTTGAAATTCCCTCCGATTACAGATGGCAATGGACTGAAAATGGATCCAATATCGTCTGTATTCTTTTTCAGAGTTTCCCAAAACTCAAGCGATTCCTGAGGAATAGCTTTCTGCGAAATCAGGATGCTATATCGCTGCATCAGCCGCTCATCTCCTTCGGGAATTTCTGTAATCGTCTTTCTGAATACCACCTGCTCTTCAAATCTGGAAGAAGTCTCAAGCAAAATATCTGAATTCGTTTCGGATGTATAGCACAAATCTATTCGCTCTTCTTCTTTCATAGGGACTACATTCCCTATTTCCGGTTTGTAGATATAGGTGACTTTAAATCGGGGAAGGAAAATCCAGGTCTCTTCAAATGTCCAAAGGAAATCATCCGCATTTTCATCTCCCTGAGTATTTACAAAGACTTCAATTCCCTGCTCATCACGAACATATCCGGCATCCTGGATCGGCGGAGTTATGATTGGTTTCAAATAGCTGGACAGATATTTTTCACCATTCGCCAGAAGAATCTCAAGTCTGTATTCCTGATTTTCATCAATATTTTGCTCGAAATAATAGACACCCTCTTTATCCTCCACAAGTGGAAAAACACTTCCGGTCCCGCTAATCAAGTTTACTAATGCCTTTTTTACCGGAGCAAATCTCACAGTATCTGAAACATTGGTAGTGATGCTTAGCCTCAATTCGCTTTTCAGTCCTTCAGAATCCAAATATCCTTCCACCACTAGAATCCCCGCTTCCTGATTTTTGATCTCAGGCTCAAAAGGCTCCCTGCATCCCAAAGTGAGGATTACAAGAAATAAAAAAATAAATCCGTAAGTCTTCATCTTAATCCTCCCAAAAATCAGGCTTTCCACGATTTGCATAGAGCGTACAATCGGAGCAACGTCTCGTTGAACTATAATATGCAACGATCGTCGTTCCTTCCATCAATTCCCTGGCAGGAAGAACAGCGCCTGTCCCGAAATCACTAAAGTACTGGGGTGAACCAATATAAATAGGTTCTATTGAGATCGAACAATCATCAAATTCAGGATCGTTAAAAGCCCAGGGAAGTACATCTTTTTGGTTGATGTAAATCCGGGTTTGCTTAATTACTCCCAAGCTTATGTATCCAACTACCGGCTGATCCTCATCCCCTTCCAAATGAAGGTTTCCGGAAATGACAGATGGCAATGGGCTAAAAATTGAACCGATATCATCTGTATTTCTTTTGAGGGTTTCCCAAAATTCTACAGCTTCCTGAGGGATTGATTTCTGTGAGATAAGGATGCTGTATCGCTCCATCAGGCGCTCATCGTCTTGGGGAATTTCTGTAATAGTCTGACGAAAAACAACCTGATCCTCAAATCGTGAACTCGTTTCCAGCAGCAAATCAGGGTTCGTTTCCGATTTGTAGCAAAGGTCGATTTGCTCTTCTTCCTTTCTTAATTCTACCTCTTTCGTGTCATTCCGGTAGATATAAGGAGTCCTGATTACAGGCCGGAAAATCCAGGTTTCTTCGTAAGTCCATAAGAAATCATCTGCCACTTCATTCCCCTGAGTATTGACATAAACTTCCACTCCCTCCTCGTCCCTTATATATCCTGCATCCAAAATTTCAGGCGTGATAATGGGCGTAATGGGATCTGAATAATACTTCTCCCCATTTCTCAACAATATCTCAAGCCTGTAGGATTGATTCTCCGGAATATCCTGCTGAAAAAGGTATTCCCCATCTTTCAGCTCCGTCAGTTTAAACAATTGGCCTGAATCAGAAATCAGGCTCACCAAAGCTCCTAATTCCGGGATAAATGATTCCACGCCGCTAATCGGAGCTGTTCGGGAAATAGAAAGTACACTCTCCAAGCCATTGGATTCCAGGTAACCTTCGACTACCAAAACTCCGCCCTGCACATTTTCAATTTCCGGCTCAAAAGGCTCTCTGCATCCTGTAAACAGGAAAATCAAAACAAGCAAAAATTGTAAATCCTTGAACCGCATCAGAACCTGAAATTATAGGTGACAAAAGGAATCGGTTCAGCAAAAATCGAAAGCTGATACCCTCTTAGCGCACCATCTTCCGGCGTGTAATAAATCGAATACGGATTGCTTCGTCCCAACACGTTGTAAACTCCCATTGACCAGGAAGAATGAGCCAGCTTATTCACTTTGTGGTTTCCTTCGAGGTTTATCGAGAAATCTAATCTGAAATAGTCCGGTACGCGTTGCTCGTTTCTGTCAGAATAATAAACCCGCTCACTACCCGCATACACAAACTTGGAAACCGGCAACGTGATCGGTCGGCCCGTGCTGTAATTACCGGAGAAAGTGGCATTGAATCTCTTACTCACTTCATAATTCATCACCAATACTGCGTGGTGAGGCTGATCAAAATTACTCGGATATTCTGTTCCCCCGTTGATTTGCTCTTTTTGCTCGGAAGAATTCGTTTGGTAAAGTGATCTCGCGTAGGTGTAGGAAACTGAACCATTCAATCTGCCTGCACTTTTCTTCAGGAAAAATTCAACTCCATACGCTTTTCCATTGGTGTTGAGCACATCTTGCTCCACATCATCATTCAAGATGATGGTTGCCCCGCTACGGTAATCCAGCAAATTTCTCATGGATCGATAATACACCTCGGTAGAAAACTCCAATTGATTTTGAGCCATATTTCGGAAATAGCCCAGCGAGTATTGAATCCCGGTTTGCGGAGCAATGAACTCATCACTCAGCTTCCAGGTATCGGTGGGAGAAATGACTGAAGAATTGCTGAGCAAATGCATATTCTGTCGCATGGAATTGACACCTGCTTTAATGGAGGATTGATTATTCAGAGAATATCTGCCCGAAAATCTGAATTCCGGACCATAATACGTCTTGATAATTTCACCTTCCCGGGAGGTCTTCTCCCCTATCACATTCTCATTTGTTGTGGGCTGGCCTTCCGGGTAGACGAATGTCGTTTGCGGTCCGAAGTAATTGTAGAGATTGTATCGAATCCCTCCGCTGACAAACCATTTATCATTGATCTCAAATTCATCCGAAATAAAAATGGAGGTTTCCAGCGCACTTTCCTGCTCTACCTCATCCCGGATCACAATCGACTCAGCTCCATAGGGAGTGATGAGGCCGGGATTAAGCGTGATATGATTTAAATGAACACCATATCTGATGACATGTTGGAATCCTTTCTCCTGACGAAATTCTGCTTTGACAAAATTCTGATCCAGTCCAAACCCGAATTCATACGAATTGAGTGGATTGTCCTCGCCTTTTATTTGAAAATCGTACTTGTCTTTTCCTGCTGAAAATGACGCTTCCAGCTGATCATTGAAGTAATGAGTCCATTTCAGAGCGTAATTCTGATTTTGGTAAGAGTAAACCGTATCAGGGTCAAACTGGAATTGGTCCTGACTATAGTAACCTGTAAATTCTAAAATGTCTTTTTCAGAAAACATATGTCTGACATTCAGATTGAGGTCATAAAATGATGCCCGGCTCGCATTGAAATCCGCATTATCCTCCAGATAATCCAGCACCCAATCCGAATAGGTAGTTCTGCCTCCCGCAATGAAAGTCGTCTTTTCTCCGATTGGACCTTCAAGGCTGAGCCTGCTCGTCAAAAGTCCGATACCTCCTGACCCTCCGATCTTATCCGTCCGCCCGAACTTGGGTTTCATTTGAAGTACTGACGAAAGCCGCCCGCCATAGTTTGCAGGAATACCTGCTTTCATCAGCTCCACACTTTCGATCATATCTGCATTGATAGCAGAGAAGAATCCAAATAAGTGCGATGGATTAAACAAGGTGGAATTTTCAAACAGAACCAGGTTTTGATCCGAAGCCCCTCCTCTTACATTGAATCCAACACTTGCCTCACCCACCGTATTGACACCCGGCAAAACCAGGATCCCTTTCAACACGTCCACTTCTCCGAGGATTGCAGGAAGTTTTTTCATTTCTGAAACAGTCAAAGTCTGCACGCCCATCTCTGGCCGGGAGATTTGATTGATCGACCCGGAATTTACCACCACTTCGCTGAGCGAATAGATGCTTTCACCGATAGCCATATCCAGGACACCGTCACCCCGCAGATCAATCAATCGCTGCTCGATGTATCCTCCCAAATTCTGAATGTAGATTGTGTGTCTTCCCACCGGAAGCTCGATGGAGAATTTTCCTTCCCTGTCAGAGATGGTTCTGGTGAAATCAATTTTCTCAAAAACGATAGCTCCCGTGATGATTTCCTGATTTTCCAGACTTGAAATAGTCCCGGAAAGAATTGCCGTTTTTTTATCAGGGGAAGACTGACCAATGATGAATCGGTTATTTCTCACAAAAGCATCATCGACCTGACCGGACGAGCCGCTTCCGGCATTTTCCACATTGCTGAAAAAGTCATCCGAAAGTGAAACCTGGAGTTTTTTTCCTTTGGAAATAAAGACCGAGTTGTCCGCGCCAACCGAATAATGAAAATCAGTTCCCTGAAAAACTGCGTCCAACAAGTCGCTGAGTTTACTGTCACTTGCCTGCAAATTGACCGTAACGCTGCTTATTTCTTGCTTTTTGTAGTAAAACCGGTATGGAGTATTTTCTTCCACCTGTTCAAAAAATCTCTCTAAAGAAATCCCCGGAAAAAACCCATTGATTTTAGGCTGATCCTGATTTTGTGAGAAACTAACTGCACTGAATGAAATAAAAAAAAGAAAAGTCAGTAAGTGTATTTTCATTTATTTTGGTTTAGAATGTTTTGGCTGGCTAACTCAACCAAAGTGATGAGGTACTTTTCGGGGGTATCCTGAAACCTGATTTTGCGTTCCTTTAGGTATTTGTTGGCAACCTTTTTCTCAAGACCTAAGACCTCAAAGGCCTGACTTGATTTATTGATTTGAGTGAAAACACCCGATTTCCAGATGAAAAAATCCTTTTTCTCTACAAACTCATCCGTGTAAATGCTGATATCTCGATTGGATTTAGTGGTTTTGAAGCGTTTCACAAGAACCAGATTCTCTCCTTCATTCAGGACCTGATAAAGCCCGTTTAAATTATTAGAATAGTTTTCATTTCCTTCCAGATATTTGAATCTTTCTCCATTGGAAAGAGAAAACTCATCGATTTTGTCAGGATTGATCAGGATCCTTTGATTATAGATCGGGTGAAAAGTGATCACCTGATCTTTGTAGATGTCATACATGAGCGGCACACCCGGGTAAGTAATCCCGTTGATCATTAGCCTTCCATCCCCAAACTGTCTGGAAAAGTAGAAAGGATGACCCTCGATCGTTTTCCGTGCTTCCACATATTGACCGCCTGTAATCAGCTCCTGGAAATAGGGAAGTTCCTCTTTATAGGATGCTAAATAAGTAACATCTCCGCCGGCTATCTGTGCTTTTGCGGATATCACAAAAAACATGGATGCGAAAAGAAAAAATATGATTCTTTGCATGCGTCAAAATACGATAGTTCTAAGCTATCTATCGTATTTTTCGATAATATGTTTATTCGGTGCTCAAACCCTGTAAATGGAAAATATTTTGTGCAACTAATTACTCAGACCCTATGACCTCCAGAAGAACCCTCCTTAAATCACTTACGTTGGCACCTTTAGCCTTTTCTGCAAGTACAGTTTTTGCAAAAACTAAGGAAGTAAAAGAAACCAAATTTATTTTTTCTCTGAATACGAGTACGATCCGGGGTCAGAAATTACCGCTGCCGGAAATGATTGAGATTGCAGCGCGTGCCGGATACGATGGCATTGAGCCCTGGATTATGGAGATAGAGGCTTATTTGCAAACAGGAAAAACGCTGGCAGATCTCAAGAAGCATCTGACTGATGCAGGTATAATAGCCGTGGATGCAATTGGATTTGCTCCCTGGATGGCGCAAGATTCTGAAAAGAGTAAAGGAGGGTTTGCCCAAATGGAAAAAGAGATGGGAATGCTTTCCTCACTGGGTTGCAAGAGGATTGCCGCGCCGGCAATCGGCACTGATAATCCGATTGACTTATTAATTGCAGGTGAGAAATACGCTCAATTACTGGATCTTGGAAGAAAAACCGGGGTAATGCCTCAATTGGAATTTTGGGGTGCATTTCCTCAGTTTCACCATCTTGGTCAGGCTTTGGCGGTAGCTGCAGCAGCGAATGATTCGGATGCAAAAATTCTTGCCGACATCTATCATCTTTTCAGAGGCGGATCAGGATTCGAAGGACTCAATCTCATCAACAGCAACGCCATCGATATTTTTCACCTCAATGATTTCACAGATCAAATACCTCGATTAGAGCAGCAGGACAAGGATCGGGTTTTCCCCGGTGATGGAGTTGCTCCCCTCAGGGAAGTTGCAGAAACTTTCAAGGCAATGGGAGGAACAAAGATTCTTTCCCTCGAACTATTCAATCCAACTTACTATGCGATGGATGCATTCGAAGTTGCGAAAACCGGTTTGGAAAAAATGAAGCAGTTCTTCTGATTGGGAAGAATAATCTTAACCTAATATTTAGATCGTAATCGAAATTTTAGGCCTAATATTTAGATCGTAATCGAAATATTAGGCCTAATTTTTCGATTAGTGTTAAGGAATGCCCATATTTGTGAAAATAATTTATCGAAATGGTCGACCGAACACTGAAAGAAAAAATAATAACCTCCTGTTTTAAGGGAAAAGTCATTCTGATTCTCGGAGCAAGACAAGTCGGGAAAACTACTCTTTTGCAAGAAGTTGTCAAGAATTTGGGTGTGGCATATAGTTGGCTAAATGCAGATGAAGCTGATATTTTGGAAGGAATAACCAATGCGGTAACCAGTACACAGTTAAGACAAATCATTGGTCAAAACAACAAACTTGTAGTCATAGATGAAGCCCAGCAAATCCCGGATATCGGGAAAAAGCTAAAACTTATTCATGACACATTTCCCGAAATTCAACTCATTGCAACAGGATCTTCCTCTTTTGACTTGCAAAACAAAACTGCTGAGCCGCTCACGGGAAGGAAAATAACGCTCCAACTCTTCCCCTTAAGCTTCAAAGAACTCGCCGAAAACTACACCTTGCTGGAAGCTAAAAGATTATTGGATAACAGACTTATTTATGGCTTTTATCCTGATGTGGTAAAAAATCCGGGAAGGGAAAAGGAAATCCTGGTTGAAATAGCACAAAGTTATCTCTATAAGGACATTCTAAAGTTGGACTTTATAAGAAAGCCAACTCATGTCGAAAAGCTGTTGCGTGCTTTGGCTTTTCAGGTAGGAAGTGAGGTGAACTTTCATGAACTCGCCCAAACCATCGGGAATATCGACACCGCTACGGTCGAGAAATATTTAGACTTATTGGAAAAAGCTTTTGTAATATTCAAACTTCCGGCACTTACCCGAAATCTTCGGAACGAAATAAAAAAAGGAAAAAAGTATTATTTCTACGATACCGGAATCCGCAATGTCCTGATCAGCAACTTTTCAATCCCAGAAATGAGACAGGATAAGGGCGCTTTATGGGAAAATTTCCTGATCTCAGAACGAATGAAGGTAAACCAATATGATAGCAGATATGTCAATTCCTATTTCTGGCGTACCCATGACAGAGCAGAAATTGACTACATCGAGGAAGAAGATGGGATTCTGAACGCTTTTGAATTTAAATGGAAAGAACAAAAAATTAAATTTCCTGCATCATTTCTTGATGCATACCCTGATCACAAAACAAATTTAATAAGCAAAACAAATTTCGAGGCATTTGTCGGAATCACCTGATTTTATGAAACAATCCCCAAAGATTGTTTCATCGGACTTCCTATGCGATGGATGCTTTCGAAATTGCGAAAACCGATTTGGGAAAAATGAAGCAGTTCTTTTGAATTCATGAGTAAGTTCAATGTAGAGTAGATCAAAAATCTACTCTACATTGACTTTCGTTTGGCTATTTACTAGTTACAAAAAATAAACAGGTCATAATTTGGAGTTATGATTTTTTTGTGAATATTATATCTAGTTAAAAGACTAGATATGGGTTATCCTACCAAAATACAGCGCATCAATAGAGCCAAAAGTGAACAATGGTATGTCAATTTCCCGGCGGCCGTGGCTCAGGCAATCGAGTTTCAGCAAGGCGAAGTGGTGGAATGGATTATCGATGACCACCAGCGACTGGTGCTTCAGCGCAGTGACCAGTCTGTTGCAGACCTTAAAAAAAACTCCCCAAGAAGACCTGAAAGCCGTATTGGAGGGCATTTTCTCAGAATGCCAATCCTGCTTCAAGCAGTTTCGGAGCTGGCAAAGGGCAGGAAAGCTGGTTAACGGAGTACTTTCCTGTATGGGCTGCCACACGGTGACTGGCTGGCTGACCGCAAGCGGAGAACAGTTTAAGGATTGGTCCGCCGCCTATCGCCTTTTTAAAGGTGACAGGGTGGATATTGCCGGGATTTTCGGCGTCATTCGAAGAAAGGTTGTCGGGTTGGCCGATTCGGGACAACGGCATGTTTTCGCCCACATGGATGACACCCTGCTGCGAAAAAAAAGAAAAAACGTATTCGGTGCCCGCTGGCTCAGAGATGCGCTGGGACTTCCCTTCCAGACTAATCTGGTCTGGGGACAGCGCTTCATTCAGCTTTCTCTGTCCTGTTTTTCAAAGATGGGCCCGGTACAGGCACGCGCCATTCCCGTTGACCTACATCACTGCCCCACTTTAAAAAAGCCCGGCAAAGCAGGAGAAGAACAGGAATGGGAGCTGTATCGGGAGACCCGGAAAAAAGCCAAGCTCAGTGTGATCGGTGCCGAACGGATCAAGCTCCTGCGTGAAAATCTCGACAAGGACGGTTTTACCGACGGGGAACTGGTGGTCAGTGTGGACGGAAGCTACACCAACGAAGCGGTTCTGAAGAATCTCCCTCCCAACACCATCCTGATCGGCAGAATCCGAAAAGACTGTAGCCCCTATCTACTCCCGAGCCTCCCACACCCGGAAAAGGACGCAAAAAAGTCTATGGAGAAGCTCTGCCCACTCCCGAGCAGATCCGCCAGGCGGATGAATACTCCCGGGTAAAGGTCCAGGCATGGGCAGCAGGAAAAGTTCACGAGTTTCAGCTTAAAGTAATCCCGAGAGTCCGCTTGTGAAAGGCCGGAAACAAAGACCTCAAACTGGTCATCATCCGTCCGGTTTCCTATCGTAAAACCCAAAAATCACGCCTGCTCTACCGAGATCCGGCCTATCTCATCTGTACCGAACCGGAGCTGGACTTGGCCACACTCCTGCAGGCCTATCTCTGGAGATGGGAGATGAGGTCAACTTCAAAGACCAGAAAACCTTCCTGGGATGCGGAGAAGCGCAGGTCAGAACACAGCAAGCCTGTGAAAAAGTACCCGCGTTTCTTACCGCCGTTTATTCCATGCTTCTGCTGGCCGCAACAACCTCAAAAAATCAAGTCTTGCCTCGACCAAAGTGGTATAAATCCGAAAAATCAATCCGTGCCACCACAGGAGATATCCTCAATCAATTCAGGACTATAAACTGGGCTCACGGCTCAAAAATCAATTTCTCCGACTTCGTCAACATCCAAAAAAAAACTGCAAACCCTCAAAAAATCAGATAATCCTATCCTATCCGCATTGTTTCACGCCAGAAATTAGCCAAACTTGAGATCCTGCTTCCGAGAAGCAGGATAGCGTTACGTATTCCTACACCGTCGCATACAGATCAAACTCTGTCGCCTCGAATACCTTGGCCTGGACGAAGTCACCGACTCTGCAATAGAATTTCGAAGCGTCGATCAGCACCTCATTATCCACCTCTATCGAGTCAAACTCTGTTCGACCGACGAAGTAACCGCCTTCTTTTTTATCAATCAGCACTTTATACGTATTCCCGATTTTTTCCTGATTCAGATCGTAAGAAATTTGCTCCTGCACTTCCATCAGATGATTGGCCCGCTCTTGCTTTTCTTCCTGCGAAAGCAAATCTTCCATTCCATAGGCATGGGTATTTTCTTCGTGAGAATAGGTAAACACACCCAATCGCTCAAATTTCATCCGCTCCACAAAGTCCACCATTTCCTGATATTCCTTCTCTCCTTCGCCAGGGTGACCGGCAATCAGGGTAGTCCGAATCGCAATCTCAGGGATCATCTCACGAATGCTGTGGATCAGTTCTTCCTGCTTTTCACGGGTCGTTCCTCTTCGCATTGCTTTCAGCACATCTGTTGATCCGTGCTGAAGCGGAATATCCAGGTACTTACAGATATTCGGACGCTCTTTCATCACATCGATCACATCCATCGGGAACCCCGTCGGATAAGCGTAATGCAGGCGAATCCAGTCTATTCCCTCCACATCCGAAAGTGAGCGAAGCAAGTCTGCCAGGGTTCTCTTTTTATAGATATCAAGTCCGTAATACGTCAGATCCTGAGCTATCAGAAGCAATTCCTTGGTTCCTCCGGCAGCCTTATGCCGGGCTTCTTTTACCAGTTCCTCAATAGGTCGGGAAATATGTCCGCCCCGCATCAGCGGAATCGCACAGAAAGAACAGGGTCTGTCGCAACCTTCGGAAATCTTCATATACGCATAATGAGCCGAGTGAGTCAGCAATCGCTCTCCCACCAGCTCATGCTTGTAATCTGCTTTGAATTTCTTCAGAATGGCAGGCAATTCTCTGGTACCAAAAAATGCATCGACCTGCGGAATTTCCTTCTCCAGATCGTCTTTGTAGCGCTGCGAAAGGCATCCCGTCACGTACACTTTGTCCACCAATCCCTGCTCTTTTGCCTCCACATATTGCAGAATGGTATCAATCGACTCTTGCTTGGCATTGTCGATAAACCCGCAGGTATTGATAATGACGATGTTATTGTCCTGAGAATTGGACTCGTGGCTTGCGTCGATTCCATTTCCCCGCAATTGGGTCAATAAAACCTCCGAATCCACCAGATTCTTGGAGCAACCCATCGTGATGATGTTGACTTTGTCCTTTTTTAACGTTCTCGCTTTCACAGATTTCCTTCTTTTTGAGGGTGCAAAGGTAATTAAAAAAGGGTTGAAATGGTGGTAAGGTTAAAAGTTGTAAAGTTAGCTTTCGATCTCTTTGCCTATACTCTATTGACCTTAATAACCTGTTATCTCTTTCAACAGCTTGAAAAATCCCTTTTTTCGCTCCGAGTTAATCCCCCAATCAACAGGAACACTCTGGTATCCTTCTTCAAATCCTTCTCCCTCCATCCTGTAATCAAAAAATCCCCAGGAAGCATAGGCAGAAGTGGCAGCGGTGAAATTGTTCAATTCCTGATCGAAGTTGAAATGGTCATCTTCGTTAAAAACGATTGGCTTTGCAGTGAATCCTTCCACTTTTTTGGTCTCTTCAACCATTGAAATTATCAAGTTTGGGTCCGAAACACCATTTCCATGAAGTAAAATATAATCTGATGCGGCAACTACATTCGGCTTGGGAATCGCTCCGCCGCCATAGCTTGTACTCACCAAGAGACGTCTCCCTTCTATTTCCATGTATTTCGCCAGATCAATCAACTCGTGAATTCTCTCCGGTTGCAAAATCCCGTGGTCATACCGGATATTACACTCGTTATTGATCTCCAGGAGAACGTTTTGATAGCCTTTTTCAAGCAGCCAGTTTACAGAACCTTCGACTGCGCGGATCACAGCTTTTTCATCTTCCAATCGCTCGTCTTGTCCAAAATAGAATAGCCCCACCATCGGCACCATCCCAAGTTCATCAGCTTTGTCCAGAATTTTCTCCAGTCGGGCCATAAACTCCGGAAGGAGGTCTCCTTTTTCTGTAAATGCTGAATTGATCCAGGGCTGGGCTTTGGAGTAGCCAAATGGGCTTCCTCCTTGCAAATTGAGAGTGAAAGAAAGTAACCCATGAGCCTTCCAGTTTTCCATTTGAGCTATAAACTCATCTGTATTTCGGTCAACATCCCATGT
>JAKFCO010000093.1:0-22554 GCA_036676605.1 Algoriphagus sp.
AACAGAATTAAGTTGGGATTTGAATGAAAAAATCCCCCTAACCCTCCGCCGCGGCGGAGGGAGTCACATTTCCGCATCATTAAAACCGATAGGCTTCTATCCATCGTGCAGATATCCGGATACACATATTAATTTTAGCCAAATCCTTCCCCTCGACTTTGCTCGGGGATCGGTATTTTGTTGTTTCGTAGGGGATTAGGAGTAATGCGGCGTTGCCGCATTACTCCTAATCCCCTACTCTTAATAACGTAACTCCGGTGGCCGAGTCCCGCCTCCCGGAGGGCAGGAAGTCGAGGCCTTGACCGGCCTACGTGTAGCATTCCGAATAATCAGACAACTCAATAACCTCAAACCCCTTGTTTACAATTTTCATCTTTTGCTTCTTCATCCTGGTCTCTGTGCTATTTCAACTTGCAATGGCACTAGGAGCCCCTTGGGGAGAATTTGCGATGGGAGGAAAATATCCGGGAAAATTTCCTCCAAAAATCCGGGTTGCAGCGGTCATTCAACTTTTGATTTTGGCTTTTTTCGGATTAATCGGAATGATCAGATCCGGATTGATTCTGAGTTCATTCTTTGATTTTTCTTCGAAAGCAATCTGGTTTGTTGTTGGGTTCTTTGTTCTGGGAACCATCATGAACCTGATCACTCCCGGCAAAAAAGAGCGGAATCTCTGGGCACCCATCACATTTTTTCTTTTGCTTTCCAGTTTAAGGATTGCCCTGAGTTAAAGTTTTGAATTTAAAAATTGACCGCATACTTTTTGTAAATTCAGGACAACAGGAACCAACTTTTATATCTTCTCATGCAATTCTATTCCGTTACCGAAAAGGAAATTTTTGATCAGTTTGGCTCAGGCCCTGAAGGCTTATCCAAATCAAAATCTGCTGAGAATCTTCAGAAATTCGGCCCTAATACCCTTCTGGAGAAAAAGAAAAAACCTGTCTGGATTCTATTTCTAGGTCAGTTCAAGGACTTAATGATCCTGATCCTTCTTGTTGCAGCCCTGCTTTCCGGAATTGTGGGCGAGTTGACCGATGCCCTCATTATCCTCGCGATCATCATCCTCAATGCAATTCTGGGATTTGTCCAGGAATATCGTGCCGAAAAAGCCATGGAATCCCTCATGAAAATGACGGAAACCCAGAGTCAGGTCATTCGCGAAGGAGTTACCTTGACACTTTCATCCAATGAATTGGTCCCGGGAGATCTGCTGCTCTTGGAAGCAGGAAATATGGTGCCGGCAGATATCCGGCTGATTGAGTGTTTTTCTCTCAAAATTGACGAGTCTTCCCTCACCGGTGAATCGGTCCCTGTTGACAAATCGACCGAACCATTAACAAAAGAAAATCTCCAGCCGGCAGATCAGCTTAATATGGCTTTTAAGGGAACTCTGGTAGCGAATGGCCGGTCAAAAGGTCTGGTGGTGGCAACAGGCATGTCCACCGAACTCGGGAAAATCGCTGATCTTCTTCAGGAAAAACAGCCGTCAACTCCGCTGCAGGTACGGATGAAGCGATTTGGAAAACTAATCTCAATCGTCATCATCGCCATCTGTATTGTATTGTTTGGACTGGGGATGCTGCGTGGAGAAGAACCACTTCCTCTTTTGCTTCTAACTGTAAGCTTGGCTGTAGCTGCGATTCCTGAAGCTTTACCGGCGCTGATTACCATTGCACTTTCGCTTGGAGCCAGTCGCCTGGCTAAGAAAAATGCGCTGATTCGCAAGCTTCCCGCAGTGGAAAGCCTTGGCTCTGTCACCTACATCTGCACCGATAAAACCGGCACGCTCACTCAAAACAAAATGAGTGTGGTCGAGGATATCGAGCAGCCATTTGATCAAATGGACCAGAATTTATCAAACCTCCAGCTTGCCGTCGGGCTCAATCATGATGTGGTTTTGGATGAAGACGGAAAACCAAAAGGTGAGGCCACCGAACTCGCCATGATCGAGCATTTGCTACTCAAAACTTCTCCGGAAGCATACCAAAAACTGACGACCCAATATCCACGGGTCGGGGAAGTCCCTTTCGATTCGGAGAGAAAGCGAATGACCACTTTTCATCCCATCGGAGATAAGATTTTGGTGGTGACCAAAGGCGCTTCGGAGTCCATCGCAACCTGTCTTTCCAAACCGGAGGAAGCTGACATTCTTGTTAAGAAAGCTGAAGAATGGGCAGGAAAAGGCATCCGGGTTTTAGCTTTCGCCAGCAGAATCATCGATCAATTACCTGCGGAAAGCGAATGGCCGGGCTTGGAATCCCAACTCCAACTGATCGGACAAGTCGGGCTTATCGATCCTCCAAGAGAGGAAGTGAAAGCAGCCATTGAGGAATGCAAAACTGCCGGAATCATACCCGTAATGATTACCGGGGACCATCCGGCAATGGCAAAATCTATTGCGGAAACTGTTGGAATCTGGAAAGAAGGAAATTTACTCCTGACCGGAGTTGAATTGGCTGGTTTGGGAGAAAAAGAGTTTGCCGAAAAAGTGGAGCAAGTCATTGTCTATGCACGAGTTTCACCGGATCAAAAGCTGAAAATCGTCCAGGCATTGCAGGCAAAGGGTCATTTTGTAGCAATGACGGGTGACGGAGTAAACGATGCTCCTTCGCTCAAAACTGCAACGATCGGGGTAGCCATGGGAATCGCAGGAACAGATGTGAGCAAAGAATCGGCAAACCTGATTCTGCTGGATGATAATTTCTCCACGATTGTAAAAGCTGTGAAGGAAGGCCGGCGCATCTATGACAACATCCGTAAGTTTATCAAATACATCATGGCCTGCAATGGGGCCGAGATCCTGACGATTGTCCTTGCTCCTTTTCTTGGACTTCCCATTCCGCTTTTACCGATTCATATCCTCTGGATCAACCTGATCACAGACGGACTTCCGGCTTTGGCACTTGCCAATGAAAGACCGGAAAAAGACCTCATGCTTCGCCCGCCTCGGACTCCAAAGGAAAACTTCTTTGCGGATGGGTTGGGGTTTCATATTATTTTATTTGGTGTGCTAATGGCCGGAGTGACTCTTTTCACGCAAAGCTGGGCGATTCGCCAAGGCTTCGAAAACTGGCAAACGATGGTTTTCACGGTGCTTTCGGTATCCCAACTTGGGCATGTTTTAGCAGTGAGAAGCGACAGAACTCTGCTGTTTAGCCCGGGATTGTTTAGCAATTTACCTTTGTTGGGATCCGTCTTGCTGGCGCTGGCTTTGCAACTTGCCGTAGTCTATTTGCCCTTTTTCAATGATCTCTTCAGGACAAAGCCACTCAGTCTGAAGGAACTTGCCATCTGTTTCGGAGCAGCTGTATTCGTATTCCTGGCAGTCGAACTGAAGAAATGGATAGAAGGAATAATGAGGTTAAAAAAAGAACACTAGAATCGACCGGGAATGGAAAGGTTTTCCTTCCTGAACCTTTACTATTTCCTTACTTTTAGCCTTTTCAGAATTAAACCCAACCATGAACAAAAATAATCTGGCTGTCAGAACCGTCATTTTCAGCATGCTGGGAAACATAGCTTTGGTGGCAATCAAGTTTGTGGCAGGTATTTTTGGAAATTCTTACGCGTTGATCGCTGACGGAATCGAGTCGGTTGTCGATGTATTTACTTCTATTTTGGTTTTGTTTGGAATCAAGTATTCAGCACGTCCTGCCGACAAAAACCATCCTTACGGCCATGGTAAAGCCGAACCATTGATCACTTTTTTGGTCGTTGGGTTTTTAATTATTTCCGCCGCGACGATTGCCTGGCAGGCGATCCAGAACATTCAGACACCTCATAAATTACCTGAAATATGGACCCTATGGGTTTTGGCAGGGATTATACTTTGGAAAGAAATCTCTTTTCAGGTGGTAATCAGAAGGAGTAAAAAGTTGAAAAGCACTTCACTTAAAGGAGAGGCTTGGCATCATCGCAGCGATGCGATCACTTCGGTAGCAGCTTTTGTCGGGATTACAATTGCGTTGATCGGCGGGGAGGGATATGAGGCAGCGGACGATTATGCCGCGCTTTTGGCAGTAGGTTTTATTTTATACAACTGTTACCTGATTTTTCGCCCTGCATTGGGTGAGGTGATGGATGAAAACAATCACGAAGAATTGACCCGGGAAATCCGAAAAGTAGCCTTAACCGTTCCCGGAGTTGAAGGAACTGAAAAATGCTTTATCCGAAAAGCCGGGATGATCTATCATGTAGACCTTCACGCCAAAGTGAAAGGAGATCTTAGCGTCACCAGGGGCCACCACATTGCACATGAACTGAAGGATACCCTGAGACAGGAAATCCCGGAGTTGGGACATGTGTTGATACATATCGAGCCTGTATAAATAGAACAAAACGTCATTATACACCTTTCAGCGGTAAAAAAACTCACCGGTAAAACGCCTATCTACACCCGTTAGGAAAATACAAAACAGGCTCTCTGATCCCAGAAAGCCTGTTTTGTTTAATCCAATATGGAAAGCTGTAATCTTGCAATTGGTTTATTTAAACATTTAAAAACCACGATAAACGATTGATTTTAGGTTTCACTTGTGCTGAACTCGTCGAAGCATCCGTCCTCCGTCTTCCTTCTTCGGTCTTCTTCCGTCATCCGTCACCGGTCATCCAACCCCTTACACCATTTCCAACGTCTTCTTCGATTTCCGATACAAATGCGAACTCAAAATATTTCTTCTGGCGAATCGATATGCATTGTCTGCACTCAAAAATTTGGTGTAAACATTCTTTGAAACTCCAAAATACTCGTAGGAATTGCCATCTAAAAAACTGATTTCAAGAACGAGGTTTTTATAGTGAAAGTCAGCTATTCCAGAGTTAGTAACCGTTTCGGTATATTCCTCCAATTTAGCAGCGGAGGTTTCCGGAGCGATGCTCACCAGGAAATGATAGCCATCAATGATTTTGGTGCTTTTTTCTTCAGCTTCTTTAGCTTTTTCGTCACCTTCGAGGAATTTATCCGGGTGCCATTCCTTTACCAGGGTTCTGTAGGAAGTTTTCAGTTGCTTCAGGTCGATTGGACCTTCGATATTGAAAAGCTTTTTATACTCATTAATCCTCTTCATTGATTCTTTTTAAAACTTCCGCAAAGCTACGCATATAAACTTAGCCGGATAAAAAATCTGAGTTGGGAGATAAAGGCACACTTTTAAAGCAATCAAACTATCTCGGTGAAATACATTCGCTTGAAATTCTAGCTATTTTCCATTTAATCTTCTGATTTCTAACGCTTTCAGTTTTAGCGGAAATTTCTTAAAACAATGAAAACCATAGGATACCCTGGATCTTGGATTTCATCGGACATCAGACATCGTGTCATCAATCATCGGTCATCAGTCATCAGTCATCAATCATCAGTCATCTGTCATCTGTCATCGGTCATCAGACATCGGTCAACCGTCAACCGTCATCCGTCATCCGTCATCCGTCATCAATCTTCCCTGCAAAACATCCCCCTATTTATAAAAACTTACAACCTAAAATACTGACAACTATTTTTTGAATGGATTGTGATGAACCGGTTTTGCCTGCTATATTGAAAGAGATTTTTAGGAAATCACCCAAAAAAAAGAAAATTGAAGAATTATTTGTGAAATCAATTTTTTGACTCAATTGAAAAACGAAAAACTGACACGGAAGGAAATCATTGACCATCGCTTAAAACAATCGGGCTGGAATGTGACTGACAGAACTCAAGTTATTGAGGAATTTGATATCCACTTAACCGTTGTAGAAGAACCAACAACAAGATACTCGGGACATCAATTTAGTGACTATGTATTATTAGGAAAAGACGGGAAACCACTCGCAGTAATTGAAGCTAAAAAGACGGCTGTTGATGCTGGACTCGGACGCGAACAAGCAAAACAATATTGCTACAATTTAACTAAAACCCATGGAGGAGAGCTGCCTTTCTGTTTTTATACCAACGGTCACGATATTTATTTTTGGGACTTAGACAATTATCCACCAAAGAAAGTATATGGTTTTCCAACTCGTGACGATCTTGAACGCTACGCTTACATTCGCAAAGCGAGAAAGCAATTAGCCGGAGAACTCATTAACACCAAAATTGCAGGACGAAATTATCAGATTGCTTCTATTCGTGCTGTGATGGAGGCAATTGAAAAGCGTAAACGCAAATTCTTGTTGGTCATGGCGACAGGTACAGGCAAAACAAGGACATGCATTGCACTGGTGGATGCGCTGATGAGAGCAGGATGGGCAGAACGTGTTTTGTTTTTGGTTGACAGAATTGGATTACGGGACCAAACATTAGATGCCTTCAAAGAGCATTTGCCAAATGAACCTCGCTGGCCAAATGGTTATGAAAAAGAGATTTCAAAAGACAGACGGATATATGTTTCTACTTATCCGACGATGTTGAATGTGATTCGTAACGAATCCAAAACGCTTAGCCCACATTTCTTTGACCTAATAGTGGTGGACGAAAGCCACAGAAGCATTTACAACACCTATCAGGAAATTCTTGACTACTTCAATACCATTACCCTTGGTTTGACAGCCACCCCAACGGATATTATTGATCATAATACATTTCAATTATTTGAGTGTGAAGATGGGGTTCCGACGTTTGCATATTCCTATGAAGAAGCTGTAAACCATATTCCTCCCTTCTTGAGCAATTTTCAGGTAATGAAAATCAAAACCAAGTTTCAAGACGAGGGGATAAACAAGCGGACGATTTCTCTGGAAGACCAACAAAAGCTAATGTTGGAGGGAAAGGAAATTGAAGAAATAAACTTTGAAGGAACCGAAATTGAAAAGAAGGTAATCAACAGAGGAACGAATGCGCTGATAGTCCGCGAATTCATGGAAGAAAGCATCAAAGATGCAAATGGGGTCCTGCCTGGCAAAACCATCTTTTTTTGCATTTCGAAAGCACATGCCAGAAGAGTTGAAGAAATTTTCGATTCTCTTTATCCGGAATACAAAGGCGAATTAGCCAAAGTTTTGGTGAGCGAAGACCCTCGGGTATATGGCAAAGGCGGACTTCTTGAGCAATTCAAACAAAATGATATGCCCCGAATCGCCATCAGTGTGGATATGCTGGACACAGGGATTGATGTGCGCGAATTAGTGAATTTGGTTTTTGCTAAACCAGTTTACAGTTATACCAAGTTTTGGCAAATGATAGGTAGAGGAACCCGACTTCTTGAACCGGAAAAAATCAAACCCTGGTGTACAGAAAAGGACAATTTTCTGATTCTTGACTGTTGGGATAATTTTGAATATTTCAAAATCAATCCGAAAGGAAAAGAACCGAAACCCCAAATCCCTTTGCCAGTGCGGTTATTTGGTGTAAGGCTGGATAAGATCGAGGAAGCAAAATCTCAAGGCAAGTTTGACATCGTTACCAACGAGGTTCAGAAAATCAGAAAACAACTTGCCACACTTCCTAAAAACTCGGTGGCCATCATGGAAGCCAAACATGAGCTGCAACGGCTGGAAGATGAAAACTTTTGGACAAATCTGACAGCCGACAAAATGGAATTTTTGGAGGCATTTGTTAAACCATTACTCCGAACAGTTTCAGAAGTGGATTTTAAAGCCATGCGTTTTGAAAAAGACATTGTGGAAGTTTCTTTAGCTCACCTAGCCAAGGAAACAGATAAGTTTGAAACGCTAAAAGATAGCATCGTTGAAGAAATCGGAGAACTTCCCTTGAGCATCAACATAGTTGAAAGGGAAGAGGAATTAATTAGGCAAGCGCAAAGCAATCATTATTGGTCAACCATTTCAGAAGAAAAGTTTGAAGATCTGATTCAAAAACTTTCACCTTTGATGAAATTCCGTGAGAATGTCATTCTCTTGACTCCTCCCAAATTCAACTTTAAAGACATTGTTGCCGAGAAGGAATTCGTGGAATTTGGCCCACAGCATGAAGCCTTGAGTGTAGCTAAGTATCGTGAACTGGTAGAGAAAAAGATCAATGAATTGGTTTCTAGCAGTCCTATTTTGCAAAAACTGAAACAAGGCTTGGAGGTCAGCTCGGATGAGGTAGAGCAATTGGCGGAAGAACTTCACCACGAGCATCCGCACATTACCATTGATCTCCTTCGCAAAGTTTACAATCACCGCAAAGCTGCCTTAGTTCAATTCATCAAACACATCTTGGGCATCGAACAATTGGAAACTTTTGCTGAGACTGTCACCAAAGCATTTGATAATTTTATAGCCAAACACAGTTACCTATCCGGCAGGCAACTTCAATTTCTCGAACTTCTCAAAAGTTATGTCTTGGAAAAAGGTGAGGTCAGTAAGCGGAACTTAATCGAATCTCCTTTTACCATGCTTCATCCTGAAGGAATCAGAGGGATTTTCAACAGGCCAGAAATTGATGAGATAATCGAATTTACCGAGCGAGTATTGGCAGCGTAAATTGTCAGAATCAGAATTCACAGAATGCAAAAATTTTCGGAATGAGGACAAAGAAAGATGGAGAAGGATGAACTAACTTATAAAGTTATCGGATGTGCCATGAAAGTGCACAATACCATGGGTCCAGGTTTCCAGGAAGTAATTTATCAGCGTTGTTTGGCTATCGAGTTGGAAAGAGCTGGTTTAGGTTTTCAGAGAGAACAAGAACAAACCGTTTATTATGAAAACATTATGGTCGGAACACGAAGAGCTGATTTCATTATAGAAGATAAAGTGGTTGTGGAACTAAAGGCAGTGGTCAATCTCGAAGACGTGCATTTAGCACAGGCTAAAAACTATACGGTAGCGTATGATTTTCCCCTTGGGCTTTTAATCAATTTTGGTGCTCAGAGCCTACAGCATAAATTGCTTTTTAATCCCAAATATCACCCAAGATCGAATTCAGCAAATCCAAAAATTCAGTAAATCCTGATTCAGACAAGTGAAGAAAAGAATATTCATCAGCAGTGTGCAATCAGAATTTGAAGCAGAGCGCAAAGCTCTGCATGAATACTTGTGTGCCGACCCGCTGCTGGGTAAATTCTTTGAGCCTTTCCTATTTGAATTGCTTCCCGCAATCGATCAACGTGCGGATGCGCTCTACTTAAAAGAAGTTGAGCATTCTGACATTTATCTTGGACTGTTTGGAAAAGCATACGGATTTGAAAATACAGAGGGGATCTCCCCCACCGAACTGGAGTTTAACCACGCTACTGATCTACATAAAACACGGCTGGTATTTTTAACCAATCATTCCTCAGAAGGACGCCATCCGAAAGAAAACCTTCTGATCTCCAAAGCCCAGGAAGTATTGGTTCGGAAGAAGTTTAGCTCAGTTGAAGAATTGAAATCTTCGGTCTATGCTTCCTTGGTGCGGTATCTTGAAGAAAAAGAAATCATCCGCACCGGACCTTTTGATGCTTCCTTTCACCCAAAAGCCACACTGGATAGTATTGACGAGGAAAAAGTCAAACGCTTTGTGCGAATTGCCCAGTTAAAAAGGGGCTTCCCACTGAATGAAACGGAACCAACGGACCGAATTCTCACTCATCTAAACCTTTATGCCGAGGGCCGAATTACAAACGCGGCCATTCTTCTTTTTGGCAAAGAGCCGCAACGGTTTTTTATCAATTCTGAGGTTCGGTGTGCTTCTTTTGCAGGAACGGTAGTAGAAAAACCCATCCCTTCCTACAAAGTATTCAAAGGAACGCTATTCGAATTGGCCGACCAAGCCTTGGAATTTGTCCTTACCAAATTGGATTACCGCATCGAAACTCGGGCAGAGCACATTTCAATCCCCGGATCCTATGAAATCCCCAAAGAGGCTATAGCCGAAGCCATCGTAAATGCCGTCGCGCACCGCGATTACACCAGCAATGCCAGTGTGCAGGTGATGGTGTTTAGAGACCGTGTAGAGATTTGGAACCCCGGTGCTTTGCCCATGGGCTGGACAACCGAGAAGCTAAAACAATTGCACACCTCCGTGCCCGCAAATCCACTCATTGCAGAACCCTTATATTTGGCCGGGTATATCGAACGGCTGGGTACAGGTACTACGGATATGGTGGACAAATGCCTTACCGCAGGACTTCTTGAACCCCGTTTTATTCAGGCAGAAGACTTCAAAAGCATCGTATACCGCCCGGTTATCATGCAAGTCACCCCCGAAGTCACCCCGCAAGTACCCCGCAAGTACCCCGCAAGTACCGAAGAACTACCGCAGGAGTACCGTAGAAGTACCGTAGAAGTTCGAAATCTGGTAATAGTAATGGATGGGGAAATGAATCGATTAGAGTTACAGCAAAAACTTAAACTATCGCATGAAGGCAATTTCAGGGACGGCTACCTCGTGCCTGCACTTAATGAGGGTATAATTGAAATGAAATACCCACAAAAAAATCATCCCAAACAAAAATACCGCCTCACCCCAAAAGGCCAGGCGCTTAAAGAATTATTGAACAAGAAAAACTAATGCTCCAAAATAACAGCACGCTTAAATCCCTCATTAACAAACTTTGGCAGAACTTCTGGGAAGGTGGCATCGCCAATCCCTTAACTGCCATCGAGCAAATTACTTACCTCATTTTTATGAAGCGCCTGGACGATCTGGAAGCCAAGCGCGAGCGGGATGCCGAATTCACCGGCGAAACTTACGTTTCCCGATTTGCCGGAAAGTTTGATATACCCGGCAGCACCGAATCCATAGATAAAGGTGAACTGCGCTGGAGTATCTTCAAACACAAGCCTGCGGACGAGATGCTGATGCATGTGCAAATGAAGGTGTTTCCATTCATAAAGGAATTCGGAAAATCCTCCAATTCTGTAAATTCTGATTCAGACAATTTTTCCAAACACATGGCAAATGCCGTGTTCATCATGCCAAAGGCCAGTTTGCTGGTGTCAGCGATCAACATCGTGGAAGAAATTTTCAGAGAAATTGAAAAAGATGCCACTCAAGGCGGACATGCTTTTCAGGACATCCAAGGCGATGTGTATGAAATGCTTCTGAGCGAGATCGCCACAGCCGGGAAAAACGGTCAGTTTCGGACCCCAAGGCATATTATCAAACTCATGGCCGAACTCCTCGCCCCACAATTGGGTCAGCGCATGGGAGATCCAAGTAGTGGTACGGGAGGCTTTATTTTAGGGTATTATCAATATATCTTATCCGATCTAGTTCGGAAAACTAATCCAGCGCTGCTGCAAATGGATGAAGATGGGTTTGAGCGGGCGACCATCAGTTCTATCCTGACTCCGGAAGTCAAGCACATCCTGGAGCAAAGTATGGTAGGCTATGACATCGATACCACGATGGTGCGTCTTGGACTGATGAACCTAATGATGCACGGGATCGACCAACCACAGATCGACTACAAGGATACACTCAGCAAAAGCTTCAACGAAGACAGTCAGTATGATATCATCATGGCCAATCCGCCCTTTACGGGTAATATTGACAAGGGCGATATCAACGAAGGGCTGAAACTGCCCACTACTAAAACCGAACTGCTGTTTGTCGAACGGATTTTCAACATGCTGAAAATGGGCGGAACGGCTGCCGTGATTGTACCCAGCGGAGTGATCCAAAACAGCGGGAAAGCATTTGAAGCGCTGCGGAAACTGATCATAGAAAAAGCGGAACTGAAAGCCGTCATTGCCGTGCCGAGCGGAGTATTCAAACCCTACGCCGGAGTAAGCACCGCAATCTTAATTTTTACCAAAGGGGGAGAAACCAACAAGGTGTGGTTTTACGACATGAAGGCAGATGGATACACCCTTGACGACAAGCGAAATAAGATCGCTGACAGCGACCTATCGGACATCGTGATGCAATATCAAAATCGCCTTAACTATAAATCAAAAGGTGATGTAAAGGAATCGGACTTATTAATTGCTGCAGAATCAGATCCTCAGTACAATTCAAAAAATCAAAGTAAGGAAACCGACAAATCCGAAACAAACGGCAACTTAGATAGAAAAGGCAAATGCTTTACCGTGCCAAAAAAGGAAATCGTAGAAAACAACTTTGATCTAAACCTCAGCACCTACAAAGAAGAAGTGTACGAAGAAATAAGCTATGAAAAGCCGGAAGTGATTTTCGGGAAACTGGAAAGCATTGAAGCTGAAATTCAAAATGGGTTGGCGGAGTTAAAAGGATTGATGTGATGAAGTTCGAAAGACTTGGAGAAAAAATAACACAAATAAGAGGTATATCTTATAAACCGAATGACATTTCTGCCACTCCATTATCAGATTATGTTCCTGTATTAAAAGCAAATAATATTCAAGAAGAAGGTATTGTCACAAATGATCTTATCTACATTCATAAGAGCAAGGTAAGGCCTGAACAATTCATTAAAAAAGGTGATTTGCTCTTGGCTGCATCAAGCGGCAGTAAAGGAATTGTGGGAAAGAACATTTATTTTGAAAGTGACTTTGAAGGTTCTTTCGGAGCATTCTGTAAACTTGTAAGACCCAAAAAGAATATCAACCCGAGATATTTAGCAACATTTTTCAAATCAGTTCCATACAAAAGGCACATCAGAAGATTACTTAGTGGGGCTTTAATAAACAATTTGAAGAATGAGTATATCGACAGTTTACTAATTCCTGATATTTCGGATTCCGACCAACTCCACATTTCCAACCTTTTAAACAAAGCCGAAAACCTAATCAGCAAACGCAAAGAAAGCATTCGCCTGTTGGATGAATTTTTGAAAAGTACGTTTTTGGAGATGTTTTTTTCAAATCCTGATACAGAAAAATGGGAAGAAGTAAAATTCGAAGAATTAGCTGATAGGAAAAAAGGAAGTATGAGGACTGGACCTTTTGGCAGCAGCCTTCTCCATGGAGAATTTACAGAAATAGGTGACGTAAAAGTATTGGGAATTGACAATGTTGTCTCGAATAGATTTGACTGGAAAAGAAGTCGATGTATCACAATTGAAAAGTATCAAGAACTAAAACGATATACAGTTTTTCCAAGTGATGTATTGATTTCAATTATGGCCACATTAGGAAGAACAGCGGTTGTTCCAAAGGACATTCCGCTTTGCATCAATTCAAAACATTTGGCCGCGATCACTTTGGATAAAAAAATTGCCAATCCATATTTTGTTGCATATGCTTTTCATAGTCATCCAAATATAGTAAGGCAGATGAGTAACAATGTTAAAGGAGCAATTATGGACGGGTTGAATCTGACTATAATTCGTAGAATAAAATTAAAACTACCACCTGTTGTACTTCAAAACAGATTTGGTGAAACTTTTGAAAAAACAGAAGCCCTGAAAACCAAATACAAGGAAAGTTTGAAGGAGTTGGAACAACTGTATGGCAGCTTGAGTCAGAAGGCGTTTAGGGGGTAGTTGAGTGTAAAACAATATGTGTAAACGTGGATGAATTACTCAATTTCATTTCCGCTAGAAACCCGGTTAAAATTGAAATCGCAAGATGTCCGAAAAGTTTAGAATTATTTCATGAATGGTTTGGAAATAAACTATTCTGCTCGGTATATTGAAAGAGATTTTTAGGGGAAGCCAGGAAGAAGGAATTTTTGAAGTGAGAGGAATTCTCGAAAATTAGAGCCTGATGATTCAAAAATGAAAATCAACCTGAACAAAAACTAATTCAAAGATACCTGCAACAGTTCCGCAAGGCTTCCAAATGAGCCTGCTTTACGAAAGAGTTGCGTAAGGCAAAACGTTAGCGGTAAGTTTTGAGCGACCGCGCAAACCCTAAACTGACGACTATAACAACAAAATTGATGTTGAGAGGACTGCTGACAAAATACCTGTTCAAAGTTGAAGGCGAAGTGTTAGTAATGATTGGGTCAAAGACACAAGCAGGTTCAATGTTTGCAGTTATTCCGACGGAACAACTTTGGAAAAATGAAACTTTAGGACTTAAACTTCGCAGCATACTTAGTTTAAAATGGAAGCCGTCAGACGACTTACTTCAAAAAGCGGCAATAGATGTATTCATGCGAGACATTTTTGGCAATAAATCTGACTATGCGGACAGTTTATTTAAACTTATCGCTTGGCACAATTCAAGAGAGTGGGACTTAACCAACTTAACAGAAAGTGATAAGACAAAAGCAGACGCATTGGAATCTATGACTGTCTTAACACGAATGAGGTATCGTGAAACTGCGGACATTCTTCACCTAAATTTATTAGAGCAAGTTCCTTTCATGTGCCTTTTGACACATCCAATGATTGTAAAAATACCTGTTATTTCTCTTCAGTATTTTCTGACCATTCACAGCCATTTTGCATTTAACGCTATAAGAAAAGCCAAGCATCCCAACAGCGACACACTTATTGACTACTTATACGAGATACTTTACTTGCAACAAAAAATTGCTATCTCATTACATGAGTTTCTACGACTGGTGGACTATTCCGAACGAAAAAAGAAGGACGCACTTTTTATCAACGCTGAAATCAATGCCATTATGGGAGCTGACTTGGTTTTCTCTTACTTAAAGGCATCAGTAGAGAAAATAGTAGTCCTAATTGGCTTGACACATGAAATCAATAATCTGGATTCAAAACCAAAACATAAAGCGAAACTTTCTGCATTAAAAGAAGGGTTGCCCAAACACTTACTTGACATCAATTATGTTCAGTTCATGTTTGACTTCTTTTCATCGGACAACTTAGATGAATTAAATAGTTATCGTTCGGGGCTACTCCATAAAAGAGGCATATCGGACTTACAGCCGCATAATTATGTAGGTAAAAAGGCAGACACAGTTCCTCTAAAAAAAATATTTCAAATTCTACAAGAGCAACATTCTAAAAATACTGCCGTATTATTAGGTGCTCTTGCTATACTTACAGACAAATTAGTTGAGTTGGACAGACCAGACATAAAATTTGAGGATATTCCATTATGATGACAAGTAAACCTACCGCTAGCAGTAAGCCTATCACGACACAACACGAGCGACACAAACGACTTTAAATAAATATTTGCCGACAGTAAGTAAATCAAAAATGAGCTAATGAAGATTAAAGACATTTCCATAAAAAACTTTAGACTTTTAGAAGATGTTAAGCTAAATGTTGAAGAAGACATAACTCTTATTGTAGGTAAAAACAACACAGGAAAGACATCCCTTTTTGAAGTTGTAAATATGTTCTTTAGTGAGAAGAATAATTTTGCTTTTCACGACTTTTCTCACTCATCATCTGCCCAATTTGAAAAATGTTTCGGAATATTTGAAGAATTACAAAAAGAAACCGATGAAGAAAAAAAAGACGAGTTAGAAACTTCTTTAATTTCGTCAATGCCAAGCATTCGGGTTGAAATTCAACTTGAATATGACAAAGTGAAAGACAGCTTAATTAATCTTTCAGAGTTCATAAGCGACCTTGATGATGCGAAAAATACGGCAACAATAAAACTACAATACCAATCAAAGGACAGTATTCGACTGTTCAATTCATTTGTTGGACGAAAAGAAAAGGATCAAAAATTAATTGAGTGGTTAAATGAAAATATTACATCATATTATGACATCAAATGTTATGGAGGTGATAATTTAATTGAGGAAAACTTCAAACGCAAACTTCTTTCTGTTTTATATTTTGAAACTATTCAAGCATCAAGAAAATTAGACGACACAAAATCAGATAAAAACAAAACATTAGCTGTTGGTTTTTCTGACTACTACAGAGAAACAAATAAAGACAACAATGACGATGTAGAAAGTTTAGAAAAACAACTAAAAGAAACCTCTATTGTTCTTAATGAAAAATATGAGAAGATTCTTAAAGAACTACTTAACAAACTCAAATTATTTGGAATTGAGCCACATTTAACAATTCCTGAAATTGTTCTTCAAGCAGGATTTGACCCAGAAAACATTCTTAAAAACAACATAAAATACTTTTACAAGCAAGACAATATTACACTACCTGAAAATTTTAATGGTTTAGGATATAGTAATCTGATTTATCTTGTTTTAAAAGTGGTAAGTTTTATAGAAAAATTCAAAAAAGCAGCACCTTTAAACAAGTCTGAAACACTTATAATTTTAATTGAAGAACCAGAAGCCCACTTACATCCACAAATGCAACAGGTTTTTATTTCTCAAATTAAAAGAACAATTAAAGAAACAAAGGAAAAGGAAGGATTATCAGTTCAAGTAATTATAAGCACTCATTCATCTCATATTGTTACTGAAGCAGGCATAGACGTAGATAGAAGTTTTGAAAGAATTAGATATTTTTCAAAAATATACATTAAGGCTGAAAAGCGATACAAGGTTGAAGTAAAGGACTTTAATGATTTTAAGCATAAAGCAAGTGATAAAGAAACGTTCCGTTTTCTAAAACAATACATGAGCCTTCATAGGTGCGACATATTTTTTGCAGACAAGGTAATCCTTGTTGAAGGAACAACAGAAAGAATTTTACTTCCGCTAATGATTATTAAAGTTGCAGCGAAACTGAACAATGAATATGTTTCAATAATTGAAGTTGGTGGGGCTTATACGGTAAAATTTAAGGAGCTTTTGAAATTTGTCAATGTCAAAAGTTTAGTAATAACCGATATAGATTCCATAAATCCAGCGGACATTCGCAAAGCTTGTCCTACTGCCACAGTAAATGCGGAAACATCAAATTCAACTTTGCTAAATTGGTTACCTAAAAAGAAACTAATTAGCGACCTTATAAACTGTCCCGAAAATGATAAATATGATTCAGAGTTGATTCGTGTTGCTTATCAAATCAAGGAAAATGGTTCGGAGTATGTAGCAAGGAGTCTTGAAGAAGCTATCATAAATAGAAACAAGACATTTTTTATTTCGACATATAAATTAGACGAAGTAGATAAATCAGTCAAAGATTCATTTGCTCTTTTAAAAGGCGAAGACCTTACTAAAAGTGCTTACGAATTAGCACCAGCACCGGGAGAAAAAACCGATTTTACATTTGAGTTAATGACGTTTAATGAAAGTGAAACAAAATTAAATTGGGATGTCCCTAAGTATATTGAAGAAGGTTTGATGTGGTTGGCAAAAAATGAAAATGCAGAATAATATGACAGCTTTTGAACAAATCTCACAATACATTGATGACCGCAAAAGCTTTGTATTAGAAGCCGGTGCGGGTTCTGGCAAAACATATACACTAATACAAACATTAAATTATCTCATTCAAAATAAAGGTGAGGATTTAAAAAAGATAAATCAAAAGATAGTTTGTATTACCTATACCAACGTAGCCAAAAATGAAATTAATGATAGAATTGAGAACAATGAATTAGTTCTTGTATCAACTATTCACGAGTTTTTGTGGACTTCAATAAAACAATATCAAAAGCAACTGAAAGTTGAACTTTGCAAACTCAATGAAATAAATTTTGAAAAGGACAAAGCAAAAGGGAAAGCGGATTCAAGATACATAGAAAAACTAGTCGACAGAATTGATTCTATTAGCAAAATTGAATACAACGATACATCATTTAATGATTTTGAAAATGGAATAATTCAACACGATGATGTAATTGTAATCGCTAAAATGATGTATGAAAATTATCCTCTTTTGACAGATATAGTTTCTGCAAAACATCCTTATATTTTTGTTGACGAATACCAGGATACTGCAGAAGAGACAGTTTTCTGTCTAATTGATTGCCTTTTGAAGCGAAATGGTAAAAAGGTAGTAGTTGGTTTTTTCGGAGATTCACACCAAAAAATATATGATTATGGTATTGGTGATTTGGAAAAATACTACACATCAAATGGCGCACAGATTGAATTGGTAAAAAAGGAAGAAAACTATCGTTCTTCTCTATCTGTCGTTAGTTTACTAAACAACTTTAGAAAAAACATTCAGCAAAAGCCACAGAAGGCAGTCCAAGGTAGTACCAAATTTATTTATTGGGCAAATCATCCAGATAAACCCAAGACTAAAATAAGAGAATTTAACGCTGAAATTGCAGTTACAAAAAATCAGTTTTACGATAATGTAATAAAAAAAATATTTGATTCAGGTTGGAAATTTGAGGGAGATTCAAATTCTAAAATTTTGGTTCTTGCCAATAGCCGTGTTGCTAAAAGAGCAGGATTTGGAAATTTATATTCTGTTTTTTCTACGAGGTTTGGTCAAAGCACCAAAGAAAGATTTCTTGACAGAAATCATCCTTTGATTACCTTTTTTGTTGGAACTATTGATAAAAAGACTTCACAAGAAAGAAAAATTGGCTTAGAACATTTAGTTAATTTTTGGAATGAGAAAAATCAAAATAATGTTATTAGGTTTATCAGAAAAAACGGCACAATTCTAAGCGGAGAATTTAAGCACAGTCACAAAAAACAAATTTCAGAACTTCTTGATAATCTTTCAGTTAATAGACAAAATTTGAAAATACGAGAAGTTTATGAATTTACTTCGGCTAATGGTCTTATATTAAGTAAAAGACTTAATGAGTTTGTTGAAAGATTATCTATTGCCACAGAAAATTTAACGGCCGAAGAAAAAGAAAGACAAACTAAAGATAAAAACTTGTTTGACTCTTTTATGGAATTGTCTTATGTTGAACTTTTAAGTTTTTGGAAACACGCTCAAAACAACACAGTTTTTTCAACTAAACACGGAACAAAAGGTGATGAATTTGAAAATGTTCTTACCCTAATTGATGACACAGAATGGGTTCAAGAATATAATTTCAAGAATTTCTTCAATGACACCGAAGAAAACCCTGAAAGAAAATTAAGAACAAGAAATTTGTTTTACGTTGAATGTTCTAGAGCAATTGACAATTTATTTGTTTTATGTTTATCAGACCTTGACAACTCTGCAATTACAAACATTAAGACTTGGTTTGGCAATGACAACGTTTATGACGTAGAAGAATATTTAAAAAGCTAAATGACACGAAAGAGAAAAATAAGGCCTACTGCTAATCGAGTAGACGGCCGTGAGCTATAAGCCCGACTAAGCGTAGAATAAGCGTTTGGACTGGGTGTAATCCCGTACTTTTGTCGGGAGTAATTCCACCCTTCTATTTTTTGGAATTTGTAATTCCCTCTCGCATCTGAGGATGCAAGCAAAAAAGATAGACCAATTGAAATTGCATAAAAAGGAACTGATGCAGGGCTCGTTTCCGAAAATGAATGATTAGCATATGGATGAGATAGAAAAACATACCCCCCAATTATACAGTGATGTTTGCCAAATCATTGAGGGCACGCGAAGCCGCTTGGCAGCTACGGTTAATGCCGAGGTTTGCCTGATGCATTGGCATATTGGCAAGCGGATTAAAGATGACGTACTCTACAACAAACGCGCGGAATATGGCAAAGAAATTATCAAAAAACTGGCAGCCCAACTTACCGAGCGCTACGGTAAAGGCTGGAGTGACCGCAAACTTTTGCATTGTATACGCGCTGCGTATACTTTTAGTGAAGATGAAATTGTATACGCAGTGCGTACACAATTGACATGGACACATTTACGATCTTTGATGTTTATTGAAAATGAACTGAAACGCACTTTTTACCTGGAAATGGCGCGAATAGAGCATTGGGATACCCGCACGCTCGACCAAAAGATTGACAGCTTGTTTTATGAGAGAACCGCCCTGAGTCGCAAACCTGAAGAACTCATCAAACAAGAACTGCAAAAAATCCAATCCACCAATTCTTTGACTCCTGCTGGGTGTAGACTTGCCATTTAACCTAAAAAGATCGACTAGACGCTGGGTGTAATTTGCCTCCCCTGCTCCCGACAATTGTCGGGACTGGCCCAATGCTAAAATGATTCAATGGATCATTTCTTTACGCATTGTCCTACCCTCCTATCCGGCCCAATTTGCAATTGGATACAATCCAAAATTCTTCAAATTTTTCAAGTACCCCCCAATCTTTCCGAATTTCTAATCCAAAAACCTTTGACCTCTCAATTCTCACCCAATCTTTATTCCTTCTCTTAAGTAAACATCAAGTATGAAAATCTTTGGGTACTTTGTTTGTCATTACTTTGCTCGGGTCTATAGGGTGTCCTGTAACCATTGGGGTAACAGAAGCAACTGGTAAAACTTGAAAACAGCTAATTTAAACTATGAAGCCGGAAAATGACATTCATGTGGTTTCTTACCTCACCTTGCGCCGGTGGATCGGTATTTTGGGAATAGGATTGCCCTGGGCTTGTTGGATTGCCAATGCGATTGCCAATGGACTGGATTTACTAAATAATCCTCGTTTTGCCATCTTGGGCCCGGTTGCCAGCTATGAGCCCGTTGGAAATCTTAAATCCTCTATCAGTCACTTTTACTATACCGTTTCTGCACCCTTATTTATCGGGATTTTAGTAACAGTGGCCATCTTTTTATTTTGTTATACTGGCTATCAGCCCAAACCCACCGATAAGTGGCGCTGGATTACTGACAAGCTGGTATCCACAGTGGCGGGAATTTCTGCTTTGGGGATTGTTATTTTTCCCACTTCATCCACAGAACCTATTCAAGATAATCTATTTGTCTTTACCACTACGGAGCTGGTTGGTTGGATTCACTACTGCTCAGCGGCTTTGTTTCTTATTATGATGGCTACTTTTTGTTTAGTCAATTTTAGAAGAAGGAACAAAGAAGGTGATTTTGGGAAAGGCGATCATGATCTCCTATACCGCTGGTGTGGATGGATTATTTTGGGGAGCATTGGGATAGTATTTGTTTACGGGTTTCTCTTGGATGATTATTTAGAAATCAACTTTCCTATTCCATTCCTATTTGAAACAGTGGCACTTACAGCCTTTGGGACAGCCTGGCTTGTCAAAGGAAGAATCACGGATGCAGATGCAGTTCAAGAAACTACTAAATTTCTCAAATCCATTTCTCCTTCTTGATATGTCTGAATTTGACTTCCACATTTGATTTATTGGGGATCTGTATATACGCTTGTCTACCAGTAGGCAACGAGTTGGATGACCGATGCTTCGACATGGTTCGACAAGCTCACCAACCGTGCCCAGCACAATTGGCCGATAACCGATAACCGATAACCGATAACCGAAGAAAATTTAAAAAGACAACTTACAAATGATAGACAACATAAAAATATTAGAAACAAAAGTCCTTTCTGACAATTGGTATGTACTTAGAAAAATAACTTACGAGTACACCAAAAAAGATGGGACTAAACTCACTCAAAGTAGAGAAGCCTACGACAGAGGCAATGGGGCCACAATTTTGCTTTACAACATAAAGCAAAAAACTGTTATTCTTACAAGACAGTTTCGTCTTCCGACATTTGTAAATGGAAATGAAACAGGAATGCTTATTGAAGCCTGTGCAGGTTTATTAGACAGCGAAAATGCAGAAGATTGTATAAAACGAGAAACCGAAGAAGAAACAGGTTACAAAATCTCAGATGTACGGAAAATATTTGAAGCATATATGTCGCCAGGTTCAGTAACTGAGATTTTATATTTCTTTATTGCTGAGTATGCAAAAGAAATGAAAGTAACTGATGGTGGTGGCGTTGAACATGAAGAAGAAAACATAGAAGTATTGGAACTTAACATTGATGAAGCAATGAAGATGGTTGTACTCGGAGAAATAAAGGACGCCAAAACAATAATGCTTCTTCAATATATCAAGCTCAACAAAATTTTATAACAAGGTGCTCCCCCGCTAGGTGTTGACTTTCCTTTTCACCTCAAAAGATCAACATGACGCTGGGTGTAATCCGCGATAGCCATCGGGAGCAAATACACTCCTCTCGGCGTAGTCAAAGCTTGGTTTGGACTGGGTGTAATTTGCAATTACACCCTTTTATTTTTTGGAATTTGTAATTCTATGCTCCCTCCTAATCTGCATAAACAAAGTATCTAAAATGCTACTTCTCATTTGTTTTTTGGTAGCATTTTTGTTACTTTTGAATCATGAAAGTAAACGAGTTGCTAAAGTTGCTTCATAAAGATGGCTGGCTCAAAAAAGATCAGAAAGGAAGCCATCTTCAATTAATTCACCCGGTGAAGCTGGGAAAAGTAACAGTCCCCATTCATGGAGGGGACATACCGATAGGAACCTTAAATTCCATTCTGAAACAGGCTGGGCTTAAATAGCCTACCTCTTCGGAATACCAGATAACTTAACAAACAGACAAAACAGATCGTAAAATGGAAATCGTAAAAATCCCCTTAACCATTGAGAGAGGCGATGGTAAAGTGCTTTGGGGACGAGTGGAATACAACGGAAATCTGATCACTGACTTTGGTGACTCAATCCCGGAACTCGAAGAAAAAATGAAAGCCCTCTTATGGGACTTTGAAGAAGTAAATCCTGAAACAGTTCAATTTGAGTGTCAATTTGATATCTATGCGCTGTTTCGGCGATTTGACTTTTTGAAAATCTCTAACGTCGCCGAACATGCCGGAATGAATCCCGGGCTTCTTAGACAGTATGTATCCGGAGCGAAAAATCCATCTGAGGAGCAAGCAAAAAAAATAGAGCGTACACTCCATAAACTGGCCCAAGAATTACAGAAAGTCACGATAGTCGCAAGTTAATCCCAAAGCTCCACTTCAGAAGCTCCTTTTTTTTGGATTTTGTTATTCCTTTTCTCCAATAGTTCAACCCCGTTCGGGGTTG
>JAKFCO010000094.1:0-23829 GCA_036676605.1 Algoriphagus sp.
GCTACCGTAGAAGATCGAATGGTGATTTTGGACGGAACTGTAATTACCTGATTGAGCAAGTCGGGCTGCTTCGGCCTGGTAAGCTTTCTGATCAGCAATTTCGCACACTCCTCTCCGATCGTAAAAGCCGGCTGAGTGATCGTAGTCAAAGATGGATTGAGCAATCCAGCGATACTCATATTGGAGAAGCTGATAATTTTTAAATCTTCCGGTATTCTCAGATTGGTGCGCTTCACTGCATGGTATGTGCACAAAGCAAGTTTTTCAACTGATGAAAAAATACCATCCGGTCTGTTTTCTGACAAAAGCAGGTCCCTGATTAATTCAATGTTTGTCTCTTCATTTTGGCTGCAAGTGATATTAAAGGAGGCATCAGCCTCCAAACCTGCTTCTTTTAAAGCATCCAAATAGCCACGATGTCTTTCTTTGGTAATCGAAAGCTCTTTGCCCAACATCAAAAAAGCTATTTTTTTACAGCCTTGCTGAAGCAAATGTTTGGTAGCGTCAAAGGAACTTTCATAGTCATTGGTGATGAATTTGGTAGTAGGTATCCCGCTGCAAATCCGATCAAAGAAAATCAAAGGAACTCCCCTCTCATGCAGTCTTTCCAGATGAGAAACATCACTTGTTTGGCTGGAAACAGACATTACGATTGCGTCTGCTCTGCCATTCAGCAGAAGTGAAATGATCTTTTTTTCCTTATCTACATCCTCATGGGTATTGTAAATCAACAGATGATAACCATGCTGCTGCATGATTTCCTCTATTCCGTCAATTACCTGGGCGAAAAAATTATTGATACGCTCAGGGATCACCACAGCGATGGTTTTGCTTTTGTTTTCCCGGAGGCTTCTGGCAAATGGGTTCGGCTGATAATTCAACTTTTCAGCCATACTGATCACCTTTTTCTTGGTCTCGACACTGATTTCGTAACTGTCATTCAATGCTCTGGAAACTGTCGATGGGGAAAGTTTCAGCTCCGCCGCCAACTCTTTTAAATTCACTCCTGATGCCATGGCGTAAGATTAATTTTGGGTTAGGGTAATCAAATTTAAGTTACACAGGTTTGGATATATTCACTCCTAACCGTTCAAATTATTTCGCAATCGTTTTCGTATTTATTTCCTGAGAAGCATTGATTTCGGGGTAAATTGAATCTGCATTTAATAGTCAATTCTTTGCCATCCCAACGTAGATGATACCCACTGAAACCCAAACGGCCTTCCTTTCAGAAGATTTTCTTTTGAAAAACCAATATGCACGCATCCTTTATCATGAGTATGCCAAAGACCTTCCCATCATCGATTATCACAATCATCTCCCTCCTGCTGAAATCGCAAAAAATCGAATTTTCGAGAATACTTCTCAAATCTGGCTTGCCGGTGACCATTACAAATGGAGAGCAATGAGGACGCTGGGAATATCCGAGGAATTCATCACCGGAAAAGCTTCTGACAAGGATAAGTTTATGAAATGGTCAGCGACTGTCCCATACACGCTGCGAAATCCACTTTACCATTGGACTCATTTGGAATTGAAGCGGTACTTCGGAATCAATGAAATTTTGAACTCAGAAAACGGGTCCAAAATTTACGCTCAAACTTCCGAGTTACTTGCTCAGCCTGATTTCAGCGCCCCTTCACTCCTTCGAAAAATGAAAGTTGAGGCAGTTTGCACCACGGATGATCCGGCAGATACTTTGGAAAATCACGTTGATTTCCATCAGCAAAATGCAGGATTTCAAATGTTTCCCGCATTCAGACCTGACAAGTCTTTCGCAGTAGAGAATACTGAAACTTACCTGGCCTATTTGAATAAACTTTCTGCCGCAAGTGGTATTTCCATTGAGAGTTATGATGAATTATTGGAGGCCCTGAGTAACCGCATCGACTATTTCCACGATCGGGGTTGCAGACTTTCGGATCATGGTTTGGAACATTTGTATTTCAATGATACCAATGAGTTTTACATTGAAAACATCTTCAATGACCTGCTGGAAGGACAGAGCATCTCCAATACGGAAATCCGATATTTCAAATACTATACCTTGCGCGAGCTTTGTAAAATGTACCATGCCAAGGGATGGGTGCAACAATTTCACCTGGGAGCTTTGAGAAATACCAATACCCGGGGCCTTGCGACACTTGGCCCGGATACAGGATTTGATTCGATCGGAGATTTTGATCAGGCAAGACCAATGGCTCAATTCCTGAACGAACTCGATTCCTCAGATCAGCTTGCCAAAACAATACTTTATAATTTGAATCCTCGTGACAATGAAGTACTGGCAAGCATGATCGGCAACTTCAATGATGGATCGGTGAAAGGCAAAATCCAGTTCGGATCCGGGTGGTGGTATCTCGATCAAAAAGACGGGATGGAAAAGCAAATCAATTCCCTCTCAAATATCGGATTGATCAGTTGCTTTATCGGAATGCTGACTGACTCCAGAAGTTTCCTTTCATTTCCGAGACATGAATATTTCCGCAGGATCCTTTGCAACCTCTTTGGCGAAGATGTAGCCAAAGGCGAATTGCCCTGGGATGAAAAATGGCTTGGCAAAATCATTCAGGATATCTGCTACAACAACGCCAAATCCTATTTTGACTTCAGTCCAAAGAATTTTAAAATCTGATCATGAATTCTTCCATATTTTCCCTAGAGGGAAAAAAGATTGCCTTTTCCGGAGCCACGGGTGTTCTCGGGAAAACAATGAGTTTGCACCTCGCTGCAGAGGGGGCAATACTTTTGATCCTTGGCCGCACTCCAGCAAAAGTCGATGAACTGGTCACTGAGATCAACCAAAGCGGTGGAAAAGCTTTCGGGTATTATACCGATGTGACCGATGAGACAAGCATCCATGAAGCTGCATCCCGGATCGAATCTGATCATGGTTCCATCGATATTTTGATCAACGGAGCAGGAGGAAATATGCCCGGAGCGGTGATCACTCCCAATCAGAATTTTCTGGATCTGGATGTCAATTCTCTCAGAAAAGTATTGGATCTCAACTATCTGGGAACGGTACTTCCGATCAAAGCTTTACTTCCTTTGATGCTTAAAGAAAACAAGGGAAATATTCTGAATATCAGTTCTATGGCTGCAACGAGACCCATGACCAGAGTGATGGGTTATGCATCTGCGAAAGCCGCAATCGACAATCTGACCAAATGGCTTTCTGTTGAACTCACAGCCAAACACGGACCTGAATTCCGGGTGAATGCAATTGCTCCCGGCTTCTTCCTCACAGAGCAAAATCGTACCTTATTGACAGAAGCAGACGGAGGATTGACCAGTCGGGGAAATCAAATAATCACGCATACACCCATGCGGAGATTTGGGAAGCCGGAAGATTTGCTAGGCGTTTTGCAATGGCTTTGCAGCGATGCCTCGGCATTTGTCACCGGAACCATTATCGCTGTTGACGGAGGTTTCAGCGCTTATTCAGGGGTTTAAAAGAGATACACTTCGCTTCGCTGCGTGAGATAGACTTCGTGAGATAGGCTTCGCGAGATAAGTTCTATAAGATAGGCTACGCGAAATATGCCTAAGGTGAAATACACTTCGCTTTGCTACGTGAGATAGGCTTCGCGAGATAGGCTTCGCGAGATAGGCTACGCGAAATAGACTTCGTGAGATAGGCTACGCGAAATAGGCTTCGTGAGATAAGCTACGCGAGATAGACTTCGTGATAATTAATTCGTGAGAATTCATTTATTGGATTTGAGGATTTTCAAAAAATTAATTATGATTATGAATTACCACAATTGCATAAGTAAAAGTTTAAAGCGGCATAGAATTCGGTAAAAACTAGCGAAATGCCTTCTTCGGTCATCCGTCATCGGTCATCCAGCCAGTAAAACAATTAAACCTTTAACCTAACAACTACATTGCCATGACCTATAAAATGGAACAAACCATGCGCTGGTATGGTCCAAATGACCCGGTAAGCCTCAGAGATATCAGACAAGCCGGAGCTACCGGGATCGTGACCGCTTTGCACCATATTCCCAATGGAGAAACCTGGAGCCGGGAAGAAATCGCGATACGGAAAAAAATAATCGAGGACGCAGGTTTGACCTGGTCCGTTGTGGAATCTGTTCCTGTGCACGAAGTGATCAAAACCCAATCAGGAAATTACCTGAAAGTCATCGAGAACTACAAGCAAACCATCAGAAATCTGGCAGCAGAAGGCGTTTTCACCGTTTGCTACAACTTCATGCCGATCCTGGACTGGACCCGAACTGATCTTGAATACGAACTGCCAAATGGAGTGAAGGCTTTACTCTATGAAAGCAAAGCAGTAAAGGCTTTTGATCTCCTCGTTTTGAAAAGAGAAAAAGCACAAGAAGAGTACTCAGAGGTTGAGAAAGCCGAAATCAAAGAATATTATGATGGGCTTTCGATGGAAAAGCGCAAGCTCATTAATGACAATATGCTGAAAGGTCTTCCGGGATCCGAAATCGGCTATACCTTGGATGAGTTTAAAGCCATGCTGGAAACTTACTCCGGAATCGATGCTGCAAAACTTGCGGATCACCTTCGTTATTTCCTGGATCAGATTGTTCCGGTAGCCGAGGAAAATGGCGTATTTATGGCAATTCACCCGGATGATCCGCCTTTTTCACTTTTCGGTTTACCCCGGGTTGTCAGCACCGCTGCCGATGCCAGAAGAATCCTGACAGATCAGCCGAGTCCAAATAATGGATTGTGTTTTTGCACTGGTTCCTACGGGGTAAGACCCGACAATGACCTTCCTGCAATGGTGAGAGAATTTGGAAATAATATCCATTTCATCCATTTGCGCAGCACCAAGAGAGATTCGGAAGGCAATTTCTTTGAAGACAATCATCTGGAAGGCGATGTGCCAATGGTAGCTGTGATCGATGAAATCGTCGAAATGCAACAAAAGCGTGGAAAAAGCATTCCGATGAGACCGGATCACGGACATCAGATGCTGGATGATTTGCATAAAAAGACGAATCCTGGTTATTCTGCCATTGGAAGACTCAAAGGTTTGGCTGAAATCCGAGGTGTTGAGCAGGCACTACTCTATTGCAAAAACAAGTAAGAATCCGGCATTTTGAATTCCCGGTAAAATTAAAAACCGCCGGGAAAAGTGTCCTGATTCTAACAGGAATTGAGTTAGACAATTTTGAATCTGACTATTCACAATTTTGCCCGTATGATCTTTTATAAAAAATGTCCGAATTAGCGATGGTGCCGAAGTTGACTTGAAATGTTTCGGGTTAGGTAATGCCATTGGGAATTTACGGTTTTAAACAGCAGATCAATCCGTAAAGAAAATGGGTTAGTTCTCGAAGTGAAACGAGAGAAATCCACCCATTTTTAGGGTTGATCAATGTTTAAAATCAAATAGCCACGAATACTTCTTTTATTAATAAACTCTGCCTATTTGAAGTAAATAACCAGGCATTAAGCTTTTTGGTTACTTTTTGGCTTCAAAAAGTGACAAGGAAAAAAATTGCTGAAAAGATTGAAAAACAGAGAGGCTTCGATTACTCTTAAAAAAAATCCCCCTAACCCTCCGCCGCGGCGGAGGGAGTCACATTTTCGCATCCCGATAGCTATCGGGATTAAAACCGAAAGGCTTCTATCCCTCCCTCGTGAAAAATTCGGACACACATATAATTGAATTAGCCAACCCATCTGACCAATCCTTCCCTTAAATTCAGAAAACGATGAATTATGGCCCTGTTTTATTCTAAAAAAGACCTTTTTTTCCAGCTTTTTGAAAACCTGAACTGCAATCAGCTCACTCAAATACCCTTTTTCTCAGACCATAATGAGGAAACTTTCAAACTCATTTTAGACGCAGCTGAGCAGATAGCGGTGAAGAATTTGTATCCTCTTCTGACCGAAATGGATCGGAAAGAACCCCAGTTGGTGGATGGTAAAATCCGAATCCATCCCGGAATGAAGGCAATCGTCAAGAAATTCGGAACAGACGGCTGGATCAACGCAACTTTTCCATATAAGGACGGAGGTCAGCAATTGCCCTGGACTATTCACCTTGCATCAGGTTTTATTCTACAGGCTGCAAATTATTCTGCCAGCGTTTTCCCTTTTTTGACCACAGGTGCAGCCAATCTGATCCGAACTTTTGGATCAAAAGAGTTGATTGATGCTTTCACCCCAAAAATGTACTCCGGTGACTGGCAAGGAACGATGGCTATGACCGAACCGGATGCAGGAAGCTCTTTATCCGATTTGAGTACAACAGCCTTTCCCACTGAAGATCCCGGGATTTTCAAAATCAAAGGCCAGAAAATCTACATTTCCTGCGGCGATCATGATGCCTGCGAAAATGTAATTCATCTGATGCTGGCAAGGATTCAGGGTGCTCCCGCCGGAACCAAAGGAATTTCATTGTTTGTCGTGCCCCAAAAGCGAGTGCCTGATCTTCAGCCGAATGATGTCCTCACAGAAGGACTTTACCACAAAATGGGGTATAAAGGGGCTCCCATTGCCCACCTGATGATAGGATCTGAAGATGGATGTGAAGGTTTTTTGGTAGGCGAAGCCAATCAGGGATTGAAATATATGTTCCAAATGATGAATGAAGCCCGACTGGGTGTGGGCATGAATGCGGTTGCCATTTCCACGGCAGCTTATCTGAGTTCGCTTGCCTATGCAAAAGAAAGACCTCAAGGCAGAAAAATTAACGAAAAGGACATCTCAAAGCCTCAGGTTCCCATAATTGAGCACGCGGATGTGAAGCGAATGCTGCTTTTCCAGAAAAGTGTCACCGAAGGTTCCCTGGCTTTACTGCTTTATTGTGCCATGCTTTCGGATCGGGCCGCCCATGAAACGAATGAAGTTCGAAGAAAAGAAATCGAAAATCTGTTGGATCTACTTACTCCGATAGCCAAAAGTTTTCCTTCCGAAATGGGCGTTCAAAGTACTTCTGCGGCTGTTCAGGTACTGGGAGGAGCAGGTTACACGACTGATTTTCCCGTAGAGCAATATTACCGGGAAGCCCGAATTCACCCCATTCACGAGGGCACGACGGGAATTCATGGGCTGGATATTTTGGGGAGAAAACTCCTGATCAACAATGGCATGGGTTGGGAATTACTGAAAGCCGAAATTGATAGGTCGATTGATGAATTGACCAGGTATCCCGGTTTAGATGATGTAAGATTATCATTTGAAAATCAATACGATAAAGTAAAGAGAATTTCTAAAATTGTCATAGGAAAAAGCGCTGGAGATGCTGAGATTTTCCTGGCAGACGCGACCTTGTTTTTGGAAATGTTTGGCCTTCTGACAATCGGATGGATGTGGATCAAACAAGCAAAAGTCAGCCTGGAACGACTTGAAATCCTGGATGCAGACAGGAATTTTTACTTGGGAAAAATTGAAACGGCACGGTATTTCTTTGAATATGAGTTAGTGAAAATCACGGCTCTTTCGGAGCGCCTTTCATCCAACTCCTATCCTACCATCGATATGAAAAAAGATTGGTTCTGATAGTCAGGCCGATTTTGAGAATTACCTATTTATTGAAAAACAAATTCTTATTTTTGGCGCTCAGTGTTTTTAACCCTTTTGTTTAACCTTGATGAAACGAATTTTAGTTAGCGGTGGAGGCGGATTTCTAGGCAGCCACCTTTGTGATAGGCTTCTTAAAGAAGGAAACGAAGTTCTCTGCGTAGACAACTTTTTCACAGGAAACCGAAGAAATATCCACCACCTGCTTGACAACAAAAACTTCGAGTTGCTGAGACATGATGTTACGCATCCGCTTTATGTAGAAGTAGATCAGATTTATAACCTCGCATGTCCTGCATCCCCTATTCATTACCAGTTTGATCCGGTGCAGACCACCAAAACTTCTGTAATCGGTGCAATGAATATGCTGGGTCTTGCCAAGCGATTGAAAATCAAAATCCTTCAGGCAAGTACTTCGGAAGTCTATGGAGATCCGGAAATCCATCCTCAGCCTGAGAGCTACAGAGGAAATGTAAATCCGATCGGGCCAAGAGCTTGCTATGATGAAGGAAAGCGTTGTGCCGAAACTCTGTTCTTTGATTATCACCGTCAGCACGGCGTAGATATCAAAGTGATGCGGATTTTCAACACCTACGGACCAAGAATGCACCCAAATGACGGTCGCGTGGTCAGTAATTTTATCGTACAGGCCCTGAAAGGTGAAGACATTACGATCTATGGTGATGGAAAGCAGACGCGTTCCTTCTGTTACGTAGATGATAACATTGACGGAATGTATCGCCTGATGAATAGCCGGGATGGCTTCACCGGTCCGGTTAACATCGGAAACCCGGGAGAATTCACCATGCTGGAACTTGCAGAACTGGTAATCGAACTGACAAACAGTAAGAGTAAGCTGGTATATATGCCGCTTCCTCAGGACGATCCTTTGCAGCGGAAACCGATAATTGACCTGGCCAAAAAGGAACTCGGTTGGGAACCAAAAGTCCAGTTGCGAGAAGGTCTTCAAAAAACCATCGCTTATTTCGAATCAGTGATCTGATCATAAAAAAGCCACCCTCACAGGTGGCTTTTTTGTTCGTGTTTAACTTGGTTTTTTCCTATGGAAATAACGTCGAAAACCGGATATAATAAGCACCGGTACAAAAAAGGGATTATTTCATACTGAATATACGCCTTTCTACCAGTAAGCGAATTTTCTTAAAGTATCGGGTTGGAAGACCCCGCCACCGCGGGCAGGCGAAGAAATCCAAAATCAAACGTTCCTCTGGATTTTCAATTGTTTAAATAAATCAGTGTCAAAGTTCCGGATAATCATATATTTCATTATACGTATCAGGATATCTGCACGATGGATAGAAGCCTATCGGTTTAATCCCGATAGCTATCGGGATGCAGAAATGTGACTCCCCCTTCCGATAATTATCTGGATTTAAGGAGGTTAGGTGGATTTTTTCATTTAAATCCCAACTTAATTCTGTTACGTGCAATCAAGCGAATACACATATATTTCATATCGTTAAACCTGGAATATGCAGTAGGATTCGTAATAGCCCTGTCCCGATTTTTATCGGGAAGGCTTGAAAATGCAATAAAATCAGGCTGTTTGGAAATTTCAGCTTAGCACCGCTCTGCAAACCTTAAGGCAGCAGGCAGGGTTACACTGAGTAGTCACAACTTGCCCGCCGCGGCGGGGAGTTTCACAGAGTTTTTTTTCTCCGTGGTACTCCGTGTAATTAAATGTCCTTTTCCCGGTCAATCCCTCATTTTAAATTTTCTCCATTCCTCCGTGGTTCTCCGTGTTACCTCCGTGGTACTCCGTGTAATTAATTTTCTGTTTAACAGACCTGCCTGGTAGGCAGGATTGAAAATGGCAACGAAGTGGCTGATTTTGCAGCATTTTCAAGACGTAATAGATTTGCTAATGCATATTTTGGGCTTAAAATCAACAGTTAAATCCTTGCCTGATAAGTATACAGCTGGTAATATCTGCCTTGCTTAGCGATCAACTCATCATGCATGCCTTGCTCTACGATTTTGCCCTGTTCTATTACCAGGATCTGATCAGCTTGGCGAATGGTACTCAATCTATGGGCAATCACAAAAGTGGTTCGCCCTTTCATCAGTTCTTTCAAACTCGCCTGAATCAATGTTTCAGATTCAGTGTCAAGATTTGACGTGGCCTCATCCAAAATCAAAATCCTTGGATCTGCCAAAATCGCTCTGGCGATTGCAACCCGCTGTCTTTGACCTCCGGAAAGCTTCACTCCTCTCTCACCAATCAGCGTGTCCAATCCGTCTTCAAATCGATCTGAGAACTCCTGCACATGAGCTGCCCGAACGGCTAAATGCAACTGCTCAGAACTGGCATCCGGCCTTGGGAAAAGAATATTTTCCCGGATAGTCCCTTCAAAAAGAAAATCATCCTGCAAAACCACTCCCAATCGGGATCTGAAAGACTCAAGCGTGATCGTCTGCAAATCATGCCCATCCAAAAAGATTGTCCCTGAATCAGGATTTAAAAAAGTCGCTGCCAATCCTGCAATCGTTGTTTTCCCGGAACCGGAAGTTCCGACCAAAGCCGTAACTGAGCCTGAAGGAGCTTCAAATGTGATTCCTTTCACCACCTCTTTCCCGGATTCATAGGCAAATGAAACATTCTCAAAAACCATATCCCCCCGGAATTCTTTCAAGTCCAGCGTTCGCATACGATCATCGGATTCAAGTGGTGTATTCATGATTTCTTCCGTTCGATCCAGACCGGCAAATGCTTCGGTCAACTGACTGCCGATATTGGACATCTGAACAATCGGAGCAATCATAAAACCCAGATAAAGAGTAAATGCAAGAAAATCCCCGAAGGTCATTTCTCCTTGCATGATCATGTATCCGCCCATTCCCATGATTCCGGCAGAAGCCAAACCAAGAAGTAAAGTGCCTGCTGAAGTCACAAAACTGGTAGCTGTTAAGCTGGCTTTCACGTTTTGGAAAAGCAAGTCCACACCTTTTTCAAATGTTCTGATTTCCTGAGCTTCGGCATTGAAGCCTTTGATCACGCGGATTCCGCCAAGAGTTTCTGTCAGACGACCGGTAACCTGGGCATTGATTTTTCCACGTTCGCGGAAAATCGGTCGGATTTTGCCGAAGGCTTTCAACGAAACCACCCCGAAAATAGCCACAGGTGCCAGCACGTAAAGCGTCATCAACGGACTGATTGAGATCAATAAAATCAAGGAAATTATTGCCGTCAAGACCCCTCCGATCATTTGAGCAAAGCCGGTTCCGACAAGATTTCTGACGCCTTCCACATCAGTCATAATTCTTGATACCAATTCACCGGTTTTGGTATTATCAAAAAACCGAATCGGTAGCTTGATGATATGACTTTGAACTTGAGATCTGAGTTTTGCGATCAGGTTTTGAGCCTCGACACTGAGGATCTGAGTCAAAGAATAAGATGTGACTGACTGTACGACAATTGCTCCGACAACTATCAAAATCAGCCATTTAAGCAAATCAAGATCGTTTGATGGAATCACATCATCAATCAGATATTTACTTGCTCCCGGAAGAATCAATCCGGAAAGCCTGCTGATGATGATGAGGAATAATCCTAAAAACAATTGCTTTCTCCTGGGCCAAATAATGGTCTTGAAGACCTGACCCATCGTTATTTTTCGTTCTGCTTTCTTTGCCATATCAAATAAAATCAATGGAAAAAACCCCGGTATGTATTCCGGGGTTCCATTTTTATTTTTCTTCGTCTTCTTCTTTCATTCTCGGTAACAGCTCCACAGGTTTTACATGAGACTTTTTCTTCATTCGCAGGTTGATGACCTCCACTGCTAATGAGAAAAATACGGCAAAGTAGATGTACCCTTTTGGCACCTCAAAATGGAAGCCTTCGAGAAGGAGCATAAATCCAATCAAAATCAGAAATGAAAGCGCCAGAACCTGCAAAGTAGGGTGAACATTGATGAAGTGACTGATTTTTCCTGCGAATGTCATCATGATCCCTAACGAAATGATAACCGCAATAATCATGATACTCACATGGTCAACCAATCCCACGGCTGTAAGAATACTGTCAAATGAGAAAATAATATCCAGTAAAATGATCTGGGCAATCACACTTCCGAAGCTTTTTGCCGATTGTGCCTTGATCTCTTCAGGGTAACCTTCCATCTTATGGTGGATCTCCATGGTCGATTTGTAAAGTAAGAAAAGCCCACCTGCACCCAGGATCAAATCCCTTCCGCTGAAGCCATGTTCAAAAAGCGTTATGAGTGGATTTGTGAACTTAATGATGTAGGAAATCCCCAACAAGAGACCAATTCGGAAGAATAGGGCAAGACTTAATCCAAGCGTTCTTGCTTTTGCCTGTTGCTCTTCAGGAAGCTTGTTGGATACAATGGAAATAAAGATGATGTTATCGACTCCCAGGACAATTTCAAGGAAGGTCAGGGTAACTAATGCGATCCAAGTTTCGGAGTGCATGAAAATTTCCATAGCGAAAGGGGTTTTGGTATAAAAAAAGCCTGTCAAAAGTATGACAGGCTTATATCAATTTAAAATTTTAAGGTCAATTTGTTTTTGGGATGACGTTAGAAATCAACGACACCTTTTCAATAGGCTCTGATGCATTAGAATAGATTCTAACTACTGAGTTTTGCTTACCCATTTTTCCGGTTGAGTTGAAAGAAACCTGAATCTCAGCAGATTTTCCCGGAGCGATAGGCTCTTTTGGCCAGCTAGGCACGGTACATCCGCAAGTGGCAGCTACGTTTGAAATAATCAAAGGAGCAGTTCCTGTGTTTGTCAATTGGAACGTGTGAGAAACTTTTTCACCTTGGGTAAGGTCTCCAAAGTCGATTGATTTTTCTTTGAAAGTGATCACAGCTCCTGCAGCCTGATCCTGTGCATTGGCTTGAAATACAAGTGCCAAAGCAAACAAAGTCAAAAGGAATCCTAATTTTTTCATAGCTTTTTGTTCTTATTTAATTCAAATATTAAATTTTTTAGATCAACATCAAAGAAACCAATTTCGGTCTGGTTTAATTCATTAAGTAAAAATTCAATGCCAGAAAGACGTTTTTCAAAGGTTAAAAGTTGCAAACTCCTGCTGAATCAATTTTCTTCTTTTTGCTTCATGAAAAAGGAAGGTGAGAAATTGACCAAATACAATTCCTCAGACGCTCTTGTCATAGCTGTGTAAAGCCATCGCGTAAAATCCTTATCTACCTGATCCTCTTTCAAATACCCCTGATCTACAAAAACAGCTTTCCATTGTCCACCCTGCGCTTTATGGCAGGTGAGAGCATAGGCAAATTTTACCTGAAGGGCATTAAGAAACGGGTCTTTTCGAATCATTTCCTGTCGCTCCACTTTGCTGGCCACATCTGCATAGTCTTCCGAAACCTGCGCATAAAGGCTTCTGTATTCGTCTCTTGTGAGTGAAGGGCTGGGGGAATAAAGCGTATCCAGAATCACTTTTGCCTCAAATTGGGGTTCTTCAGGATAATCCAACAATCGCAGCTCAAGAGTCGCAAACCGAAATCCATATAATTCTTCAAAGGATCGAATTTTCATGACTTCTGCCATATCGCCATTGGCCAGGAAATTGACTTTTTCTGATTCCGCCATGTAGGTGTAATTGTTTTTGACAATCATCAGCAAGTCCCCCGTACTTATTTCATCTTCATAAAAATGAATCAGCTTCCTTATATACAGATTGTATTGAACCGCAGCTTTGTTGGACCTGGTGATGATGGTTGTGTTTTCAGTTCCAAATTTTCCATAGGCATACCGGAGGCCATCCTCCAGCTTTTCACCTGTCATTTTGAAAATATCCCGAAACATGCTTGTATTGATCTTGACCTGCGGAATTTCGGCTTTCAATTGCTCTCTGAGATTCGTGGCGTTATACAAAATCCCGGACTCAAGCCGCTGCCTCATCACTTCGGTGAGCTCGATCTGATCGGCGTCCAGTCTGAAATGCCGCAACAAATACTCTGATTCCAATGCCGGACTGAACTCACTGCCAACGGGTGGAAGCTGGGCTGTATCCCCCACAAGAAGTAGTCTGTTTCCGCTACCGTGAAACACAAAGCTGATAAGATCTCCAAGCAAATTTCCAGACATTCCGCCATCATCTGCAAGCATCGATGACTCATCCACAATAAAGACAGTCTCCTTGTAATAATTTTTCTGAAGGATAAATCCTCCGCCCAGAGACCCATCCTCGCTTTTGGGCTTGTAGATTATCTTATGAATGGTATATGCTGCTCTGTCACTGTAGTTGCTCATTACTTTCGCAGCTCTTCCTGTCGGTGCCAAAAGCAATGATCGCATGTTTATCCTTGGCAAAGACTTAACCAACGCCGATATCACAGTGGTCTTTCCTGTACCGGCATAACCCCTGAGAACAAAAGTTGGATTTTGCTCAGAGTCCAGGAGAAGAAACTTGTCCATTTTTGAAAAAAAGTTGGCTTGTCCGGAGGTGGGTTCGAAAGGGAAATTTTTGCGAAGTATTTCGGACGGCCTAGCCAATGGCTGATTATCTTTACCCATAGAAGCGAATGTAAATGCCAAAAGACAACATCACCAAGGAAATTGAATCAAAATTCGGAAATCATCTCCGGATGCGGGTGAATGGTGTTTTGATACAAGATGGAAAAATATTAATGATCAAGCATTTGATGGGAAGCGGTCGAATCTTGTGGTCAGTTCCCGGAGGAGGAATGCAATTTGGTCAAAATGCAAAATCAAATCTGAAGCGTGAATTTGAAGAGGAAACCGGATTGAAGGTGGAAGTCATGGAATATTTATTCGTTCATGAGTATCTCAACCCTCCTTTGCATGCTTTAGAACATTTTTTTTCAGTAAAATGGACAAGCGGTGATTTAAAACTCGGAACAGATCCCGAACTTAACCCAGAGAATCAAATCATCAATGAAATACAATGGATGGACTTAAATGACATCCATTCCTTGCCTCAAAATTCCCTTCATCAAATCTTTTGGGGAATTAAATCTCTTGAGGCCTTAGGATTGTATAAAGGATATTTTAATTTTGAAAATATTTCCATAAAATAGCATTTCCAAAAACCCTCAACCTTACCCGGATTTTAAAATTTATCAAAAATGAATCTACCTAAAATATTATCTTTAGCATTCTTCGTCATCGCAATCGGACTCGGTTATCTCCTTTACAAAGGTGTAGACGATGTAGTAGAGCAAGAGAAAAGGATTGCTTTGGTCGAAGCTGCCACAATCGAAAAACTTCAAATGCTTCGAGATGCAAATCTAGCTTATCAAGCTTCTAATGGAAAATATGCAGACAACTGGAACGACTTGAAAAACTTTATCCAGAACGGAAAAATTTGGATCGTTCAGCGTACAGAAACCACTAAACTATTGGAATATGGTAAGGAAGAAATCACAGTAAAATTCGACACCTTGGGTTCAGTGGCGGTGATGGATTCTCTCTTCAACGAAAGAAAATATCCTGAATTCAATTTGGAAACAATGGCAATAGTGCCTGGTTCTGGCGGAAAGCAGTTCGAGTTCTTTGCAGATAAAATTGAAAGAAACAATTATCAGATCAACGTATTCGAGATCAGGGATCCTGATCCGATTAATCCTGAAAGAAAATTAAACAACAACGAAAAGGCTCTTAAAGTAGGTTCAAGAACTGACGCATCCACTGAAGGTAACTGGAAATAATCCATTCGGATTTTGGAAAACAACCTGAAAGTATTTAAAAGTGATAAGTTTGATGTGGAAGACACAGCGAGTTTATCACTTTTTTTATATCCCGATTCCCTATATATTTTTGCGAAAGACAAAAATCAGGCAAACATTGGAATTCACTTTTATTCCGATTTCCACTGGAATAATCTTGAACAGTTAATTGTTTCTGATCAACTTCTAAAATATGACCTTCCGGCTAAAATCTACCTTCATCATGAAGGATTCAGTCTGGTTCCTGGTGTACTCTTCTCGCTTGGTAATGAGGAAACTTACCTTTCTTTTTCAGCAGATTTAAAAAAGGAAAACACTTTTTTCAGCACGCCTTTGGACAGCAACAACCTGCAGGTTGTTTCATTCATTCCCGATAAACTAAAAAGGATACTTCAAGCAAGATTTTCTGAAGTGTCATTTTACCATGGCGCCTGTTCGTTTCTATCCTATCTCTTCAAAGAACGCTTCAATTTAATCGGACAGGAAATCCTTCTTTCCGTTTTTGGCGATCATATGTACTCAGCAGTATTTGTCGATCAGGAACTAAGTGCCTTCAACATGTTTGAAATCGCAGACAAAGAAGACATTCTCAAATATTCAATGATCCTGATCAATCAAGTGAAATTGGATAGAAATCATGTTCGGTTGAGTATTTTCGGAGCTTCCGAGATGAATGGAATTACTGAAGAATGGTGTAAAAAATATTTTCACCACGCAAGATTGATTAATCCACATGCGAATCAGAATTATTCTCATGGATTCAAGCACTTGAAATCGGTGAATCTTTTTGAGACCAATTGGCAATTTGACTAGTCCGATTCTCGATAAGTTTTGTCCTGAAACCCAAAAACAAGATCATGAAAAAAGTAGCCATTTTCCCCGGTACATTTGATCCCTACACGATGGGTCATCATGATATTGTGATGAGAAGCCTGAAGATTTTTGATGAGGTGATTATCGGAATCGGTTACAACTCGACTAAAAAAAACAGGTATTTCGAGATCGATTTGATGGTCGAAAAAATTAAAAGCGTCTATGTCGACCTCAGTTCTGTCAAAGTGATTGTCTACAATGAGCTTACTTCAACTTTGGCAAAGAAGCATGATGCACAATTCCTCATCAGAGGTTTGAGAAATACCACCGACTTTGAGTATGAAAATACGATCAGTCAGATGAACAGATATCTAAATGAAGAATTAGAAACTGTTTTTTTGATCACCTCCCCCGAATACGCTTCCATCAGCTCCACTATAATCCGGGAAGTTCACCGATATGGAAGCAATGTGAATGAGTTTCTTCCTTACAAAATCTGAGGTTTACTGTGATTCTTGAGGTATTGCTTAAACAGGAACCTCATTGATGGATAAGAATTAATCAGGGCAGTCTTTGCCTCATTCTCATAAAACCATCGGATATCCTCAATCCCCTCTTCTTCCTGTGGTTTCATGGTTGAGTCATTCACACAGTCCATCGCATACCAAAAGGTCTTTTTAAGAATACTCTTTCGGTTTTGAGTGTAAGTATGCCAGGTATTGCATACATGCGTATTCATTTTGACTTTAATAGCACACTCCTCCTCCACTTCACGCAACGCACATTGCTCAGGAGTTTCTCCTTTATCAAATTTTCCCTTCGGAAAATCCCACTTGGCTAATCGATAAATCAGTAGAATTTTATCTTTCTTCGCTATCACTCCTCCTGCTGCTTTAATTATGAGAAAGCGACTTTTTACAAATTGCTTTAATGCAGGTTTATCCTTTGTGACAAGAGTAACCGAATCAAGGTCTTTCAATTTCCTCGTCCTTAGGAGATACAAAAGCCGAATAATGAGGTCATGAGAAGGTTCATGAAAAAGCACGTCATCTTGCCAGGGAAAATGGGGCTGTAACTCATCTTCCGGTTGAAAGATCGACTCGTACGTTTTGGTTGGATCTAATTCCTCGTAACTGATTAAGTCAAGAGGTTTGTCATTCACAAAGATTCTCATGAGGGAATCGGGAGTTGGGATAAACTGGATTTGGTCAAAAATGCATAAAAAATTCAGTTGCCACAACCTTCCCAGAAGTTAATCTCTTATTTTTGAGGTATGGAAATTTTAGATCAATATGTAGCTGCTGAGGTGGCTGACAAACTACTTGAAATCCAGGCAATCAGGCTTCAACCTGACAAACCTTTCACTTGGGCTTCCGGCTGGAAATCACCAATCTATTGTGACAACAGACTTTCTCTCTCTTTTCCCAATGTCAGAAGCCTGATCAAAGAGCAATTAGTTAGGTCTGTTTGTCACTCCTTCCCGGATGCTGAAGCCATAGCAGGAGTGGCAACAGCAGGTATTCCTCAGGGAGCATTGATCGCAAATGATCTGGGACTTCCATTTATTTATGTCCGATCCAAAGCAAAAGGACATGGCATGGAAAATATGATCGAGGGTAAAGTGGTTCCCGGTCAAAAAGTGGTCGTAGTAGAAGATCTTATTTCCACTGGAGGAAGTTCACTCAAGGCAGTTCAGGATCTTCGGGATGCAGGTTTTGAGGTATTAGGCATGGTCGCCATATTCACCTACGGTTTTGATATTGCTGCGAAAAATTTTGCAGATGCCAATGTTAAATTGATTTGCCTCAGTAATTACGAAGCACTTCTTCCCCGAGCTGTTCAGCAAAATTACATTGATGACAAAGCACTCAAATCCCTCTCCGAATGGAGAAAAGATCCGGGAAGCTGGAATCCATAAAAGTAAAAAATCCGGCCAGGCCGGATTTTTTACTTTTGGAACAATCCGATCGTTCCTCCGACCCAATCTTTATCCTTATTGAATTTCACTCCGATCATCTCTCCCCTGCTGAGCCGAACCAAATTACCAACTAAAGTTGGCCGCTTGTCTTCTTCAGGCCATAGCGCAAGGATTCGAACTTCAGCTTTTACTTTTCCATCGGGAGATTGCAAAACGGGCGAGTAGTGAACTTTCTTTTGCAAAATGTAAAGATCTTTCTCTTTCACAGCCTCAATATCGGCAGGAGTCACATGGAAGACCACGCCTGAGCCCGAAAATGAAAAAAGTGGCTTCAGTACATAATTTTCCAAGTCCTCTGGTACTTCGTCCAATTCGCTCAGAAGTTTTGTTTCAATGAAATGTTCCCCCTTCAAAAACGGCAGGATAAACTTAGATATTCGCGTGTACCAATTGGGATGACCGGCCCACTCTACATCCAATTCTTCTTCAAAGCTAAATTGAAGGTTAAGATCTTTCCGAAGGTTTAATTCATCAAAAATCACCCGGTTGTAAATTCTCTTAATTCGAATTTTTTCTTCTTTTTCATTTTGATAGAAAAGTCGCTTTCCTTCCTTAATCACATCTGTGACACAGATAATCGGGATTCCCAGATCTCGGTGACAGTATAAAAAATCAATCCGGGTATTTTGCTTTTCAGGTTCAATTTCCAATAGAACTACTTCACTTCGAAGATGATCCTTGAGAATCACTTTTTCAAGAATCTTCAAATAGCCAGCTTCGTCAATTCCATCCATATAAGGAGTTGTAGCGGATAATTCCGGATAAAATTTGATAATTTTCCGAAAAAGATTGAACTGGAAATTGAAGATCGTCGGAAATCCCTGGACCTCTATAAGTTTCGGTACGATCTTGCCATTTTCCTCACAAATCCCAAAATCAATCGCCAAAAATTGGGTATGATCATCTTCGTTGGGGACTGCATTGTTCAGGTCAATCGATCTCTGGGTAATCTTTTTAAAATCCGGTCTTGTGATAAAATCAATCACTTCATCACAAGCAATGATAATTTCATCCTTGAGTTCATTCGGAATAAAAAAAGGAGTTTCGGCAATCCGAAATGTAGGTGCATAATCAAAATCAGAGGCAATGTCCTGCAAAAAACGTTGATATTTTTCGGTTGAAAATTCAGCGTTGAAATGCTTTCGGAGCGACTCGATCATGTCTTATTCAGGTAAGAGAGATTAATTTGGAAGCCTGGATCTTGCGAATAGATCGATCAAGGAAATTAGGAATCAAGGTCTCATTAGACTTGTAGATTTTGTTTTCATCCACAAGATTTTCGAGCATTTCATAAAATTTCGATTTTCCTTTTAACTCAATCAGTTTTTCTTTTACCGCAGGCTTTTTCAAATGACTTAAAAAGCTCACAGGATCGGCTTCGGGGTGAAATTGAGTTCCGACCATTTCATCCGAAAAGCGGATTGCCATGATCGCGCGTTCATATTCCACATGGTTTCTGATTTTTTCAAGTGCAATAATTTTGGCTCCCAAAAGCTTGAATTTCTTAGGATTTGGCTGCACCACCTGATAATCCCTCGAATCAACGCCCCAAAATGGGTTTTCCAGATTATTAAACAACGGATCATTTAGCCCATCAGGGGTTTTATGCACCGTCATTACTCCAAAAGAGGTTGATTTCCGCTTTGTCAACTGTCCCAGACCAAAATGCTTACATGCCATTTGGAAGGAATGACAAATAAAGAGAATGTACTTTTTATGGTTGTGGTTTTGATTCCAAATCCAGATCTGATCCAATAAATCATAATATTTCAGATCCCAATTGCCATCTCCTTCCGTCGGATTCCCAGGCCCTCCGGTAGAAATGAATATATCATACTCCTGAATTTCAGGAATTTCGGCTTTTCCTCTTACATCAAAAACTTTGCTGGACAGCTGATCTTCAAATCTCCCGACAATATCCTTTATACAACGCATTCCTTGATTGGGCTCGCCATCGTACATATCCAGTATTGCAAGATTTATCTTTTTCTTTCCCACTTTCGCCTCATGGTTTGTTTTCAGCCTCAAAGTTAATCAAAGCCATTAAATCCCTTCGGTAAACTTGCCTGTGATAAAGTCCACAACCTTTGTCAGATCCTGAGTTTCCTCCCACACTGCAAGTTGCTGATCCGCTCCCGTTCCATTTTTAAAGATCTGGTGCACATAATTGATTTCCTCTCTGCTACCAAGTTCATCCACCACATCATCAATAAAATCAAGTAATTCCATGATCAGTTCTTTGGTTGGAACTTCGATTTTCTTTCCAAAATCAATCAACTGACCTTCAATTCCATTTCTGGCTGCACGGAATTTATTCTCCCGAATCAAGGCAATTCGGTAAATATTGAAGCTTGTATTGCTCATCAGAAGCTTATACAACTTGGCAACCACTGCCTGAATCAGCGCAACGATGCAGATTGTCTCGTCAACTGTAAGGCACATATCGCAAATCCGAAATTCGATCGTACTAAAGAAAGGGTGCATTCTCAAATCCCACCAGATTTTCTTAGGGTTATCGATGCAATTCGTCTTCATTAAAATGTCGAGAAAATTGTCATAGGACTGCACGGAATCGAAATACTCCGGCAAACCTGTACGGGGAAATTTTGCAAAAACTTTTGCTCTGAATGCTTTAAAACCGGTATTTCGACCTTCCCAAAAAGGAGAATTAGTCGTCAACGCATAAATATGAGGAAGGAAATAACAAGCTTGATTCATGAGCTGCAAAGCGGTCTCCCTATTGTCAATCCCTACATGGACATGAAGCCCAAAAATCAGATTGGATCTCGCTATATCCTTCAGTTCGTTGACAATATGATGATAGCGAGGATCATCCGTGATCTCCTGATCTTGCCATCTGGCAAATGGATGGGTACTTGCCGCACCAACTACCAACCCTTGGTTTGCTGCTAATTCTGCTATTTTATTTCGAAGAAAAGCAACTTCCTTTCTGGCCTCGCTTACGTTTTCACAAATATTCGTACCTACTTCCACCACAGATTGGTGCATTTCTGCTTTCACCTGCTCCATGAGTTGAATCCTGCCACCCTCCACGATTTTAGACATGTGAGAGCGTAAATCTCTTGTCACAGGATCAATAATTTGATACTCTTCCTCTACTCCAAGTGTGAATTTTGGGAGCTTTTTCGGATTTGCAGACATATAATTTTATATCAAAAGGTTAGAACCGTTTGGCCGTTTCTATGGAGTTTTTCATGAAAGTTCCCCAAGTCAGGTTCATTTGACCAGGCTTCTGCGCTTTCGCATAGCTGATCGCCATTTTTGCAGCTTCTTCCACTACCCATTCAAAATTATCCTGACCGACTGAGTTGATGTCTGCGTCCGGAGCAGGATTTCCAAAGTCGATCGCATAAGGAATTCCATCTCTCACGGCAAATTCAACCGTATTAAAATCATAACCCAGTCCCTGGCAGAGGCGAATTGTATAATCTTTAACAGTAGCCAGCAGCTTTTTGGAAGAAGGGGCTCGGTCTACCACATAGCGAAGATGATGCGGATTTCTCGGCTCATATTCCATGATTCTGACTGCTTTCCCACCCAGGCAATACACTCTGAAATATTCGTCAAACAGAATTTCTTCCTGCAGAAGCATTACCAGCTGACCAGTTTCAGGATGCTTGCTGAAAAACTCTTCTTTATTTTCCAAGCGATAAACGTGTTTCCATCCGCCACCTGCATAAGGCTTCATATAAGCAGGAAATCCGACGTAGTCGAAAATCCCCTGCCAATCCAATGGTGCTACGAGGTTTCTGAATGATTTGCCGGTAGTATCATCAGGATGCTTGGCGGATGGCAGAAGAACAGTGTTTGGCAAAGGCACGCCTAATTGATCGGCAAGGCAGTTATTGAAAAACTTATCATCCGCACTCCACCAAAAAGGGTTGTTGATGACAGCAGTGCCAGTGAGAGCAGCATTTTTCAAATAAGCGCGGTAAAAAGGCACATCCTGAGAAATTCTGTCAATAATGACGGCATAATCAGTCAGTTTATTTTGTACTACTTTATCAATCTGGACGGCCTCAGCCATTATTCCTTTTTCTGCTTTTTGATTGACCCGATCGATGAAAGCCTGAGGAAAAGTATCCTCCATTCCGAAAAGTATTCCTATTTTTTTCATTGTTTCTGTATCAAAATGTGATTGAATTTCTTGTTGTTAAAACTTGACTCTGCTTAAATAATGGGGGAACATTTCCCTCCAAACCGGCCAGTCATGTTGCTTATCTTGCCTCACATCCAGCCAATGATTCATGTTTTTTTGCTTGAGCACTTCATGGAGTTTGAGATTGGCATCAAAGCAAATATCCCAATTGGATGTCCCCAAGACAATATCCATTTGCCATAGTTCATAGTCCTGGAGGTCTTTCAAATACTCAAGCGGACTATTGTAGAAAATATCATCATGTTGATATCCATCCATGAAATTGCGGATGGCAAAAGTTCCGGACATGCTAAACATATGACTAACATAGCCTGGGTGCCTGAATGCGAAATTCGCAGCATGGTAACCTCCAAAGCTGCAACCTGCCATGGCGACTTTTCCAGTTCGGGTATTCAACCGAACTCTTTCTACTATTTCATGGCAAATCATGAGATCGTAGGCAACGTGATTCTGTATCCGCTGGTGAGGGTGAATTCCTTTATTGTAAAAGCTTTGCTTATCGTTACTCTCCGGGCAGAAAATCTGGATCAGTCCATTCTCGATAAACCAATGGGCAGAACCGACCAAACCCATATCTCTATTCTCATGAAATGAGCCCATCGAAGTAGGAAAAAGGATTACGGGATAGCCTCCATGGCCAAAAACTAACATTTCTACGTCCCGCTGGAAATGAGGAGAAAACCATTTAAAATATTCTTCTTTCATAAAATCAACAATCGCCTTTCAGTAAAAAAGAGGCTTTCTCTCGTACTGAAATACTAGGAAAAATATCCTGAAAAGCAAAGAGATTTAAAAATTGGATTTTGTGAAATAGCTTTTCTCAGGAATGTGACTGACTGCCAGAAGTTACTTTTCTGGTGAAAAAATTATGAAACAGACCATATAGAATCGTCAGAACCATGAAGCCCACCAACAACCATTTGCAAGTGGTAAAAAAAGAGGCAAGGATCGCCAGAACCTGATTTTCCATTGGAAATAATTTTAATATCCTTAAGACCATCAAATTTTCAAACAAGTCCATCAAAACCACCCCTAAAGGTAAAATCAGAACTTTCTGTGTTTTCCAGATTTTAAAAAGCAAGCCTGAAAACAGAAGCCCGCAGATTACCATATAAGGTAAATCTAAAGCCCAAATCCCATATCGGTAATTTCTCTGGATTCAAAATCAAGCATTCCAATCGCCTCTTAGGCTTCCTGAACGGAATAAGCGAATCTTAAATCCAACGCCTGATCGGCAGGCATTTGACTTGACAAGAGAAAATTGAACAAGAAAAGAAGACCAGTGAGAATCGCCAGGTTTAACCAGCTTTCATCGATTTGAAAAATTTTGACATAGAAAAATGATTTAAAAAAGCCTAAAAGAATATTTGCAAAGATAGTAATGTCTACGCGTTCAAAAGACAAAATGTTCCTTTCAAAAAAAAATCACTTTTTAAACCAATCTGAATACATCGGGTAATTTCTTGCCGTACGATCAATTACTTCTTCCATTTCAGGACCTACCTCCTTAACCTTTCTTGCAGGCATTCCGGCATAGATTGAATTAGCCTCCACGATAGTATTAGACAAAACAACAGCCCCTGCAGCTATCACCGCACCAGAATTTACCACAGCCCCATCCATTATAATAGCTCCCATCC
>JAKFCO010000095.1:0-38147 GCA_036676605.1 Algoriphagus sp.
TTTCTAATTCCCCTGATTTTCTCTTGCAGTGGATCTGACAGCGAAAACTGGGAAAGTTTTGAAGTCAGCATAGACACGGTTTTTGTCGATGCGGGGGACGAACTGATTTTCCACCAAATAGGGTTAAGCCATTCAGATCTTTCCAATGATCAAAAACGACTGTTCAATTTTACGCCTAAAAGCGAACTTGAAGTAATTGATTTGGATAGCCTGAAGCTGGTTCACAAAATTGTCATGGAAAAAGAGGGTCCACTCGGTACCGGATGGCCATACGCCATCCAATTCGATCAAACGGGAAGATTGGTTTTGTTTGGATTTAATGAAGTACGATTTTTTAGTCCGGACTTGAGTTCCATGAAACGATATCAGCTAAGTACTGAGACTTTGCCTGGGCTTGAACCTGTGGATGTTTTAGCATTTAACACCAAGCTCTCTCCCGATGGAAAATTTCTTTTTTCCATTTATGAAAATACAGACAAGATCCCCCAAGGCTTAGCGAAAATCTCATTCGAGGAGATGAGTGTAATAAAGATTCCACTCGATCTGGCTAGCAGAATCCAGCCGTTTATTTATTCACTTTTTATGGATGGAAGATTGAGATCCAGAGGACATGAGGGAATCCACGTGGAGGTTATTGATAATCGGCTAATCATATCGACACCCTATTCCAATGAAGCGTTTATTCTGGATTTGGAAAGTGATGCTGTCACCCTAAAAACCTTTCATTCCGAATTGACTCAGGACAAAAAGCCTATTCCAATTAAAACACAAGCTGAATCAATCAATGAAATACAAGAGCTCAGGACGGAAGGACAGAAAAGCGTCACATTTGGCAGGTTCTATTTTGACAAAACCCACCGGAGACTTTGGAGATTTTCCCGGGACCTTGACAGAGAGATCGGAGACTCTTTGATATTTAAGAATGTGTTGACGGTCTTTGATGAGGACCTAAATCAGCTCGCAGAGTCAGTAGTTTCCGTGGATCCATTTTCGAAGAAATTCTTCAAAGACGGCAAGCTCTGGTCCTATATCAATGTGGAGGATGAATTGGGTTTTGCGGTGATGGATTTTAAGTTTTGATCATACTTGACCCAACCTCTTCTTCACCGTCATCAGAATTTCCTGCTTTTTGGGGTCCCTGGCCCAGGCTTAATTCTATTTTTCTAAACAACCATGTTTGGTCGAAATTTAGGATTGGATCGGAGTTCAAACAGAGCAGCTCCGCCTCGGCGGACAAGTGTGGTCTGTTGACTAATTTTACATGTGTTTTTTTCCTACCTGCTTGACGATTCCGCCTTTCACTTCTTTTATTGTCTGGATGTAGAAAAATGCCTTCGGGTCAATTTCTGAGATGGCATTTTTCATTCTGTGCACCTCAAGCCTGGTCACCACTGTCATGATGATGTCACAGTCATGCTTGATGTGAAAAGTATCCGGTAAATAGCCTCTTTCTCCCTTATAGACTGAAATAGCTTTGCCAAATTGCTTGACGATTAGTTCTTTAACTTTCTCATGTTCTTTGGAAATGACCGTCAATGCGGTATACTCTTCAAATCCATCTACGACGTAATCGGTGACTTTGATGGCTGTGAAATAGGTCAGAATTGAATACATCGCAGCTTCGATTCCAAAAGTATATGCCGCACTAAGCATAATCAGTGAATTCAAAAAAAGGGTAATCTCACTGCCTGAAAAAGCACTATTTTTTTGCGTAAAATCTGTAATTACTTCAAATCCATCAATCAAACCACCGCCCCGGATGATCAGGCCAATACCGGTTCCCATCAAAAATCCTCCAAAAACCGCGATCAATACTTTGTCATCAGTTACCGTAGGAATTTCCAGGAAATGAAGAATAACGGTCAGCATGAGAACCGAAATTGAGGCTTGAGCAGCGAAAGTTTTACCGATTTTTTTATATCCCAGGTATAAGAAAGGGATATTGAGGACCACTAAAAGTAAATTAAGATTTATTCCAAAAGCCAAATTGACAATGATGGCAATGCCGGTAACTCCTCCGTCCAAAAAACTATTTGGAAGCATGAATGCCTCCAATGCTATCGCCGCAAGTACTACTCCGCAAATGTTATAAATCAGTGGGGAAGGGGAAAATATTAATTTCCAATCAACAGTTTCTTCTCTGGGATGCATTAAATAGTGTTTGAGAAAATGAGTATTAAAGAATCGTAACAGCCGAATATATTTCAAAAAGACTGTTTTATGCGATTCATCAGAAAATATTTTGGGCAGACCTTTTAAACTATGAAGTTCAATTTTTAATATACCAAATTCTTTTTTACCGTAACAGACGAATTTCAAGCCATCATTGCACTTGAACCTATACGCTATTCAACCTGTTTGAATCACATATCCGGAACCGTTTTTTCTACATTTTAGAAAAAATGAAAAGGAGTGAGTTCCGAACAGAAAATTTTTAATTAACTATTAACCAGAATTTTATGAACTATTCAGTGAAAATAGGTAGCATCAAAACAGTTGATGAACTTAAGGGAGCCTGGAGCGATGATGATTTTAAAGAGCTCCTGAAAAGATTCAATTACGAAGATGCTGACAAGGTAAGTGCGAATGAATTAAAGGATTATTTGTATTTGGCGATTGCTGATTTTGAACCTAATGAAGCCGCTGCAATTCTTCTTGATTACCGACTTTCGGATAAATTAACCGAGGGTCAGATCGCCAATATGTCGAATGAGATGGAAAGAGAAAAACTCGCAGAGAATTATTCTGATATCTACATCCATCGTCTTCTATTTGATGTTAACCAACTTTTATTCAAGGCATACAATGGAAAGTTTCCCAACTCAAAAGCCACCCGAATTGAGTTTGAAGCGAAAGAAGTAACTGACCACGAGGTCGAATTCACAAAGGAAATGGCTTTGAAGGCATTGAAAGGTGGCCTTTCTGATAGTTGTTTGGTAAACAGATTATTCGGTGATCATTTGGAAAGTGATATTCCATTTCCGGAAGCAGAAGGAATTGTTTGGGAGCTAAATGATAACGGCAATCACCAATATGAGCTGGTGACTTCTGAAAACTGGATATCCCAGGATGATTTTGTAAACGAGGAATATGAGTGCAAGTTCGTGCCTGCTAAAACACCTTTAGAGGAAGAATAATCCTGCTTTTGCCAGAAAATCTTTAGGAATTTACCTTCCGACCTAAGCAAAAAAACCAGCCCTTTCGAGCTGGTTTTTTGTTTTTCTTATGATTCTGAAATTCCTATTTCAGGCTTGTAGTTACTGTTGGAGCTATTTTGGTCCAAGGTGCAACATCCATTTTTCTTGGAGTTGGAAGGATCTCATCCAGGGTATTTCCATCGTAAACCCGACCGTTTTTCACCACGTGAGTGATTGAGTTGGTGTTGCGGATATTTTCAAGTGGATTGCTTCCCATGATGACTAAATCGGCAAGTTTACCGGCTTCGATACTTCCCATTTCTTTATCAAGACCAAGGGCTTCAGCACCCAGAATAGTGGCGGTTCTCAACGCATCCATGGTGCTCATTCCGCCGCTTGCTACTGACCAAATTTCCCAATGGTAACCCAGTCCCTGTAGCTGACCGTGTGAACCTATTCCTGCAAGGCCACCTTGAGTCACGATCGAATTAATCCCCTCAGCATGCTTGCTGAACACATGATCCTCAGGTGCAAACCAACCTCCCAAACCTCCGGCACGTCTTCTTGCTTTCGCATTCAGCTCTTCGTAAGGAGTGAATCGGTTTAGCTTCTCATCGTGAAGGGGGCTTTCGGTAGTGTAGTAATAGTTTTCGGCCCATGGGCCTCCGTAAGCAACCAGCAAAGTTGGAGTGACAGCCATCTTGCTTTCAGCAATGGTTTTGGTCACATCACCGTAGAGCGGATGAATCGGAATCGCATGCTCATGTCCCGGATATCCGTCAATTAACTGGGTCATGTTGAGTTTGAAATCAAGTCCGCCTTCAGTAGTTGGCATCAGTTTCTGCTCGTTGGCAGCCATGATTACCCACTGACGATGCTGACGATTTCCGACCAGGTACATTTTGATATACTGAGTATTGTAGTACTTGCTGTACTGCTTCAGTACGTTTTTGGTCTGATCCAGAGATTTCAGATTATACATCCAAAAGCCTACACCCGGACCGGTTGAATATACCCGAGGACCAGGAAACATTCCCGCATCCACCATATCTCCGTAAGTCAGGACGTCGGTGGTGGCAGTTTGCGGATCTCTTGTGGTGGTGACACCATAAGCCAGATTTGCTGCGTAGATCCAAACTGAATTCTTGTGTAATCCCCAGGTTGGCCACATGTGCGCGTGGGTATCGATGAATCCGGGAGTGATGGTTTTACCTGATGCATCGATGACTTTGGCATCGCCGGCATCCAATGTTCCCGTGGCTCCAACTGCTTTGATTCGGTTGTTTTCGATCAGGATATCTCCATTTTCGATTATTTCCGATCCTTTCATCGTTACGATTCGGGCATTTTTCAACAGGATACTTCCCTTCGGAATATCTTTGACGAAGTACACTTTTACCTGAGTTTCCTGAGGCTTATAGGATTCCTTTTCTTTCAACCCTGCTTTATAGATACTGTCAGCTTTTGCTTTTTCCTTGTCATTTTTCAAAAGTTCGGCGAGCACTTCTCTCTGCTTTTTGGCCAGCGAATCAGCCAGTTTCTCAGCATCCGGCCCCAGCGCTTTCAATGCTGCAATGCTATCCGCATCTGCGAGACGCATTGATTTTTTGGCAGATCTCACAGAATCCTCTATAGTTTTGGCGCGGTCCACATCATAGACCCAGTGACCGTTTCCAAGAGACCAGTGTACTTTTTTGCCATTTGCTTCCCAGGCTGGCCATTCTCCGCCGATTTCGGTAAGCTGACGAGAAGGGAAATTACTTGCACTTGGCTCGGATACGTTGATCGTTGGTGTCTTTCCGGCAGCAGGGATTGTCACGACATAGACATTGTTATTCACTTGTGCCAAAGCAAGATTTCCTTCTGGCGCCATCAAAATGGTGCTGGCGCTGGAAGGCATCATCTGAGGCTCACGGGCACTTGCTCCTTCAGGAAGCATGCAGAAGTTGACTGCGTCCGAATTGGAAACAGGCATTCCCATCACATATCGATAAGTTGAAGCTTCTTTGGCAGATGCATGCTCGTGATCTTCGTGGGAATCAGCTACCGAACCGAAGGTGGTGATACCTGTGATCTTAGCGTAGGTTTTTGGGTCTGTTCCGTCCCACTTCACACTCAGCAAAGTGCCTCCGAAAGTATTGAGATAGACACGACTGGTGTCTTTTGTGAAGTGCACATTGCCATAATTTCCGGCATCAATTACTTTTCTGAACTTGCCTCCAGCTACAGGAATCCAGACTAATTGTCCTTCTGATCCGTCTACAAACGGCCCTTCTGCATCTTTCAAAAGACGATTTGGTCCCTTAAATACAGCAATACGGTTGTTATGACTCCATGCAGGCTGTGAGTAGAGAGCGCTTTCAGTGGTCAGTTTGGTCACGGTGCCTTTTCCGGCAAGTGAAACTTTGTATAAGCTTCCGCCTTCTGTTTCATTCCAGGTCACGAAAACAAGCTGTGTTCCGTCAGGACTCCAGGCAGGCATGGCTTCTGTAAATTCATTTGCTGTGATTCGCTTTGGAGTTCCGCCAGGATAATCCATTATATAAAGACGGTTCAGCGAAGTGAAAGCTAATTTCTTTCCGTCAGGAGAAGGAACAGCATCTCTGATCTGAGTAGCCAAACCAGCAGTTGTGTCTTTGACAGCATAGTTGAAATACAAGCGAGGACCCATGGCAAGTTTTACATCCACCTCAAAAGGAATTTCTTTGGCAGTGCCCTCTTGTACAGGAATACTCCAGATTTTGCCTCCGTAAGATGCAATCACATTTTTGCTATCCGGAGTGAAAGCCATTGCCGGTAACACTCCCTGAGGAGCGATGCTTTCCTGGTCATCCCGCTGCACAGGATATGCAAGCCATCTTTCTTCTCCATTGATCAGGTTGCGGAGAACCAGACCGGTTTTTTCTTCCCAGCGGGAACCGTAAACCATCCATTTCCCATCACTGCTGAGGGTAGGCGTGAAGGCTGATCCATATCGGGTACTGATTCTTGTGATTTCACCTTTTTCAAAATCATATGTTCCAAGTTGGTACTGGGGTAAAAGGGCATTGTAATTCCAGGCTCCGTTTCGGTGTGAGAAATAAACTTTTTTCCCATCGGGACTGACTACAGGATCGATTGTTTTCAAGTATGCAGGAGCATCAGTAAGCTGAATTCCTCCTCCTCCGTCTACATGGTACATCCAAAGTTTCGGGATTCTCCGACCTTTTGAGACGATGATATAATCTCCATCCGGAGTCCAGGCAGCACCCGGCACATCACCGCTTTTGTCTTTAGTCACTTGTACGGTGTCTTTTTTCACCATGTCGATGTACCAAAGGTTATCGCTTCCTGCGCGATCCGAGGTAAAGAGGATTTTTTCACCATCCGGTGAAAAGCGCGGGTGCGTTTCGTAGGCCATCCCGGTAGTGATCGGACTGGCTTTTCCGCCGGTGATTGGCATGGTGTAAATGTCCCCAAGAAGGTCAAAAGCTAAAGTTTTGCCATCGGGACTCACATCCACACTCATCCAGGTTCCTTCTTTGGTAGTGAATTTCACTTCACGCTCAGCCTTTAGAGGAAGCTCTTTGAATTTGGGATAATCGAGGGAATCTTTTTTTATGCTGTCTGCCGAAACCAAATCAGGAGTTTCGAAGGGAAGCAAGTTGGCCGAAGAGCGTGGAATCAGTGCGGCGAAACTGACCGTGGCTCCCAAAGCCAGTAATAGTGCAGGTTGGGTTAGTTTTTTCATAAAGTTTATTTAGGGTAATTAATCTACATGGATTTCTTCGATTTTTGCAAATCGTGTTGGCTCTTAGTTTGGAAATAGATCGTTATCGGATAGTTTTCAAATGATTTTTCCTAAAAGAGGTATGAAAACCTATACTTTCTTTCCGAATCTGAGGGTTATTCAGCTGTGATTTTCGGTTCTTCATCTATGAGAACAATAAGCTCATCCATGATTGGGAATAAGCTTTCTATTCGGGATCGGGTGACATAGGTGTTGTTTTTGTGGAGATGGATAAGATGTAAAAATTCTTCCCCGAAAATGATTTTATCATCTGTGATTTTCCCCCGAACGACTTTTTCTCCATTGGGAAGGGTGGTGATCACGCGGTTAGTCAGTTTTTCCACGAGGGCATTTTCAATTGGATCAGAGTCGCTCAAATTCTCCAAAATCTTTTCCGTTCGGGGAATTAAAAATTCATAAATGACCGCCATTTTAGCCCGGATCGAATCATTGGAAATCTTATCTATTCCCCCTGTTCCAATGGATCCTTAAGCTCGGCATGGTATTGGAATAAGACATCAAATCGTAAATCAGAAAAGTACCTGTTCCGGGTGTCGAGATTTTCATCTTTGGTTTCAAGAATTTCCAGCAAATGGTTAGCGGCAATTTGTTTGTGTTCAAGCCTTCCCGATAAAAATCGGGACAGGCTATTACGAAACCTAATGCATCCGGGTTTAATTGACTACCTCGAATACCATTACCGGATTGGCTTTATTCTTCAGCACCATTTCTCCAATTTTATTGAATTTGAAACTATCTGCAAGCTGGGCCTGGCAATGTTCCATTAATAAGATTTGTCCGGGATTGGCCTTGGCCTGAAGACGGGCAGAAACATTGACGGTATCTCCGATCACAGTGTAATCGAGCCTCTTCAATGATTTGGACCCGATGTTTCCGCAGACCATTTCGCCTGAATTGATCCCGATTGATACTTGAGGCTGAAACATATCCAACTCTCTGTAAGCAGGGATTGCATTCATTTTATCTCGAATGGCAATGCAACAAGTAATGGCTCTTTTTAGATGATCAGGACCTTGAAATACAGCCATCACTGCGTCTCCGATAAATTTATCGACACTTCCTTTTTGTTCGATAATTTTCCTTACCATCAGATCAAAATATTCATTGAGCATACCTACAACGATGTTTGGCTCTTCGTTTTCGGAGATTTTGGTGAATCCGCAGAGATCGATAAAAGTAACAGTCGCATCAATGGTATGGTTTTCCATCAAGGCAGTCTCGATCTCTTTACCACCCATGAAATTCAACACGGTTTCATCCACATACATTTTCAGGATGTTGTTTTCCCGCATGGCCTGAATCGTGGATTTAATCTGGTTGATATGTCCAATTGTTTTTTCAATGGTGATTTCCAGGTCCTGAAAATCTACCGGTTTGGTCACAAAGTCGAAAGCCCCCAGGTTCATTGCCTTCCGGATATTTTCCATGTCACCGTAAGCCGAGATTATAACCGTTTTCAAAAGCGGGTTCTGCTCTTTGGTGTGGGACAAAAGAGTCAGTCCATCCATCACAGGCATATTGATGTCGCTGAGAATCAGGTCTATGTCCGGATGTTCTTTCAGTGTATTCATTGCCAATTGTCCATTAAGGGCAAAGAGCATCTCATATTCCCCGGAGCGAATTTTTTGTCTGTATTTCTGACGAAATAGCATTTCCAGATCTTCTTCGTCGTCCACTACCAGGATCTTAGCCATTCTATGGTATTATTTATTAGTGAGCAATTCTGCTATTTCCTGCTTAAGGGATTCAAAATCAACAGGCTTGCTGAAAAATCCCTTTGCGCCTGATTTTATTGCTTTTTCATAATTGTCTCTGTCGCCATAGGCTGAGATCATGCTGACCTGAATATGTGAAAACCGGCTTTTTATTTTTTCCAATAATTCCAGACCAGTCATTCCTGGCATATTAATGTCAGAAAAAACATAGACTACTTCCGGAGAACCCTCAGCCCCAAGCAGTCTCAGCGCTTCTTCTCCTGAGAAAGCAAACATGACTTCAAGCACTTTACTTTTTATTTCTTTACGAAACTTCTGGACAAAAAGTGTTTCAACGTCCTGTTCATCATCTACGATTAGGATTTTCATGTTAGAAAAATTTACGTTGTTGATTTTGGTAATGTTATTTTAAACCTGGTGTACTGATCCATTTCGGATTCAATCTCTAAAGTACCCTCATGGGTTTTGATGATCTCATGAGTAATACTTAGGCCCAAACCGGTACCTTCTGTTCTTTTTTTGGTGGTGAAAAATGGCATCAAAAGTTTATCTCTAATCTCATCTGGTACTCCCGGCCCATTATCCTCGACCACGATCAATACTTTGTCGCCAAGATCTTGTGTCTGAACAGCCAGAATCGATTTATAAGTATCGCCTTTCGCTGCTATTTTGTCCCGCATTGCATCGAAAGCGTTTTTGGACAAATTCAATATCACACGGCTAAAGTCCTCCGCATTGAGATTGATTTTTGGCAAGCTTTCATCCAGCTCCAATCGAATATCTACGTTTATCGGATTCTTATTTGCCCGCATTCCATGAAATGCAAGATTTACATATTCCCGAATCAGGTCATTCAAATTGGTGGGGGCCATGGTGCCGGTTCCTCCTCTTGAATGCATCAGCATTGACTTTACGATACTGTCAGCCCTGGATCCATGGTGCTTAATCTTGTGAAGATTTGATTTCACATCGGAGAGCAGCTCCAGGATATTTTCCTTTTCCGGGCTGTCGTTAAGTTTATCCAGTTCTTCTTCGATTTCCTGGATGAAATCCATACTCAGCTCTGAAAAATTATTAACGAAATTGAGAGGGTTTTTGATTTCGTGGGCTATACCTGCCGTGAGCTGGCCAAGACTTGCGAGTTTTTCCTGTTGCAGAAGTTTCTGCTGAATCAATTTGAGATCATTTACAGCTTCATCCGCTCTATTTTGTTCATCTTTTAGTTTGGACACGTCGGACTTAGCCTGCTTAGTCAGACGCCCAATATGCTCCTCTAATTCAGTGATTTTACTGATCAATTCTGACGTGGACATTGTTTCTTTTTCAGGCTTCATACTCTCCAAAAATTAATGATAATTGAAATTTCTTGTATACTCCAACTCGCAAGAATCTTTTAGTTTTTTTTGGTTTGATCTTCAAAATAGACATTTGTATCATCAATTGGTTTTCTGGGTCAGGCTTGAGATATTTCCTTGATTTCATTTCTCAACTTTCAAAATCTACCGGTATGGTGAAAAAGCCCTGAGCTCCGGAATTGATTGTTTTGTTGTAGTTTTCCGTGTCTCCATATGCTGAGATCATTCTTACTTTTATCTGGGGAAATTTACTTTTTATCTTTTCCAGCAGGTCTAATCCGCTCATGCCTGGCATATTGATATCAAAAAATACGTGCTGAATTTGGGAGGATTTTCACTGCTAGGAGGTCTAAAGCCTCATCACCTGAAAAAGCGAAGGAAAGCTTCAATTCTCCGCTTTTGATCTCTTTCCTGAATTTTTGGCGGAAAAGAGCGTCAACATCTCGTTCGTCATCTACAAATAAAATCTTCATTTCTAACTGGTTTTGTTTGGCAAAAATTTTGAATGTGATAAACTCTCCTGTTTTGAGTTGTTTTCCCTTTTGCTTTGACTACTGGAGTAGCTTAGACTCAAGCTAATACCTTTTTTCCTTATTTGGATAAGCGAGGATTTTAAAATCTTATTTGGGAGACCCTCTTATGCTAAGATCTTTTCAAAACTTGGGAACTTGTTCTCAGAAAGAGCTTTTTAGGCAGTCAAGCCGGCGGTAGAAATCATGTTTTCCACAGACGGATCATGAATTCTTAAAATTATTCCAACAAGGTGAATCCGACTTTCTACAAAGTCAATTAAAGAACTACAGGGGAAAGTTAATCTGCTTGAGTCTAACCTCAATTAGCTGAATTTGCCAATTCTCTGATCTCGTTTTTCAAAGAATCAAAATCGACAGGTTTGGTAAAAAAGCCCTTTGCGCCAGATTTGATTGCTTTATCGTAGTTTTCGGTATCTCCATAGGCGGAAATCATACTGACTTGGATTTGGGGAAAGAGATCTTTGATGTTTTCTAACAGCTCTAATCCGCTCATTCCGGGCATATTGATATCAGAAAATACGTAGACGAATTTTGGAGGATTGTCGCTTCCCAATAGATTCAATGCATCTTCTCCCGAAAAGGCAAATGACAACTCGAGTTCTCCGCTTTTTATTTCCTTTCTGAATTTCTGACGAAAAAGTGCTTCTACATCCCGTTCATCGTCTACAAATAGAATCTTCATGGTTAAACTGATTTTCGTTTGATAAAAAAATAATTAACTGCGTAACCTCTCCTGGTTTGGAGTTGATTCCAGAATCTATCTCTTGCTTTTTGATGATCTCATGGATTAATCTAATTCTGCCATTCTTCAACAAAAAGAGCGACAAAAACCACTCCCTCTGAATTCCATCTGCTTAACTTGAATTTAACTTTCTGTTTGGTATTGAAAGTAATTGCCAAGTCTGCATTTTTTCGCATGACTCTGAATGCGAAGTTTTTAAGATTCACAACAGATAAAATTAACGAACCTGCCATGGAAAATCTTACTTATAAATATAACTCAAAACCATTGATAAATGGGATTTTCCTCATTTATCATTCTATCAAACGCATTAAAATCAATCTGTAAATCATCAGCTTAGAATTCAGGATTTCCTCTTTTTCTGGAAATAAAATTAAAAAACCTGATTTAAATTCTTCAGTTTTTGACTTGAGCCAGGGGAAGCAGAATACTAAATGAGGTGCCTTCCCCATCCTTACTCTCCACACTTAATTTCCCTCCATGTGCTTTCACAATATCATAACTCAGCGAAAGCCCAAGTCCGGTTCCCTGGCCCGTAGGTTTGGTCGTGAAGAAAGGCTGAAAGATTTTCGATTTGATATGCTCGGGGATTCCGCCTCCGTTGTCCGAAATGGTTATCTGGACACTTTTTCCCAGATTTTTGGTACTCACCTCCACCAAAGGCTTAAAGTCAGGAGAACTTTTTTTCTTCTCATTCACAGCATAAAAAGCATTGTTGATCAGGTTGAGAAACACTCTTCCCATGTCCTGAGGGATGACAGCTACTTTAGGAAGGTCTGGTTCAAAGTTAGTTTTGAAGTCCGAATTGAAGCTTTTGTCTTTAGCCCGAAGTCCATGAAAGGATAGACGGAGAAACTCGTCTGCAAGCGAATTGATATCAGTCAAGTCCTTTTGGCCCGAGCTGGTTCGGCTATGCATGAGCATTCCTTTGACAATAGAATCAGCCCGCTTTCCATGATGGTTAATTTTTTCGAGGTTCTCCCTGATGTCAATTGCCAATGTCTTCACCTCTTCATAATCGCCCTTATCGATTTCTTCATTCATCTCATCCATGAGTTCGTTGGTCAGTTCGGAGAAGTTGTTGACAAAGTTCAGCGGGTTTTGGATCTCGTGGGCGATTCCTGCTGTGAGCTCTCCGAGTGAAGCCATTTTCTCCGCCTGGATCAGCTGGACTTGTGTGGCTTTCAACTCCAGCAAAGCTTCCTCGAGTTCTTCCTTTTGCTTGGTCAGTTCGGCAGTTCTTTCCTCTACCTGTACTTCTAGTTTAGCTTTCATAGATTCGGAAAGCTGAAATTCTTTTTCTCGCTGCTCTGCAATGGTACGTTCAATCTCCTGGGCTTTCCTTCTCTTATTCCCGCCAATCCATATCACAATCGCCCAAAGAATAGAGTATACTACTGCTGTGTCAAACGACTCCTCCCATCTTTCAAAAAAATCTGAACTTATAATTTTGACCAAATCCCCAATGGTAAGGATGATTGCCAAAGGCAGCCAGGCATAAGCTAGCGGTTTCCCAAATTGAAACTGGGGTAAACGGAATATTCCGTAAAAAATCGCTGAAACCAAGCCAATAGAAGGGATGTCCACCCATTTTTCACTCGCTAACCCCGTGGACTCAATAACCAGAAATGCTATCGCCAAAATAATCCCAATGTCGATTATCCATTTCCATTGAAGAAAATTCGATGAATTTTTCAGCGTTTTCCGGAGGTAATTAAGGACGATCAGCGCAACTATATTCAAACCCATGGCCAGATGTTTTCCGTCTTTTTGTGAATGATTCTGAAAACTTCAAAAATTAACTAATAGGTAAAGTTATAATAAACTCGGTCCCTTTTCCGTCTTCAGATTGCACCTTTATTTCCCCTCCATGTGCTTTCACGATGTCATAGCTGAGTGAAAGACCAAGTCCGGTTCCTTTTCCGGTAGGTTTGGTGGTAAAGAAGGGCTGGAAGATTTTATCGATGATGACCTGTGGAATTCCCTTGCCATTGTCTGTCACCCGGATGTATACTATGTCCGGAGTATGAGACGTGCTGACGGTGACGGTTGGTTTGTAGGAAGCATCTGATTGAGCTGCCCGCTCATTCACTGTATAAAAGGCATTGTTGATCAGATTCAAAATTACCCGGCCGATATCCTGGGTATTTATTTCAAGGATCGGAATGGTCTCATCCAGTTCAGATTTGAAGTCTGCATTGAAGGTTTTGTCTTTTGCTTTCAGTCCATGGAAAGCGAGTCTCAGGTATTCGTCCGCAAGCAGGTTTAGGTCTGTAGGTTCTTTTTTACCGGTACCGCTTCTGCTATGCTGAAGCATTCCTTTTACAATAGCGCCGGCACGCTTTCCATGATGGTTGATTTTGCCAAGATTTTTTTCAATATCATCGGCAATTGCCATTGCTTCTTCCAGATCGCCTTTTTCCAACTCTTCTTTCATTTCCCCAATCATCTCGCTGCTTACCTCAGCAAAATTGTTGACGAAGTTCAGCGGATTTTGAATCTCGTGGGCGATCCCGGCCGTCAGCTCCCCCAAGCTTGCCATCTTTTCAGCATGGATCAGTTGGGTTTGAGTGGCTTTGAGTTCCGTATATGCTTTCTCGATTTCTTTTGCCTGTGCAAGCTCCCGCTCTTTGGCTTTTTCCTGTTCCCCCCTGATCACCATTCTCCTTTGGTATCTGTGAGCCGGATAAATCAATGAAAGAAAAACTAATCCATAGGTTAAATATGCCCACCAGGTGCGATACCAGGGAGGTAAAACAGAAAAATCATAGCTGATTGGCTCGGTCCATTCACCTGCTTTTCCTTCACTGGGCCCTGTGAATCGGGCTTTAACTTTGAAAGTATAATCCCCTTCCTGTATGTTTCCGAACGTGGCACTGGTTTTTTTCAGGATCGGGCTCCACTCCTCGTCATAGCCTTCCAATATGTATTGATATTCTATCAAATAGGGCTTTGCCAATTCATTGGTGGCATAATCAAGGTTAATGTGATTATGACGGTATGGAAGAACGAGATTTTCCGGAATGGGATAAAACTTTGAAATGCCGTCAAATTTTATTTTTTCAAATTTCTGAATCATTGCTTGTCGATCCGCATTGGAGAGTACTTTTCCAAAAGTTCTCAATTCACCATTATAAGAAAAATAATTACCCGAATAGTCGGTTGTATCTTCCATTTTCCCTTGTGCCAGACTATACCAGGAAATAGGTTCTTCATTGAGACGAAGTTGTTGAATAGTCAATTCAGGAAGTTCCCGGTTTTTCAAAAGTGCAGCATAATCAAATCTTGCCAGGGCAGTTTTATCACTTCCAGTTCCTGCCCAAAGTATTCCTTTGCTATCTGCGAACAAGGCATCCTGGCCGTCAGTAAGATCTTTGACAGGATATCCTGTGACAGTATTGAATATTTCGAGGTTCTTTATTTCATTGAAATCCTCTGAAGAACTTGCAGGTCCGTCAAAAAGGGCAATCCCCAAGTTGGTGCCAATTGCAATTTTTCCATTGGGCATCGCGGCGACTTGCAGGACATTGTTATCAGGCAGCCCATCAGAAATTGTAAACGTTTTGAAAATTTTTGAGGAACCGGCTCGGCCCTTGTCTTCTTCTGAAGGGGTTGATAATTTTTTCAAATTCTCCAAGCTCAGGAAACTAAGACCGTCTTCTGTTCCAAACCAAAGGTTACCCTTCAGGTCTTTGGCAATTCTGAATACCACATCATCAGCCAATCCATGTGCAGAACTGTAATTGGTGAAGGTTTTCCCATCAAATCGGCTTACTCCGCCATCCAGTGTAGCGAACCAAATATTTCCCGGGTCATCTTCCAGAATGCTAAAGACTACATCTCCTGCAAGTCCGTTTTCGCGGGTGAAATTGACAAAACTTACCCCGTCAAACCGGCTGACTCCGCCTCCTTCAGTTCCAAACCAAAGATTTCCATTTTTATCCTCAAGAATACTCCAAACCTCATTGGTCAATAGGCCTTGATCGGTGGTATAGTTGGTAAAAGTTTTGCCATCAAACTGGCTCACTCCTCCGGCTGTACCAAACCATAAAATGCCTTTGGAATCTTCAGTTACACTGAAAACTACGTCATTTGCCAGACCCTGATTTGTGGTGTAGGTGGTAAAACCTCTGCCATCGTAGCGACTGACTCCTCCGTCCACCGTACCAAACCAAAGCGCATTGTTTTTATCCTCGGTAATGCTCAAAACCAGGTTTCCGCCAAGTCCCTGTGAAGTGGTATAAGAGATAAAACCCGCGCCATCATAGAGGCTAAGCCCGCCACCGTCAGTTCCAAACCAAAGCTTGCCTGTTCGGTCTCGCGTAATGGATAAAACCAGATTACCGGCGAGTCCCTGCTCGGTAGTGTAAGAGGTGAATTTGCTTCCATCAAAACGGCTGATGCCTCCGTCTGTCGCAAACCAGATGTTTCCATCGTTGTCTTCTCCAATACTCCTTATGACATCACTTGCCAGTCCATTTGCAGTGGAGTAAGTTCTAAACCGGGTGCCATCATAGCTGGATACTCCTCCACCAATGGTTCCAAACCAAATTTTCCCAGACTTATCTTCGTAAAGGCTTCTAACGCGATTATTGGCAAGTCCCTGTTCAGTTGAAAAAGTCTTGAAACTGGTTCCATCGTATCGACTTATGCCATTCCCATTGGTACCAAACCAGAGGTTTCCTCCCATATCCTTTAAAACGCAGATGACAGCATCGTCAACCAATCCGTCTTTGGTTGTAAAGTTTTTGAAATTATTGCCGTCAAAACGACTGACGCCTGCTCTTGTACCAAACCAAATATTTCCTTTATCATCTTCAGTCACGCTGTAAACAACATTGTCAGCGAGACCATCAGTGCTAAAAAAATTCAAGAAGCTTTTCCCATCGTATCGACTTACTCCATCGCCGATCGTGGTAAACCAAATATTTCCATTCTTGTCTTCGGTAATACTTCGGACATTATTGCCAGCGAGTCCGTCCGCGATGGTGTAATTCGTAAAGCCCCTTCCGTCGTACCGACTTACGCCACCGCCGTTAGTGCCAAACCAAAGATGTCCTCTGCTGTCGATGATGGAGCAATTGATTGCATCTGTCGGCAATCCATCATTGGTTGTGTAGGTTTTGAACTGGGATTTTCCTCCTTCGCCCAGGATGAAAGGATTTTTATTTTCATCCAGCACTACTTCTCCTTTTTCATTTTTCATGACTTGAAGAAGCTGAGCTGCCGGAGATTCCAGGTTTACTTGTTCACCATCTGAAGAAAAATAATGGCCTCCGACGGATGATGGAACCTGGATAATTTTTGGCTTTGGGACATCTGCCAGGAAAATTGTATCCGGTTCGTAATAGCGTATTTGGGTTGAATCAGGTACCGGCGAAGTTGATCCTGTTTCTTCTGGTACAGGATTGACAGATTCTGTGCGATTGGTGCAAGAGATTAGCTGAAAAAATAATATGAGTAAAGCTAAATGAGAACCTCTCATGCGTGTTATCGTTGTTCTGGCAGAATTCCGGAAAAATGTCAGATACCTTGTCAGAGCTGTTGAACGTTTTTTAAATATTGGAAAGGCTGTTATTGTGCTTTTTCCGGATCAATTGAAAGGTAAATTAATAATAAAAACGGATCCTTCCCCATCCTTACTTTCCACACTTAATTCCCCTCCGTGCGCCTTCACAATATCATAACTCAGGGATAGCCCAAGTCCGGTTCCCTCACCGGTTGGTTTGGTCGTGATGAAAAGCTGAAAGATTTTCGATTTGATATGCTCGGGGACTCCGCCTCCGTTGTCCGAAATGGTTATCTGGACACTTTTTCCCGGATTTTTGGTACTTATCTCAATCAAAGGTTTATCCCAAAATATGCATTAGCAAATCTATTACGGCTTGAAACTGCCGCAAAATCAGCCCACTTTCCATGATGGTTAATTTTTTCGAGGTTCTCCCTGATGTCAATTGCCAATGTCTTCACCTCTTCATAATCGCCCTTATCGATTTCTTCATTCATCTCATCCATGAGTTCGTTGGTCTGTTCGGAGAAGTTGTTGACAAAGTTCAGCGGGTTTTGGATCTCATGGGCGATGCCAGCCGTGAGTTCTCCGAGTGAAGCCATTTTCTCTGCCTGGATCAGCTGGACTTGTGTGGACTTCAATTCCAGCAAAGCTTCCTCCAGTTCTTCCTTTTGCTTGGTTAATGCGGCTGTTCCCTCTAATACCTGAACTTCCAAAGCTTCTTTCAGGGATTTGGAATTCTTTTTCGCGTTGTTCTGCTTTGAGGCGTTCAGTTTCCAGCGCTTTTCGTTGTTTTTTGACGCTTATCCGTAGACAATAGCCCAAAGAACAGAAAATACAACTGTTGCGTCAAACGACTCTTCCCACCTTTGGAAAAAATCTGAGCTGATAATTTTCACCAGATTTCCAATGGTAACGATGATAGCAAGAGGCATCCATGCATATGCGAGAGGCTTAGCAAATTGAAACTGGGATAAACGGAATATTTCGTAAAAAATCGCTGAAACCAAGCCAATAGAAGGGATGTCCACCCATTTTTTCACTCGCTAACCCCGTGGACTCAATAACCAGAAATGCTATCGCTAAAATAATCCCAATGTTGATTATCCATTCCATTGAAGAAAATTCGCCGAATTTTTCAGCGTTTTCCGAAGGTAGTTAGGGCTTGCTTATCAGGTCCTCCAAATTTTATTCTAAAGCCGGTTTAATCTGACTTTTGTCGGATTAGCTTTTTACGGTAAACATTGAATATTCTTGACTTCGAAACAAAGCCAAGGTATTTCCCATTTTCAATGACCGGAAGGTTCCAGGCTCCGGAACTTTCGAATTTTTCCATGGCTTTTTGCATATTTTCAGTTGCCAATAGAATTTCCGGGGGGTTATGCATAAGATCCCGGATAAAGACGGTATCCTGCTTTTCCGGATCAAACATAATATGCCGGATATCGTCGAGTGTAATTATTCCGCGAAGAGATTTATGCTCGTCCACCACAGGGAATATATTCCTTTTTGAAATTTTCACAAGATTAATCAAGTCTCGAAGGGTTGAATCAGGATGGATTGGAAGCAGATCCCGCTCGATCACATGAGTCAGATCAATCAATTCGAGCAGCTCCTGATCCTGGGATTCCGGAAGAGATTTACCCTGATCCTTCAGCTGCATCTTATACAGACTGTCCTTTTGGAAATAAGAAGTGGTGATATAAGAAATGGCAGAAACAAACATCAGCGGGACAAAAAGCTCGTATCCTCCGGTAATCTCAGCGATTAAGAATATTGCAGATAAAGGAGAATGTTGGACTCCGCTCATCAATCCGCACATCGCGACCAGGGTAAAGTGAGCCAGTGGAAGAGGAATATGGAATCCCATCATATTTTTCGCGTATGCAAAGACAAACCCCAGGATTCCGCCCACATATAGAGAGGGGGCAAATATTCCACCACTTCCACCCGCTCCAATTGTTATGGCTGAGGCGATGGGTTTCAAAAGAATAATAAACCCTAAAAAGGCAAGTATAAATAAGGGATTATCAATGATCGAAAAGAAAGGGCTTTTGTCCAAAATCTGATCGCTGTTACCCTCGATCAGCATGTTGAGGGTAGAATATCCTTCTCCATATATCGGTGGAAAAAAGAACACTATAAAACCTAAAAAGGCACCTCCATAAAGAATCCTCATCGGTTGAGAATTCAAGTCCTTCATGATTTTTTCAGTGCTCCTCACCATCTTGCTGAAGTATAGGGAAACAAGTCCACAGAGTATTCCCAATAGCAAATAGTAAGGCATATGTGCTGCCCGAAAAGTGTCTTTCAGATCAAAGTTGAAGAGAGATTCATCTCCGATAAGGATCATGGAGGTGAGGGAACCCATCACGGAAGCAATTAAAAGTGGAATAAAGCTCGCCGTGCTGATTTCCATCAGGATAACTTCGATTGCAAAAATCACCGCTCCAATCGGCGCTCCAAATATGGCAGAGATGGCTCCTGCCGCTCCGCATCCAATAAGAAGGGTTCTTTTTTTAGCATTCAAATGCATGAGGGAACCAACATTTGAACCGATTGCCGAGCCAGTCACTACCATTGGAGCTTCCAAACCTACCGAACCTCCAAAGCCGACTGTAAGGGCAGAGGTGATCACCCGACTATAGGTTTTTACCCTGGGGATTAAACTCTGGTTTTTGGAAATGTTGAAAAGTACATCCGGGATTCCATGTCCTCCAATGTCATTCAAAAAGTATCTTCCTACCAGATACGCAGCGGAAATCCCGATCAATGGATAAATGATGTACATGAAATTGGCGTACTCAGTATAAAAATCATCCGTCAGAAACCTCTGAATCGCATGAACCAACTCTACCAGGACAACCGCTGCTAATCCGGAAAATACCCCAATTATCCCACTGAGAATCAGGATAAATGTCTGATTGCTCATATGCCTTAGTCTCCAGATAAGGAGCTTTGTAATGAGGTCTGTTTTAGGCAAAATAGGTAAGAATTATGCTGCTACCCTGCAAAGTAAAAAACAGTACAGGAAAATCGAAGTGAATAGGTTATTCTTTAGGCAATTCCCGGTCAAGAGCCAGGATAGACTTCAAAATCAAATTTGCAGCATTGTAAAAGAACTCAGGCTGGATGTTTTTGAATTCGTCGCTTGGCTTATGATAGTCTTTGTGATCTTCCACCCCGAAATAAATATGAGGGACACCTTTGTCGTAAAAGGCACCATGATCCGAAGATTGAGTCCAATTGTTCGCACCGGTATTTGGGATATCATGTCCAAACATCAACTTTGGGGTTTGCCCATTCGATGCTTTTTCCAATATAGGCTTCAAGTGCGGATTTTGATGAGTACCTGAGGCGTAGATTTCTCCTCCGTCATTTCGTGAAACCATATCCATATTGACATTCACCAGAATCTGATCCAGCGGAAAAGGAAAATCAAGCACCAGCGCTTTTGCCCCCTGAAGACCCATCTCCTCAGCATCCAGTGCAGCAAACATCAAACTATGCTCTGGTCTGTTTTTTGAAAAGTGCTCTGCCAGGGCGAGCAAAGTGGCCGTTCCGGAGGCGTTGTCATCTGCCCCGTTGTAAATAGAATCACCGGAATTATCTTTCCTGCCTACTCCGATGTGATCATAGTGGGCAGTGATTACAATAAGTTTTTGGGAGCTGCTGCCCGCGATGAACCCAACCACATTTGTTGCATCCTCGTAAATTTTCTTTTCCCGGCGGTTTTCGAAGGTAAATTTTTGTTGAAAGTCCGGATACTGTGTCTCCAGTCCAAGCGTACTGAAATAATTGACCAGGTATTTTCTTGCATTTATATTCCCCTCGCTCAGAGTTTCTCTCCCTTTTAGCTCATCTGACGAGAGGTATTCGAGATGAAGGAGTAATTTATCGTGGTCAACTGTCTGGGCGCTTGCTATTGAAAGGGTAAAAAATAAAATACAGGTAAAAATTATTTTGAAAGTCAATTGCATCTGGGGTTATATTTTGCGTTATGTATATTCGTAAAAATACTAAGCTAAGGGAATCGAATCACCCATCCGAATTCATGAAATATCTCTTTTTCGTTTTTGGTCTTTTTGGAGTTCATTTTTCTGCCTTTTCTCAGGGGACTTTGCCGGAAACTTTTTTTGAGGGGAAGTCGGTAGTAATGGTTTCTAACGATCCCGGCGCAAGACCAGCGTTGACTTGGCAACAATTAGCAGATAGTGTCCATACAGCATTGGTGAAAGCGGGTGCAGATCCGGTTGCCTATTTTGAATTAGAGCAGGTGACACTTTCTGAAGAGATTCAGGCGGACTATGCAAAAGCATTTTTACAGAGACAGGTTAAAAATATCATTTTCGTTACTCGTAAAAAGTCTGAGGTGAGTATTCACGTAGGGGCATTTAGCGGAGATGGAAAAATGATCAATTCGACTGCACTTTTTGGAGTCCTCGGAAATGATGTTCCCGCTGCTTCCGAGCAATTTGCTGCCTTGGGAACCGGCAGAAAGTCCAAAAATCTATTGGTCATTGATGTGGCGGAGTTCCCTCGCATTGGTACTGAGGAAGCTGTTTCAACCCTGCGATTTCTCCCTAGAAACCCACTCAATTTGGAAATTTTCAAGTTAGGGATACCGATTGAAGGTTCTTCAGCCCAATCGGGCTTTCTGAGTTATTTCAGATATGATTTATACGGGAAATCACAGGAGGCCATTCTTGCTGAGCAAGAAGCCCAAAAATCCGGAATTCAACAGATTTTGGAACAAGAGTACCCTTATCAAACTGAGTGGCTTACCGAAGCCAAGCCTGATGTGGAACTAATCAGTAACAAAATTCAATTTGTCCTGACGAAAGTCGAGGGAAGGGAAGCCGATTTAATGAAAAGCATGGGTTTGGACCCGGAAGGTCTTGCAGATCCCTCTCGTAACGTGGTTAAGTATTATATCAAGTTTTTGGTAAGGGATGAATTGTACATTGGGCCGGTCTGGGATGCTGATCCGGATTGGAGAAAGGCCCTTCGGGATTTTGTACAAAATTTAAAAAAATAAACCTCCCGGAGGAGGCTTAATCAATAGTTGAAAACAGGGGTGATTGAAACAACTTTTGACAATGAAATTTCTTTTTTTGTATGTAAACGTGTTTTTATTTAAAACAAAGGATTAAAATCCAATTTTCCAATATTCCAGAATAATTTCTATACAGAGAATTTATTTATATAATTTTTTATAGAAATGATCGGATTTAAAATAGATTTTTATTGAGAAATGGAATCAAAGCCAAGATGATTGCCTGAGTGTAATATGCCTTCCGATCCACTACTCCATGAGTAAGAATCCCAACTGATCCGCCCTGCTGCTTCGAATTTTCTTTTGCAAAATATTGATCATCGGCATGTCCAAGTTCCAACCCTGAGTTAATGAGTTGGGAGATACCTTTGGGAAGGTAAAACGTACCTGTTTTTGCTTTCCCGCTCAGACCTGATTTGTCTTCAATGTAAATCCAGGCGAAAGCATTCATTCCAAATTCATCATTCACAATTCCTCCCTCGATTCCAATCCAATAATCAGCTTCGGGGAAAGCCATCTTCGCGTTCTTGACACGATTGATAGCTCCGAGGAGGGTTTCTGCGTCTCCAATTGGTTGTTCCGAAACCTGGGAGGCCGCACTTACTCCATTGACCAGGAATTCTTTGGAAAAGGCCAGCGAAAAAGCCTCATCGGTGCAATCCAACTTGACAGGATTTTTACTTCCTACTATAACAAGGGGTTTGTCTGTGGCAGAAGCTTGGAAATTTACTCTCTTTGGAAAATTCATAAAAAAACCGGGGCTTGCGCCTAGGCCATGTTGGTGAAAACGTGGTTGACATCATCATCCTCATCCAATCTGTCGATCAGCTTAAGGATGATTTCTTCCTGCTCTTCTGTAAGCTCGGTTAAAGTAGTTGGGAATCGCTGAAAATCCGCACTGATTATTTCTATTCCACGCTCTTCAAGCGCTTTTTGCATCGATCCAAAGTCCTCAAATTCAGTGTAAACGAAGATTTCTCCTTCGTTTTCATCTATTTCAGAAAGTCCAAAATCAATCAATTCAAGCTCCAGATCTTCCACGTTGAAGTTCCCTTTTGCAAAACGGAAAACAGCCTTTCTGTCAAACATGAAACTTACAGATCCTGTAGTGCTCAGGGTACCGCCTGCTTTTGTAAAGTAGCTGCGAATATTTGCGACAGTTCTGTTGATATTATCAGTAGAAGTCTCTACGATCATTGCAACGCCAAATGGTCCGTAGCATTCGTACACAACTTCTTCGTAATCTTTTTCATCCTTATTCGAAGCTCTTTTGATTGCTGCTTCGATTCGGTCCTTGGGCATAGAAGCGCCTTTGGCATTTTGGATGACTGTTCTAAGCTTGGTATTGCTTCCGGGATCAGGTCCGCCGGATTTTACGGCCATTACTATTTCCTTGCCCAGTCGCGTAAATACTTTGGACATTTTGTCCCAACGCTTGAATTTTCTCTCCTTCCGGAATTCAAATGCTCTTCCCATGGTGTTCCTTGATTTGGGGGGTAAAAATAGTAAATCTTTTCAATTGAGGGGAAAGAAGAACAGAGACAGGAAGAAACAAACAATTAAACTGGGAAGTAACCAATAAAAGGCCTGGGCAAATCTATTTTCCATTAAATGTGATTATGTATTATGTGTATCCGGATATCTGCACGTATGTCCAATCAGGCTTCGACTTCGCTCAGCCTCCGGCTAATTATAGTTTAGAGGGAGGAGGAGGGAATGCGGCGGTGCCGCATTCCCTCCTCCTCCCTAGACTTAAAACTAAACTTCGGTCCCTGAGCGAAGTCGAAGGGATAGGTATTCAAAATATTATTTTGGTACGTGCAATCAACTGAATACACATATTATGGATTGACAAAATGTATCCAAGGAAGGCTTCAAAAGTCTTCCTTGATTTTTTTCAAGATTCCCAACAGCCCGATTTCAAACCCTTTTTCTAATACGATTATACAAAGGTTAAAGACACCAAAATCAAATCATCATCCTTGCAAATTTAAAATTGGATTTTAAATATGCAAGGATGAAGTTAAACCAACTATTTGATAATCAGTCTATTTTGGATTTTCGATAAAATCAATCTTGACTAAGGCTCCTACCAGCGAAACTGCTGCGGAAATCAAAAAGAAGATTAAGCTAAACGCTACTGCAGCTGCTTCGTCGATCCCTGCGTAGGTGTGCGCATAGACGAAAACGAGTTCGCGGGCACCGACGCCACCTATTGTCAGAGGTAATACAGCTACGATCGATGAAAGCAGAAATACGAGTTGATAGGCAAGGAAATTCTCAGTGACGCCGAGAGAAATCAGAATAACCCAGGCAGAAACCAATTGGGCGAGTTGCCCTAAAAGAGAATAGCCATTAGCCGCCCAAAAAGATGGAAGGAACTTAGAAAAGAAGAATTTTTGTGCAAGCCAGAAAGCAGGAAAAGTCAATACCAATCCGACCCCTACAATCCATCCCCAGGGAACCTCAGACTCAAAAGGCAAGACCAGATCTACGGGCAAAATCAAAACCAGCAACAAAAATACAATCGCGACCAATCCTCCCAAACGATCGAGCAAGGCTGATTGAACCAGGGATTTCACCGAGGATTTGTATTGTTTATTCAACAAATAAACTTTGTATCCATCGCCTCCGATTCCTCCGGGAAGGAAGAGATTGTAAAACATCCCGACGAGGTAGAGTCGGAAATTCAGCTTTTCGCTGATCTGCAAACCGATGTTTCTGAAGTAAAGATTGAGTCGTAAAGCTGTAAAAACCTTACTCAGGACAAACATCAAAACCGCAGGAATCAGCCAAAACCCTTGAATGGATTTCGTGATTTGCCAGAGTTGGGAGGTGTCAATCTTTCGAAAAACCAGATACATTGCCAATCCTGTCAGAACCAGTTTAAGTACTGTTTTGAGTGTCTTTTTATTTAATTTATTGATAAAAGACACAACCGGATCGGGTGAGAAGGTGGAAGTTAAAATGTAGTAAACTCCCTTTTTTCAAAAGGAGCAAGTGGGGTTTAATGTTCTTGCAAATCCCTTTCACGATCAGACAAGCTCTTTTTCAGCGCCCTGAAATACCGATTTGATCGTGTAGGTTTTCTTATCCTGAGACTCGAAATAAGTTCTTACGATAATCTCTGCTATAATCCCTGTGGTGATCAGCTGGATTCCTCCCAAAATCAGAATGAATCCCAGAATCATTATCGGTCTGCCCCAGATATCCTCACCCATGATTTTCAGAATGAGCAGGTAAAAATTTATCACCAAACCAATCAGGAAAGCGAACAATCCTAAGCCTCCAAACAGGTGAATCGGTCGTTGAAAATACTTTTGGAAGAAAAGCATCAGGATCAGATCTGCCATCACTTTGAATGTCCGGCTGAGTCCGTATTTGGAGACGCCATGAATACGCGGATGATGCTTCACATCCACTTCAGTCATCTTCGCACCCTGTTGCTTGGCCAAAACGGGGATGAAGCGGTGCAATTCACCATACAAACCCATGTTTTGGGCGATCTGAGCTTTGTACACTCTGAGCGTACAGCCATAATCGTTCAGGTAAACTTTGGTTGTATTTCGAATGACCCAATTGGCGATTTTGCTGGGGATTTTGCGAAGCACAAAACCATCTTTTCGATTTGCTCTTCGGCCAGCCACCACATCCCAATCTTCATCGATCGCTTTCTGAAGCATCAGAGGGATATCAGTCGGATCATTTTGCAGGTCTCCGTCCATTGTTGAGATGTATTCACCTGTCGCCATGTCGATGCCGGCAGCCAAAGCTGTGGTTTGCCCGTTGTTTTTGGTAAAAATAATCAGCTTGGTGCGGCTGTTCGCATACTTTTTCACTTCGGCTATTGTCGAATCTGTGGAACCGTCTTCGATCAAAATAACTTCATAATCAATCTCAGAAAGAGCCGAATAGGTTGCTTCCAGCAGAGGTTTGATATTTTCTTCCTCGTTGTAAACTGTGATGACAACAGACAAAAGTGGCTTGTTCATGTGATAAAATTTCGCCAAAAATACAGGAAAATACTTCCTGAGGCAAAAAGGATGATTTGGGCCGCCTGAATCCGAAGAAAATTTGGTATCTCAACTCTTAATCACCCTATCTTTGCGCCATGTCTTTTTCTCCCTCCAAAGAATACGAGATTAATCCTTGGGTAGTCATGGCTGTGTTTGCCGTCCTCGTTGGGCCATTTGCACTGAGTTTTCACATGCACTATCCTGACGAGATGTATTACACGGATGCTGCTGTGAAAATGCTTCAAAACGGAGATTATCTGACGACCTATTTGGGGAGCGGAGAATTAAGATTCAAGAAGCCAATAGGCACGTATTGGGCAGTAATTGCAGGATTCAAACTATTTGGGGTGAATGCTTTTGGTTCCAGGTTTTTCTTCCTGATTGCCGGAGCTTTGACAGTTGGGTTGACCTACCGGTTGGGAAAAATACTTTTTGAAGACCGAAAGATCGCCGGACTTTCTGCCCTGATCATGGCTGCTAACCCAGTTTTGATTTTCAGCGCGACACGCTCGATTCCGGATGTGCTGTTGGTACTGACGATGACTGCAAGTGCGATTGGTTTTGCAGGTTTGATCCGACATGGGAATGAGGCCCCAAAGAAATTTCTCTGGATTTTGTACCTGAGTTTGGGAGTCGCTTTCGAAGTAAAAGGTCTTCCTGCTGTAGCTCTGGGAGGATTGGGTTTGGTTTATTTACTGGCAAATCCCTGGCAGCGAATAAGCCTGAAAACATTGATTCATTTACCTTCACTGCTGGTCAGCTTATTTATCGCTTTGTTTTGGTTTGTAGCGATGTACCAAATCCACGGACCGACTTACCTCGATAGCTTTCTGGAAGATCAGGTAGGAATCCGCGTTGCATCAAGGGTTTTGCTGATCATACAAAATGGATTTTTAGCTCTGGCAATTTTGATAGCCATCTTTATTCCCTGGGTATTTTTTGCTTTTCCGAAGGCAAAAGAAACTCTTCGAAAAACCTGGAAAGAAAACGCTGCTTTCTTCGGATTTTCGATTCTTTGGGGTTTGGCGATTCTTGCAATGGGAGCGATGACGAGCAAGTTTTACGAGCGCTACTTATTACCGGTTGCTCCGGTTTTGGCAGTTTGGCTGGGATGGTTTTTGGCAAGAGCGGACTTCGAAATCCGAAGAAAAGGACTGAAAATCGCTTCCGCAATCTTCCTTTCTCTCAATCTGATTATTCTGATTTTTAGCTTTTGGCTAAACTTGCGACTGGGTTCAACTCTATGGATTTGGGGTCAAATGAGCTTGGGGACATTGATTCTGATTTATCTTGGAAGACTTTTACTCCAAGATCAAAAGCTTGCAAAAGCTCTTTCGTACAGCATGCTATTACTTTTCTTTTTGGCATCAACTACGACTTACCAAATCTCACTTCCAGATCAGGGAAAGCAACTGAAAGCATTTGTTTTGGAACAGGGAATTGATCCGTCTGAAGAAATCGGCTTTGCCGGCAATCTTCACGTCGGCAGCAAAATCAGAATCGGTTTGGGGACGGATTTCAATTTGGTTGATTTACCGAGACAGGATTGGACTGAGCATATAAATAAATACCAAAATCTGATTCTGGAAGACAAACTCATAACTCAGATAGACACGGCTAGTTACAAGATCAGAGAGGCTTCCTTAAATTGGGACGGCAGATCAATTCCTGATTTATTGAGGACGGCCGGAAAACCTGAGTTTGATTCCTTGCTTGAGGAAAATGGTAAAAAATATTATTGGCTTACCAAAAAGCTGAATCAATAGGAATTCGGATTTGCGGACTTGTAATCAATCAGGTTTTCCCAAATCTGAATTTTTGCGCAGCGCAATGAATCTCCCTTGAAAGCTACCGGGTATTTCTCTTCGTAAATCAACCTTTCAAAGGTTGCTGCGATACCAGGGGATTCCTCATTCCAACTTACAAAAACTCCTTCTTTTCCAATTCCGATTTGCCTCTCGAGACCTTCCCAAAGGTCAAATTGATTTTTTCTGGCGCCAAGATTTATGGTGTACGTTTGAGGATTTCCGGGCAGGTAAAATGCCAACTCCGATGCCATGTGATAGCTTTCAGAGAAAACCACTGATTCCCTGACTTGAAGACTATCCTGGAGAAAGTTTATTCTTTCCGCAAGTGGCCTGTAGCCTACCAACCTTCGAAAGGACTTTTTCTCAATTTCCCTGATTGTATCTGAACTTACAGCAGGATTAAAATCCGGAAAAATAAATAGCAGAGGTAATCCAAGGCTAAAAGTCACGCTCCAGTTTCTGACTTTTACCCAATTTGGAGATTGCCGTGAAAGCCAATGACTGAAAAAAATCGGCAAAGTCACATAGGCAAAAACCGGCCAGTTAGCCTCTACTTCTGTGAAAAGCGTAAGACCCGCAAATCCGATCCAGGATAGCAGTGCAGGCAGTACGAGGTAAAGGGAAATCTTGTCCCTGCCAATTTTCAGACTTCGAATTGAATAGAAAAAAATAGGCAAGAGGAATAAAGAAACCATCACAATTTGCCCACCGGTGAATTCCAGAAAGCGCAAAGCCCAGTCGAAGAAATCAAATTGAACCTTGTTATCGGCTACCCCGCTCAAAGAGGCTAAATGCTTGAAGGTAGGAAAGCCAATTTGCCAGTTCCATATCAAAGCCGGCAATAAACCTATGGAAGCAACCAGGGAAAACCAAACAGGTTTCATCCCGATTTTTTTCCATTCTCCCGACAGCAATAAAATCGTAAACATGACCGGGAAAATTCCCAGCATGGACATTTTGGACATCAGACCCAATGCGGTCACCAATCCTGCCAAAATCCACCAATTCAATGTGTTCTCCTGAATCCCGCGAAAAAGCCAAAACATAGCCAGAATCCAGAAAAAAGTGAGTTCAGAGTCGGTCGTATGGAAAGTTGAAGCAAGTAACCAAAAAGGCATTGCCATGGTCATTACTCCGGCCCAGAAGGCAATCCTGGCAGACCCATACAAGTAATCCGCAAAGCGATAAACAATCCAGGCGGTCCCCATACCGAGCAGAATTGCATTGATCCGCACGGCAAATTCATTAATCCCAAAAATCGAGGTACTCAGAAAGTTAAAAACGGCCACCATCGGTGGTTTGGAGTAGTAATGCCAGGCAAGATTCTGAGACCAAAGCCAATATTGGGCTTCTTCCGTAAAAAGATTGATTTCAGGACGAAGCGTAAACACTATTTTACTTACTGCTATAGCAAGATTAAAAAGCCAAAAACCCACCAAATATTTAGTCTGCGTTTTCATTTCAAAAAGTGCTTTAAAAAAGAAAAACCCCCAGTGGTCTGAGGGCTTATACGTAAAAACTCAATCGGGTTACTGTTTAATCAGCACAGCTTTTTCTTTGTGCCTTTTTATTTGTCTTCTCAAGCCTTCTATGGCTTCATCGGCAGCAGCTTCAAAAGAGTCAGTTTGGTGTTTGGCAAAAAATTGCTTCCCGGGGACATTGAGTTTTATTTCCACTATTTTATTGGAGTTCTTCTCGTTTTTGTCAAGTCTCATAAATACTTCCCCGTCCTGTATTCTGTCGAAATAGGTTTCCAATTTATCGGCTTTTTTCTGGATGAAGTCGATCAGTTTATGATCAGCATCGAAGTGGATAGAGTGCATTTGCAGTTTCATAATAATTTGCATTTAAGTGAATGAACAAAAGATTAATTATGCTTTAGGGTGTGCCTGTTCGAACACAGCTTTAAGTTTTTCGAGTGAATTATGGGTGTAAACCTGTGTAGCAGCAAGATTTGCATGTCCGAGCAAATCTTTGACAGCGTTGAGATCTGCACCTTTGTTGAGCAAATGAGTGGCAAATGTATGCCTCAATACATGTGGGCTGCGCTTGGATGTCTGCGCAAAAAGATCCAAATAATGCCTGACGGTACGATAAATCATCATTGGGTAACTCTGCTTTCCTTGATTACTCACAATAAAATAGTCACTTTGACCAAGTTTTGAAAACCTTTCTTCAAATACTTTTTTATACAGCAATATATTCCGCGACAGCCCTTTTGTGAGTGGGATTATTCTTTCTTTTTTTCTTTTTCCTAACACTTTTACTGTCTCTTCATTCAGGTCTATCGATTCCCATTTCAAGCCGATCAGTTCAGCTAATCGAACACCAGTGAGATACAAAAACTCAATCACCATCCGATCGCGCTGCCCCTCAAATGAAGGTTCGTAAACGCTCTCCTCCAAAACGGCCTCAATGGTCAGTTCTTGTACAAACTCCGGCAGTTTTTTAGGATTTTTAAGAGACCTCAGTTTATACGTAGGATCTTTTGTAATCATCCTGGATCGGAGGAGGAACTTGTAAAAAGATCTCAGAGTCGCCATTTTTCGGTTCACCGATGTCGTACTAAGCTCTTGCTCAACCAGGTCAATCACCCAGGCGCGGATTTCGGGGTGGCCGGCTTCTGAGATATCATTCAGCTCAAATGAAGTGCTGGCAAACTCCTGAAACTGCTCCAAATCGGTGCGATAGGCAATCACAGTATGCAGGCTGCTCTTCTTTTCGTACTCCAGATAATTGATGAAAGATTCGACCATGGGTATTGCTAATCCTCAAATAAGGTAACCCAAAAAATTGAAATTGGTTAGTACCATTTAGCACAAAAAAAAGCGCAACTGCTCTTGGCAATTGCGCTTAATATTGAAAATCAAAAATGATTACTTCATTACTTCTTCCTGAAGTTTTTGTTTGTAAGCAGCTTTGATGACCTGAGCTCTTCTTTTGATGGAAGGTTTGGTAAACGCTTGTCTCGCTCTAAGTTCTCTGACCGCACCGGTCTTGTCAAACTTCTTCTTAAAACGCTTCAGCGCTTTTTCGATTGATTCGTTCTCTTTTACGTTAACAATGATCATAGTATACACCCCCTTTCATGGCTGCAAAAGTAGGGAATAAATCTGAAAATCAATACCAAGACTCCAAATATTTGGGGAAAAGCAGGATACTTGCTGAAAAATGGATAGAGGAGCAGAAAATCAAAACTCCGGTTCTGCTGGATGGTGCAAAAAACGAATTTTGGAATCAGACAGGGCAATCATCGAATATGTCCGTTTTATTTTCAGCAGATGGACAAGTACTTTTTAAACAGCCATGGTTTGAGTCAAAGGAACTTGAAACGGCTATTAAGGAAGAAGGGGGCTGTAAACAAAAAGTCCAACCCTTGCGAGTTGGACTTTTCTTTTATGAATCAATTGCGCTTAACTGAATACTTTCTCAGCTAACACCACAATCACATTGTCTTTTACTTCCACTACTCCGCCTTCCACTATCATAGACTGCTTGCCCTCTATAGTGGTAAAGGAAACTGCTCCTTTGGCCAAAGCAGCAACGATCGGAGCATGGTTATTCAGAACCTGAAAAGATCCGCCTGCACCAGGGAAACTGGCTTCTGACACTTCGCCCTGAAATATTTTTTTTTCCGGTGTGACGATTTCTAATTGCATTCGATAGAATAGTTAGTAGTTACTGGTTATTGAGTTATTAGAAGGTCCTCCGGTTCGAAGACAATAACTAATTCCCAATTACTTTTCCTTATTTTACTTCAGCAAGCATTTTCTCTCCCTTAGCAATCGCATCTTCGATGCTGCCTACCAAGTTGAAAGCCGCTTCAGGAAGGTGATCTAATGCACCGTCCATGATCATGTTAAAGCCTTTGATGGTGTCTTTGATATCAACCAACACACCTTTCAAGCCTGTAAACTGCTCTGCAACGTGGAATGGCTGAGACAAGAAACGCTGAACTCTTCTTGCTCTGTATACGACCAATTTATCTTCTTCGGAAAGTTCTTCCATGCCAAGGATCGCAATGATATCCTGCAATTCTTTGTATCGCTGAAGGATTTCTTTTACTCGCTGTGCGCAGCCGTAGTGTTCTTCACCCAGAATATCCGGGGAAAGAATTCTTGAAGTAGAATCCAGAGGATCTACCGCAGGATAGATACCTAGTTCTGCAATCTTTCTTGACAATACTGTAGTAGCATCCAAGTGAGCGAAAGTCGTCGCAGGAGCCGGGTCAGTCAAGTCATCCGCAGGTACGTAAACCGCCTGAACGGAAGTAATTGAACCGTTTTTAGTTGAAGTGATTCGCTCTTGCATGGAACCCATTTCGGTTGCCAGCGTTGGCTGGTAACCTACTGCAGATGGCATACGACCCAAAAGTGCTGACACTTCTGAACCAGCCTGAGTGAATCGGAAGATGTTGTCAATAAAGAACAGGATATCTTTACCTGCGCCTTCACCGTCTCCATCTCTGTAATATTCTGCCAAAGTCAAACCTGTCAAGGCCACACGTGCACGCGCCCCTGGAGGCTCGTTCATTTGACCAAACACAAAGGTTGCTTTTGAATCTTCTAATTTCTTCAAATCAACTTTTGAAAGATCCCATCCACCTTCTGTTTCCAGACTGTGAACGAACTCATCACCATAAGTCACAATTCCTGACTCGATCATTTCTCTCAAAAGGTCATTTCCTTCACGAGTTCTCTCACCTACACCTGCAAATACAGACAAACCTGAATAAGCTTTTGCGATGTTGTTGATCAACTCCTGAATCAATACAGTCTTACCTACACCGGCACCACCGAAAAGACCGATTTTACCACCTTTTGCATAAGGCTCGATCAAGTCGATTACTTTGATTCCTGTGAAAAGAACTTCAGTAGCTGTGGAAAGATCCTCAAATCTTGGAGAGGATCTGTGAATCGGTAGTCTCTTGCCTGCAGGAACCTGAGGAAGACCATCGATTGCTTCACCAACTACATTAAAAAGACGGCCTTTGATCGCGTCACCGGTAGGAACTGAGATTGGCTGACCCAAGTCTCTTACTTCCATACCTCGAACCATCCCTTCGGATGAGTCCATGGCGATAGTTCTTACTCTGTCTTCACCCAAGTGCTGTTGAACTTCCATAACGACCACCTGGCCGTTTTCTTTGGTTACTTCCAGCGCGTCGAGGATGTTGGGCAGGTTACCGCCTTCAAAGGAAACGTCCACCACCGGGCCGATTACTTGAGTTATCTTTCCAATATTTGCCATTTGATATAGAGAAATGTAAAAAGGGATATGCTTTTTGAATTCGACCGCAAAATTAATCAATAAAGCCTAATCCCAAAGGATATTTGGAAAATAATAAACTTCGATCCAATAATTAGAACAGACTGACAGGCAATTACCCTTTCAGATCAAAAGAAAGCTATTCCAGGATCCGCTTTGCAAAGAGAAAAGCATCAGTCCAATACTTGCTACTGAGATAATCCTCCGTGACACCAAGCGAGGTAGATGAGTGAACAAACCGAACCTCTCCATCCTGGACTTCAGTTACTATTCCCGAGTGAGTTACCTGATTTTTCTTCTTGCTGGTTGCGAAAAAAAGTAAATCGCCTTGCCGGATTTCTTTCATCGCCACTTTTTGACCGAGTTGGCTTTGATCATTTGAGGTCCTCGGCATATTAATCCCGATTGAATAATAAGCATGAAAGACCAAAGCGGAGCAATCCATCCCGGACCGGGTCGTGCCTCCATATTTATAAGGAGTTCCCTGATAGGACTTCGCCGTGGCGATGACTTTGAAGGCAGGATCGTCTTTGGAAATTTTCTTTGACTTACATCCGCCCAGGGAAAAAATGCTGATTAGCAATAAAGCGAAACAAACTTGTAGAAATTGTACTTTGAAATAGTAGGCAGAGGTGCTCTTCATGTCCTCAATTTTACCGGAAGATTGGAATGATTCCAATCATTTTCCGGTTTTTGAGATCAGATTGAGTCAAATTAGCTTCCCGGCATCAGAACCTTAAGTGATTATGATCACCAAGAGCTCCCCGATCAGCCCTCTATCTTTGTAGCACAAAATCAGAAACAATAAAATATAACCATGCATATTCAACAGTTTTATGACGAAGGCTTGGCTCATGCAAGCTATGCCATCTTAAGTGAAGGAAAAGTAGCCTTGGTCGATCCGGGAAGAAATCCTCAGGCTTATTATGATTACGCTGAAGCTAATTCCGCTAAAATCGTTGCGGTTTTCGAAACGCACCCACATGCAGACTTCGTGAGCTCTCACCTGGAATTTCACAAAAATGAAGACGCCACCATCTACGTGAGTAAGTTGGTTGGAGCAGAATATCCGCATACCGCTTTTGATCAGGGCGATTCAGTGCAAATGGGCAAAGTAACTTTCAAGTCTTTGCACACACCGGGTCATTCTCCTGACAGTATCAGCATCTTGCTGGTGGATGAAAACGGAAAAGACAATGCTCTTTTCTCTGGTGATACGCTTTTTATCGGTGATGTCGGAAGACCTGACCTTAGAGAAAAAGCCGGTAACCTGAGGGCTCAGAGAGAAGATCTTGCAAAAATGATGTTCACGACGGTTCAGGAAAAACTAAAGCCTTTGGCAGATGATGTTCTTGTATTTCCTGCTCACGGAGCTGGTTCACTTTGCGGAAAAAATCTAAGCGACGCTCGTCAAAGCACCATCGGTGAGCAGAGAGCTACCAACTGGGCTTTCGGTGACATCGATGAAAAACCCTTCGTAGATACCCTTCTTCAGGGTCAGCCATATATCCCAAAATACTTTGGATATGATGTGGACATGAATAAAAAAGGCGCCCCTTCTTACCAGAGATCAATCTCTGCGGTGAGCATGTGGCCGGAAGGATCTACTCTTCCTGCAGATGCTTTAGTCATTGATGTGAGAAAGCAGGATGCTTTTGCAGCCGGACATATCCCCGGAGCACTTAACATTATGAATGGAGGCAAATTTGAAACCTGGTTGGGATCAATCGTAGGGCCTGATGAGAAATTCTTCCTGGTAGCTGATTCAGCAGCTGAATTAGAAATCGTCATTTTCAAATCAGCAAAAATCGGCTACGAACAATTGATCAAAGGTGCTGTAGTCAATCCTGCAGGCATGACCGAAAAAGGATCAGCATTCGATTTGGAGGCTTTCAAAGTAAATAAAGATGCTTATACACTCGTGGATATCAGAAGTGCGGATGAGGCTAAAATCGAGCCGATCTTTGCCGAAAGTCTGAACATTCCACTTCAGCAATTGAGAGAACGAGCAGGAGAAGTTCCCACGGAAAAGCCTGTAGTGGTGCATTGTGCAGGTGGTTACAGATCAGCAGCGGGAACCAGCATTTTGGCGGGAGCGCTGAAAGGTGCAGAAGTCCTGGACATGAGCGAAGCCATCAAAGAATTTCAATTAGTAGCACATTAATTTAAGTTAATTCAACAAACACCCCGTTCATAAAGGACGGGGGTGTTTTTGTTTCCAGGAAAAATATATTCCCTCAAAATCAGTCTTCTGATCATTTAGCTCAGACTTTTTCGAACCAATTTACCTATATTGATGTCTGTGTTTTGAGTGAAGAATATGAGCCGGGAAGATTTCATCCAATTGCCAATCCATCAAAAAATCAAAACCCTCTACCTGGAGGGTTCATTCGTTGTGGCCATCCGATACTATGGGCATAAGGTGAATCTCTATTTACTGGAAAATGAATACATCGAAGTATTCTACAATCATAAGCTTGACAAAATCGATAAAATCGACTTTCTGCAAAGGGATCATACCCGGATGAAATTTTACCTGGATCAGATCAGGATTTCCTCTTGAAAAAATTCATTTGAGACTATTGATGACCAAAAACTGACTCCGAAAACTCCATTATGCCTTTTCCTTTCAACTTACCTGTTTGAGGTAAGGTTTCCAGATAGGCAGCTTTCATATTCAAATCGAATTCAAATTCCACCTCCAATTTTCTGATTTGAAGCCCTGAATCCGAAGATTCCTTCCCCTCTTTGACATCTACGATTCGAAGAATTCCTGATTCAACCGGATCATGAAAATTGTGGATGTATCGCTCTTCCTGGTTTTGCTTTACCCTGACAGTAAAATCTCCTATAGAGCTATATGCCGGATTGGCCAAAGCCCTTCTCTTTTCCCCTTCTAAAATCTCCAAAACCAATTCGAAGGAATAGCTCTTCTTGAAATAACTCAAATACTCAATGTGGCTTTTAAGTTCGTTGAAGGGAGGAAAGTCCGGCAACACTCGTACTGGAAGAGAAACATGTAGTCCCCAACCTGACCGAGTATCCAAAAGAACCAAAACATGCCCTCCTGTCACCTGTTGAATTACATTAACCCCTGATATAGTCCAATTTAAAGATTGAAGGGTGGTACCAAAGGACAAATTATTGGGCAATCGACCTTCAAAACCTACCAAAGATGTTTTGGTGACAATTTCTTCATCAGGGAGAGAATCTTCATCTGAGGCACAAGAAATAATCATAATACCCAGAAGAAAAAAGAAGATGTAATTCAAAGGTTTCGGCTTCATACAATTAACCTTTAACTGGTTGATACATAGAACGAATTTAGTTTAATTTTTTATGTATATCCGCTACTTTGCCAGTAGATCAAAATGGCCTCGACTTCGCTCGGCCACCGGAGATTTGATTTAACAGGGGCAGGGGAGAAAATGCGGCTTCACCGCATTTTCTCCCCTGCCCTAAAACAATAACAATCGGGCACCGAGCGAAGTCGAGGTGAAGCAAAATAAAATTTGCCTACTGGCATAATTCCGTATATCCATATAATTTTTATATTAATAGCCAGAAGATTAATTCAACCTCAGACGAAAGTTCTTCCCAGTTGGCTGAAAATCAAAAAAACCGCAGAAGTTTCCTCCTGCGGTTTTCCGACTGCGAAAGCAGGAATTAAAGCTTTCTCTTCAAGAAATCTGTCATCTGCGTATACAAATGCCAAGTCGTATTTCCACCGGAAATCCCATGATTTTTGTTTGGATAGTAAAACGACTCAAACTGCTTGTCAGCAGCGATCAGAGCGTTGACCAGGTCAACTGAATTTTGGAAATGCACATTGTCATCGCCCGTTCCATGGATCAAAAGCAGGTTTCCTTTCAGCTTATTCACATGAGTAATCGGACTGTTGTCATCATATCCTGAAGGATTGAGTTGCGGAGTCTGCAGGAATCGCTCGGTATAGATCGTGTCGTAATATCTCCAGGTTGTCACCGGGGCAACTGCAATTGCTGTTTTGAATACATCATTCCCGATCATCAGCGCAAGCGATGACATGTATCCTCCGTAAGACCAGCCCCAGATTCCGATTCGCGCAGGATCTACGAAAGGCATTTTAGCAAAATACTTGGCTCCTTCGATCTGATCGATCGTTTCGAGTTTACCAAGGTTTGCATAAGTCGAATGTTTGAAATCCCTTCCGCGTGCTCCTGTGCCGCGATTGTCCACGCAAGCCACGATAATTCCCTCTGCCGCCAATTGCTGATGCCAGAAATCGCGTGTTCCTCCCCAGCTGTTCAGCACATTCTGTGATCCCGGACCTCCATACACATACATCAGCACAGGATATTTTTTGTTCGGATCAAAGTCAGCGGGCTTGATGATGTAGGCATTCAGCTCCGTGCCATCGACAGTCGGGAAAGTGAAAAACTCCTTTTCCCCAAGTGCAAAACCTGCCAATCGATCTTTCAGAGCTTGATTATCCTCCAACACTTTCAGCTCAGCGCCCGATGCTGCATTCAAACTTACCCTTACCGGAGTGTCTGCAGTGGAATAATAATCGATGTAGAATTTATGATCCGGACTCATGTTGACAGCGTGTGTTCCTTTTGCAGGAGTCAACGCTTTTTTTCCTTTTCCATCCAGTCCGATCATGTAGAGATTTCGCTCAAGTGAAGAGGCTTCTGTCGAAACGAAATAAACTTTTTTAGCCTTTTCATCCACTCCTACCAACGAACTCACTTCCCAGGGACCAGTTGTAATCTGACGAATCAGCTTTCCGTCGATTCCATGATGGTAAATATGCTTGAAACCATCCTGCTCGGAAGTTCGGATAAATGTCTTCCCATCCGCCAGATACTTCAAGTTGTCGTTGTTGTCCAGATCCACGTAGGTTTTGGAGACATCGGAGATAATCAAACTGCTGGCGCCGGTACTTGCATTTGCATGAAAAAGGTCCATCTGATTTTGAAGACGATTCAGGCGAGTGAAAGCCAGCGTATTCGCGTCTTTGGTCCAGTAGATTCTTGGAAGGTAAATATCCGTTTCAGTTCCGGCGTCAATTTTCTGAGTTTTCGCAGTAGCCAAATCATAGACATGAATGCTTACTAGTGTCATGTCATATATACCTTGACGTATAAATCTTTTATCTTTGGAAAAATACAAAGATAGAGATGATAAAATACAAGGTAACATTAAGTCAAGAAGAGAGAGATGAATTGATGTCACT
>JAKFCO010000096.1:0-38093 GCA_036676605.1 Algoriphagus sp.
AACAGAATTAAGTTGGGATTTGAATGAAAAAATCCCCCTAACCCTCCGCCGCGGCGGAGGGAGTCACATTTCCGCATCATTAAAACCGATAGGCTTCTATCCATCGTGCAGATATCCGGATACGTATATTTTCTAATTGCCAATCAGCCGATTGCGGAAGATTATCATGTGTATTTGAGCAGTTCCCAAAAAAGTTTGATTAATTCGTGGAAAACGGCTTGGTTTCTACAGCTTGCTATAAGTAGCTTCATAGCCGGAATTCTTTTCACTGCCTGATCCACTAATCTATGCCTTCCCAACCTGAAAAAATGAAAGCTTATTGGAGGAGAAACCTCCAAACTCTTTTTATCCTATTGCTGATTTGGTTCGTCGTTTCCTTCGGATTCGGAATCCTCTTGGTTGAGCCTCTCAACGAATTCAGATTCGGAGGTTACAAGCTCGGTTTTTGGTTTGCCCAGCAAGGTTCCATCTACGCTTTTGTGATTCTGATATTTGTCTATGTGGTTCGAATGAACAAGCTGGACAAGGAATTTGATGTCAACGAAGAATAATCAGCCCAAGCCCTAACATACCTTATGGACATTCTTACCTGGACCTATATATTGGTCGGTCTTTCATTTACCCTCTACATTGGAATTGCGATTTATACCCGGGCCGGCTCTACAAAGGAGTTTTATGTTGCCGGTGGCGGAGTATCACCTTTGGCGAACGGCATGGCGACTGCGGCTGACTGGATGTCTGCCGCTTCATTCATTTCTATGGCTGGGATTATTTCTTTCTCAGGCTACGACGGCTCAGTTTATCTGATGGGCTGGACCGGTGGATATGTGCTTCTCGCGCTTTTACTTGCTCCATACCTGCGGAAATTTGGGAAGTTTACAGTTCCGGATTTTGTGGGAGACAGATACTATTCAAATACAGCGAGAGTCGTTGCGGTGATTTGTGCGCTCTTTATTTCCTTCACTTATGTAGCCGGACAAATGCGCGGAGTGGGAATTGTTTTTTCCCGCTACCTGGAAGTTCCCATCGAATGGGGCGTGGTGATAGGGATGTGCATTGTGTTCTTTTATGCGGTTTTGGGCGGAATGAAAGGTATTACCTACACTCAGGTTGCTCAATATTGCGTGCTGATTTTTGCCTATATGGTTCCTGCAATTTTCATCTCAATGCAGTTGACCGGTAATCCGATTCCTCAAATGGGTCTTGGCGGAGAAGTGGCTGATGGGACCGTTTTGCTGGATAAATTGGATGGAGTGCTTTCTGATCTTGGATTTGCAGAGTACACCTCCGGGCGAAAAGGTATGGCCGACATGTTTATGATTACTCTGGCTTTGATGGTCGGGACAGCCGGTTTGCCTCATGTGATCGTGCGTTTTTTCACGGTTCCTCGAGTAAAAGACGCCCGGCTTTCCGCAGGGTATGCACTGGTTTTTATTGCGATTCTCTACACGACTGCTCCGGCAGTGGCAGCTTTTGGAATCTACAATGCAATCGACAGTACTTCTGAAAAGAATATATCTGAGCTTCCATCCTGGGTAGCAACCTGGCAAAAAACAAACCTGATCAAAGTCGACGATAAAAATGGCGACGGGAAAGTGCAATATGTTGCAAATCCCGAAGCCAACGAATTGACAATTGACAAAGACATCATGGTGCTGGCGAGTTCTGAGATTGCCAAACTCCCCAATTGGGTTGTAGGTCTGGTAGCTGCTGGAGCGATGGCAGCTGCACTTTCCACAGCAGCAGGATTATTATTGGTGATATCCACATCAGTTTCCAGAGATTTGGTGAAGACATTTAATCCGGAGATTTCTGAGAAAAAGGAACTCAGGATTGCGAAACTGTCTGCCGGGGGAGCGGTGATACTGGCTGGTTATTTTGGAATAAATCCTCCAGGCTTCGTCGCAGAAGTCGTGGCTTTTGCTTTCGGACTTGCTGCAGCCTCCTTTTTTCCCGTTATCATCATGGGAATTTTTTCCACTCGAATCAACAAAGAAGGAGCAATTGCCGGCATGATTTCCGGATTGATATTCACGATGGGCTACATTGTTTACTTCAAACTCATGAGCCCGGAGTTCAATTCTGCAGAACATTGGTGGTTCGGGATTTCCCCGGAGGGAATTGGTTCAATAGGAATGATGATCAACTTTGTCGTTTGTTATTTTGTATCCATGGCCACGCCTCCTCCACCTCAGCATGTGCAGGATATGATTCAGGAAATCCGGATTCCAAAAGGTGCCGAAACTGCACATGACCATTAGCAGACTTTACAATTCACGATTAATTACCAGTTACAATAAACCAACAAAGATCATGAGTGACCGATTACATACCCTCAGCGGATACCTTTACGAATATCAAAAAAGCGTGGCTCAGCCCGAAGAGTTTTGGGCAAGGATTGCTGATTCTTTTCACTGGAGGAAGCGCTGGACAAATGTCCTGAAATGGAATTTTGAGGAGCCGGATGTGAAGTGGTTTGTCAATGCAAAGTTGAATATCACGGAGAATATTTTTGAAAGCCATCTCTATACAATTGGCGATCGGCCTGCGATCATTTGGGAGCCAAATGAGCCAAATGAACCAAGCAGAACTATTACGTATAGGGAATTGTATCACGATGTTTGCAAATTTTCCAATGCATTAAAAAGCAAAGGCATCGGAAAAGGTGATCGGGTGATGATCTATATGCCGATGGTGCCGGAAGCTGCGATTGCAATGCTTGCCTGCGCCAGAATCGGAGCTATCCATTCTGTGGTTTTCGCAGGTTTTTCGAGTACATCGCTTGCGGATCGAATCATCGATTGCGATGCAAAAGCTGTTTTGACCACTGACGGAAACTACCGTGGCAATAAGAAAATCGGAATCAAATCCGTGGTCGACGAGGCATTGGAAAAGTCAAGCGTTGAAACGGTAATCGTTTATAAGCGAACCGATCAGGAAGTGACTATGAAGCCAGGAAGAGATTTCTGGTGGCATGAGGTCATCGAAGGAGAAGCCGATACCAATGCAGCAGAGGAAATGGACAGCGAGGATATGCTTTTCATTCTCTACACTTCAGGCTCCACTGGCAAGCCGAAAGGGGTGGTTCACACTACAGGTGGCTATATGGTTTACACCAAGTATTCTTTTGACAATGTTTTCCAATATTCAGCCGGAGATGTTTTCTGGTGTACCGCCGATATCGGTTGGATCACGGGCCATTCCTATATTGTTTACGGGCCGCTATTGGCGGGAGCGACGACACTGATGTTTGAAGGAGTACCAACTTATCCGGATCCAAGCCGTTTTTGGGCTGTGATCGCAAAGCATAAAGTGAATGTGTTTTACACCGCACCGACTGCAATCAGGGCTTTGCAGGCTTTTGGAACAGATCCGATTCAGGGTCATGACCTAAGTTCGCTGAAAGTCCTTGGCTCTGTCGGCGAACCTATCAACGAAGAAGCCTGGCACTGGTATCATACCCATATCGGCGGAGGAAAATGCCCGATCGTGGATACCTGGTGGCAGACTGAAACTGGCGGAATTCTGGTTTCGCCTTTGGCAGGAATCACCCCGACCAAACCGGCTTACGCGACATTGCCTTTGCCGGGAATTCAGCTTTGCATAGTTGACGCTGAAGGAAATGAGCTCACCGGAAACTCCGTCGAGGGCAATCTTTGCATCAAATTCCCATGGCCATCCATGATCCGGACTACCTACGGAGATCATGAGCGCTGCAAGCAAACCTATTTCTCGACGTATAAAGGAATGTATTTCACAGGTGATGGTGTGAAGCGGGATCACGATGGTTATTATAGAATTCTCGGTCGTGTGGATGATGTGATCAACGTCTCCGGACATAGAATGGGAACCGCCGAAGTGGAAAATGCCATCAACGAGCACCCGTTGGTGATCGAATCTGCGGTGGTTGGCTATCCTCATGAAGTCAAAGGTCAGGGCATCTATGCTTACGTGATCTGCGATATGAAACACCGTACTGAGGAAAACCTGATTAACGAAATCAAAGAGATGGTTTCCAAAATCATCGGACCAATAGCCAAGCCCGATAAAATCCAGATCGTGCCGGGACTTCCAAAAACAAGGTCAGGAAAGATCATGCGCCGTATTCTTCGCAAAGTAGCAGAAGGAAGTCTTGACAGCATGGGAGACACGAGCACCTTGCTCGATCCTGAAGTAGTGGATCAGATTATTGCAGGGAGAAAATAAAAAGAGTCAAGAGCCGAGAAGCAAGACATAAGAAGCAGTGAAGGAGAATGAGATATAAGATTTAAGATATAAGACATAAGATTTAAAAAACAGAGATTGGGAGATCGGAGACAAGGACCAAGCATCTGGAAGTTTTCTTGTTTCTTGGCTCTTGATTCTTGGTTCCAGATTCTTGATTCTGGAAAAAACGCCGGACACTAGTCATTTGGAGCGGCGTTTTCTTCTTCCGCGTCTTGCTCGATGGTAAAGACAATGTCCTGTGGGGACTTGGTTTCTTGCTTGTAGAAATTGTGAACTCCCAGCATGAAAGCTACAATCAAGGTCCAAATAAGTCTTCTAAGCGGTCTGTAGATTGAGAATAAAAGTTTCATAATCAGAAATTAAGTCTTTTGCTCTGAGCAATTTACATTCCTAAAAAAAGAGACTGTCAGATTGGCTGAATTAGGCCCGGCTTTCATTTCATCAGCAAAGAGCAAAGTGATTTATCTTAAGTCTTGATCCTTAAAATATGTCCAACGTCATAGTCAACCGGGTAGCGGAATTTTTGAAGCGATTTCCCCCTTTTTCTTTCCTTTCAAAAGAGGATTTGGAGAAGGTATCAACCGCTGTGGAAATCCGCTACCTGGAAAAAGGCGAAGTCCTTTTCAGACAAGGACAGGACGCTCAGCCACATTTTTTTATACTTAAAGAGGGATCAATCCAACTGACAGAAACTCATCAGGAGTCTGAGGAAATCCGGGAATACTGTGATGAAGGAGACGTGTTTGGAGTATTGGCATTGTTGGGAAAAAGACCCTATTTGCTCAATGCAAGGGTGGTGGAGAACTCGCTGATTTATGCAATTCCTGTCGCGGTTTTCGAGCAAATGCTGGAACAAAACAGCCGTGTAGCTTTATATTTTGCAGCCGGTTTCGCATCCGGTCAAGTAGTAATCAGACAAGATTTATCACAGGGACAAAAAGCCCGTGGTTTATTTCGAAGTGAATCGAGGGATCATTCTCTCCTGATTTTTTCCGATCAGTCTGAAATCAAAATCTCTGAAAAAGTCCTCACTTGCTCCGGAACTCAAAGCATCCGAATCGCAGCCCAAAAGATGACTGAGGCTCAGGTGAGCAGCATTGTAATAGTGGATGATGAAAACAGACCGATAGGAATTATTACAGACAAAGACCTGAGATCGAGGGTAATTGTCGGCTCAGTTTCTACAGAGGTGCCGGTAAAAGAGATTATGACTCCGAAGGTCATTACACGCAAGAGGACTGCAGGATTTTCTGATCTCTACCTCACCATGATTAAGAATCGGCTACATCACTTGATTTTAACAGAGGATGGAACGGACCAAACTCCGGTTTCGGGGATAATCTCCGATCACGATATTTTGCTCTCAATGGGAAATAGCCCGGCGGTCCTGATTCATGGGCTGATGAACACGCTTGATGTGAAGGAAATGAAGTCGATCCGGGATCGGGCGGAGCAAATGCTTCGCTACTACCTCGAAAATGAGGTCGCGATGGATTTTGTGGCTTCGGTCATGACGGAAATAAATGATGTCATAATCCGTCAGGCGGGCAGAATTGCGGAGTCTAGCTTTGCCAAAGAGTATCCGGAATTGGCAGAGGTTCGCTATTGCTTTTTATCCATGGGAAGTGAAGGACGAGAGGAACAATTACTCCGGACCGATCAGGACAATGCGCTGGTTTATGAGGATGTTCCTGAGGGATTGAAAGAAAAAGCGGCTGAGTATTTTCTCAAAATAGGGACTGAAATTGTGGAGGTTCTTTTGTCCTGTGGGTTTGCTTCTTGTCCGGGTCAAATCATGGCGAGCAATCCCGAATGGGTACAACCCATCAGCAAATGGAAGACCTATTTTTCCAACTGGATTTTGACCCCGACTCAAGAGGCTTTGCTGAAAGCTTCCATATTTTTTGATTTCAGGCCTGTGACCGGAAGCAGCGGGCTGGCAGAGGAACTTAGCATGCATATTTATGAACAGATCAAAAGCAAGGAGGTTTTTCTCAACTTTTTGGCGCTCAATGCCTTAATGAATCCCGCTCCGTTGGGATTTTTCAGGGACTTTGTTGTGGAAAAATCCGGTGAGCACCGCGACCAATTTGATATCAAAGCCAGAGCGATGATGCCGCTGGCTGATTTGGCAAGATTGCTTGTTTTGAGCCATGGAGTGGTTGGAGTGAATAATACATTCAAGCGATTTGAGAGATTAGCGGAGCTGGAGCCGACAAATGAGGCTTTGTTTATTCAGGCAGGAAAAGCTTACGAGATTCTCATGCGCATGCGGGCATTGGAAGGTTTGCAGCATGGTAACAGCGGTCGCTACATAAGTCCGGAAAGCCTTGGGAAACTTCAGCGACAATTGCTTAAAAATGCATTTTCCCCAATTTCTGAACTTCAGGAAATTGTGCGGATCAGATTTCAACTAGACTATTTCAGGAAATGAGCTGGTGGGAATTTTGGAAACCGAAAAGCGAAAAGGCTGATTTTGTCGCCACTTTTCTGGAGCAATCCAAAACCCCAATTCCTGGAATCAGACCGATTGACCAACTCAATTTCGTCGTGTTGGATACCGAAACTACAGGATTGAACCCAGCCCAGGACTTCATCCTTTCTTTTGGTGCGGTCAAAATCTCCCGAATGACTATTCAAGTGAGTACTGCGGTGGAGTGGTATCCGGTTTCTCCAAAAAACGGAAAAGCCACGGCAGCAATTCATGGGCTGCTGGAATCAAAAACTCCTGTTCAGATATCCGACTTTGTCCCCAATCTGCTCTCCTATTTAGGAGATTCAATTTTGGTGGGTCATCACCTGGGGTTTGATCTTGGGATGTTGCTAAAGAGTTGCAAGCCTTTTGGCCTGGAAGATTTTCCAAATTTTTGTGTCGATACGATGAATCTGGCGATCCGCCTGGAGCAGGGACCGAATGCCGACCGGCACCAATTCAAGCCTGAAGAATATAGTCTTGACGCTCTTTGTGATCGATACGGAATTCAAAAAGACGATCGCCATACTGCCGCCGGAGACGCTTTTTTGACGGCTCAATTGCTCTTGAAATTATTGGTTGTCGCCAAAAATAAAGGGATAAAAGATTTTAGCCAGTTGATGCGCTGATTATTTCCAATTCACGTCGACTTTACCGGAGGCTTTCAGCTGAACCAAAAGTCCGTTTGCCGTCGGATAGAATTCTCCGGGAACGATCGTCACACCGCTGACTTTGAGATTTGCGTAAGGAGTGTCCAGTGCCAATCGATTTTGAATTCCTCCCAGACTTTCCTGAAGGGCATTTCCAATTGGGAAAACGGCCCTTTTCTCAATCTGACGAATGATTTTTCCTTTTTTAAGTCCAATGCTGGTTTGAGCTCCCAGATTTCCGCTTTCGATTTTAAAGTTGAGATCTTTCAAAATCAGACTCTGAGTAGCGGGATCGTATGCAGGTTTTCCTACGATGAAAATCTTTCCGTCAAGACTTTTTCCATTTGTCTGCTCCGCAAAAAAATCCATACTTACTGCGAGCAAATCTCCGAAAGCGCTGCTTTGAATATTGGACGGAGTCATGCTGGTCTTCTTGTCGACTTTGAATGTTTTCCCATCGAGATTTTCGCCCAAAAGCTCATTCAACTGAGCATAGGTTAGTGTCAATGGAAGAACAATTTCGAGCTTGTTTTCAGAATTCTCGTTGATGCATAATCCGGGAAGTGGAAAAGCACGGGAAGGAACAGCCTCCGCGGGATGAGAGTTTACTTTTCCGTTTAGTCCAAGCCAAAGGTTGTAATTCTGTCCGGAGTCGAAGAATTCTTTCAGTTTCACAGAATCCGGCTGAACAGAAAAGCCTGTTTTTCCGGCGCCAAAATCCACCATAAAAGGTTTTCCTACCCGGTCCCAGGCCGAATTTATGAAAGGCTTGAAACTGGCGAGTGTTTTTCCGGAGCCAAATTTTTGCGATGCCCAGTTTCGGATTTCTTTTCTAACAATTCCACTGAGATCCAGATCCATTCCCAATACGCTCAACTCGATTTTTCCTCCCAAATCAATTAATTCAAAATCACGTATTTCCAGGCCCCAATCCGAATTGATCTCGGGATTGATCACAAAAACCGATTTAAATGATTTGTCCAAAGGAACTTTAGATTGAAAGAAATTGCCAAGCCCGCCTTTCTTGAGTCCAAGCTCACCCTTGATTCTTACAGGAATCGTGACTTCGATCTGCTGACCGTCAAGACTTCTCCAGGATGCCTCCCCATTTCTGCTAAAAGTCAGATCTCCCTGAATCCCATTTCCCATGTCCAATCCTTTTTCTTCGAGCAGAATTTTGGGAATTTGCTGGTTGAGGAGATTGTCCAATGTCTCTTTTGGAATGATAAGAGGCACATTTGCAGTCGAATAGGAAACCGGCGGAGCCATCGGAGGAGGAACAGCAGCAGGGTACAAACTTTTGCAGGAAGAAATAAGAAAGGGAGAAAAAAGAATGACAACCAGGTATTTTTTCAAGTCGCGCCGGAAATGTATTTTCATATGATTTTATTTTTTTAGCGGCCATATGGAATCTTCGCATGGCAGATAATCATTCCTCTGTTTGACACCAACACGGTCATGCTTGATTTCAACATTTGAAAGGAATCGTTAGACAGGGAACTTATTTGCCCCCGGATCTATTGCCCTAAAGGTAAAAAATCTCAAAAATGAATTGGAATAAACTTATTCAGGCATCCCAAATTGAAGAAATCAAAAACCTGAGCGAAGAAAGGCCAGTATTGATTTTCAAGCATAGTACCAGATGTTCTATAAGCAGCATGTCATTGGATCGGGTACGTCGCAACTGGAAGGTCGGCGATGATGAGAAGGTTGTGGTCTATTTCCTGGATTTGATTGCTGATCGGGATATTTCCGATTTGGTTGCCTGTGAATTTGGAGTGCCTCATGAATCTCCGCAGGTAATCCTGATCAAAAACAGAACTGCCGTTTACGAGAATAGTCATTATGGGATTTCGTACCCGGAGATAATGTCAATGATTTAATTCTAAATCAGTTACAGACCATTTATCCGTTTCTTTATCCACTCTAATTTTTAGTCAAATCGGGCTAAACCTTTACTTCTGAGATCAGTCAAAGAACAAGACATTTGCACTGATATGAAAAAGATTTATCCTGTTTTAACTTTGTTTTTTAGTTTTTTTCTGGTTTTTTCAGTTTACGGGCAAAGACCAACCGGTGAGGCTCGACCCGAGCGGAAATTTACCGGAACCGTAATGGATGGTGCCACCAAGACTTCGATGATCGGGGCAAATGTGCTGATCAAAACCGTTACAGATTCTCTACTGATTGGAACCGTTACGGATGCACAAGGAAAATTTGAAGTCGTGAGACCAAGGATTCCTTCCGTGAAAATTGAAATTAAATTTATCGGCTACCAGACGATTACCAGGATTCATGAAATGCGTGAACCCGTAGTTTTGGGTGAATTCATTCTTTTGGAAGACACCAAACTGCTGGGTGAAGTGGTGATTGAAGGGCAATCTCCGGTGGGAGAAATGAAAGGTGATACAACTTCCTTCAATGCCAGCGCTTTTAAAACCCAGGAAAATGCCCAAGCCGAAGATTTGATCCGAAAGCTTCCGGGCGTGACTTTTCAAAATGGGCAGGTTCAGGCTCAGGGCGAGCAAGTTCAAAAGATTCTGGTTGATGGTCGTGAATTCTTCGGTTCGGATCCAAGCATTGCTCTTCGAAATTTGCCAGCTGACGCAATTGATCGCGTAGAGGTACTGGATCAGCGCTCGGATCAAAGTCGATTAACAGGTTTTGACGATGGTAACTATGCCAAAACCATCAACATTATCCTGAAAGAAAACAGCAAAAACGGTCAATTCGGCAGAGCGTATGCCGGATACGGAACAGACGATCGCTATTCCGCAGGAGGAAGTATCAACGTGTTTAAAGGAGACCAGAAAATCTCGATTTTGGGTTTGTTCAATAATATCAACCAACAAAACTTCTCAAGCCAGGATCTTGCCGGTGTCACTGCCAATGCTAGTGCCGGAGGTGCTGGTGGGAGACGTCCGGGTGGCGGAGGCAACCAATTTGGCGGCGGAAGAAATAATAATTTCTTCGTGGGAAATACGAGCGGAATCACCGATACCAATGCCATGGGACTGAACTACAGTGATAAATGGGGCGAGAAAGTGAATTTCTCAGGAAGCTACTTCTTCAACAATACTGCAAACAAGCTTCAGCAAGTCACCAACCGTGAGACGGTAATCAATGAATCCATCAGCCAGATCTATCAGGAAAATCTGACCAACACTGCAGATAATTTTAACCATCGGGTAAACGCCCGGATCGAAGCGGATCTGAATGCTAAGAACTCCATCATTATCACTCCAATCATTTCATTCCAGACCAATAATACATTTAGCGACCGGGATGCATTGACCTTGGCAAGTACCGGAGATTCATTGAGTGCTTTGAGATCCATTTCAGATGCAGAGACCAAGTCTTTCAATATTGCAAATAACCTTACTTACCGCTACAAATTTGAAAAGAAGGGAAGGACACTATCTACGGATGTGTTTACTGCATGGACCAAGCGTGACCAATTCTCTGATCTGCTGGCCGCCAGTATTGATTACAACAGAGACAGACTTGACACGACAATTCAGGAAACTGACGCGCTTTCGGATGGATTTAATTATCGGGTGAACCTGACCTGGACTGAGCCTTTGGGGGAAAAGTCTATCGGAACATTCGGATATCAGGTTGGAAATAATATGACTTCTTCTGATCAGAAAGTCTATGTTTTAGGTGAAACTCCCGGTTTGTTTGAACTCGACACAGTTTTGAGTAATGAGTTTGATAATAAATTCATAACCCACCGATTGAGATCCGGATATGCGTATAATAATGCCGGCTGGAATCTGAATTTTAACCTGGATTATCAAAACTCCCGATTGGACAATGAGGCATTTTTCCCAACTGAAGGAGTCTTTGTCAGGGATTTTAATAACATCCTGCCAAGTGCCAATGTCAATTATCGGAATACTGAATCAGGACTCAGTTATAGATTCAGATATCGTACAGACACTGACGAACCAAGTGTGAGAGAATTGCAGAATGTGGTCAATAACTCAAATCCACTGAACCTGAGTGTTGGTAATCCTACTTTGGGACAAAGCTTCAATCACAACATCTTTGCAAACGTGAGTAAGGTGAATCTGGAGAAGTCCAGAACGCTTTTCCTCTTCCTGAACTATTCAGCTACCAGCAATTACATCGGTAGCAATACTTTTATTACAGCTAAAGACACGCTCATCAATGATGAAATCCTGCTTCGTCCCGGAGGACAAATCTCTCAGCCGATCAACCTGGACGGAAACTTCCGAACCAGCTTTTTCCTGACCTACGGGGCTCCAATCAAGGGCATCAAAACCAACTTTAACTTAAACACACGAGTGAATTTCAACAGGATTCCCGGTATCATCAACGGTGATAAAAACCTGAATGATAACCTGGCTTTAAGTCAGGGTGTAACCTTTACCAGTAATGTCAGCAAGAATTTTGATTTCATACTTAGCAGCACCGGTACCTACAACATTGTAAATAGTAGTTTACAGACAACTCAGGACGATAATTATTATTATCAGGAGTCTAATTTGAGACTCTACTTCTCTCCGAACAATGGAAAACTATTTATCGGGAATAATTTAAACCACACTTTATATACCGGATTGACTGAAGGATTCAATCAGAATTTCTGGCTTTGGAATATCGAAGGAGGATATCGCTTCGCAAAAAACAACAAGGCGGAATTGAAGGTGGTCATCTTTGACTTGCTGAATCAGAACACAAGTATCAACAGGACTATTTCTGACGTATCAGTGACGGACGTCTATACCAATGTGCTTACCCGCTATGCCATGCTGACCTTCACTTATATCATCGGAAACTTTAAACAGCCTGAGCCAACTCCAAATCAGCCTTGGCGGCAAATGAGACCTCCGGGAGGAAGAACCTGGTAATTCAGAAGGATGAATTCTGAAGTATGAAAAAAAGAGCTTGTCCGAAAAGGCGACTCTTTTTGCAGCTATGATCTATTGACTTTAAGCGATGAACTTTGAATTCCATTTAGGAAGGATCAGGGTATCCACAGAGACATCCGAGTTCAGTAGAAGCAGAATAACATGGGAATAGAAATACCATCGGCACGAGCAAATTCATTCCCTGCTTTTTCATTACCCAAAAAACCTCAAAACTCTTAGCTTTGCGTTTCGAATAATTTCCATCTCATGTATCAGGAGAAAATAGAAGCTATCAAAGCTTCAATCGCTGCAGCAGACGCCAACACACCGGACCAACTCGAAGCCTACAGAATGGAGTTTATCTCCAAAAAAAGTGTGGTCGGAGAGCTTTTTGCAGCCATGGGCCAAATCCCCAATGAGGAGAAAAAGGCGTATGGTCTTGTCGTAAACAGCGTGAAGCAACTCGCAGAGGGGAAGTTTCAGGAGCTGATCGAGAAAGTAGCTCAGGCTAATAAAAAGTCAAAATCAACCGGAATTGATCTTACACTTCCTCCGTCAAATCAGGCTTTGGGCGGAATCCACCCGCTTACAGCCACTCGTCAGCGGATTATAGAGATCTTTGAGCGTATCGGTTTTAATCTTTCCGAAGGTCCTGAGATCGAAGATGACTGGCATAACTTCACTGCGTTGAACTTTCCGGAAAACCACCCGGCGAGGGAAATGCAGGATACTTTTTTCATTGAGAAAAATCCGGATATCGCACTTCGTACGCACACTTCATCCGTGCAGGTGCGGGTGATGGAAAACCAAAAGCCGCCAATTCGGACTCTTTCTCCGGGAAGAGTTTACAGAAACGAAGCGATCTCAGCACGGGCACATTGCATCTTCCATCAGGTCGAAGGCTTGTACGTTGATGAGAATGTCGGTTTTGCTGATTTGAAAAATACGCTCTATCACTTCGCCAAGGAGATGTTTGGCAAGGAGACCAAAGTTCGTTTCCGTCCATCTTTTTTTCCTTTTACCGAGCCAAGTGCAGAGATTGATATTTCATGCCTGATCTGTGGAGGAAAAGGCTGTAATGTCTGCAAAGGAAGCGGTTGGGTAGAGATCGGCGGGTCAGGAATGGTTGATCCGAATGTTCTGGAGAATTGCGGAATTGATTCTCAGAAATACACCGGATTTGCCTTCGGAATGGGAATAGAACGAATAGCGATGCTGAAATATCAGATTAAGGATTTGAGATTGTTTACTGAGAATGATGTCAGGTTCCTGAAGCAATTCACACCTTTACTTTAAGTCTGAAATCAGAAGTTTGAAGTCTGAAATATGAATTTTGAAATATGAAATAGCTCGGTTTATGCCGAGCTTTTTTTTCTTTCTTCAGCTTTCAACTTTAAAGTTGTCCTGCGTTACCGGACGCTGGATATTTTCTAGTCTCTTGACTTTGAAAGATTTTAAATCTAACCTCTAAAATCAAAAATCACCCATAAAAAAGCCCGGCTTCCACCAGGCTAATTCTTTATTTTTTTGACCATACACCCACACCCTTCATCTTTCTGATTTCATCCTTCAGCTTTCATCCTTACTCCAGCCCTTTATCCCTCATCTTCTTAAATTCATCGAATCTGCGGAAAATAGCCACCGTAAATCCGGTTAGCATAATGATCGTACCGATCCAAAGCACGTTGATGTAAGGCTTCACGATCGCTTTCATCACCACATAGTCTTTCTGGTATTGATTGACTTTGAAGACGAATTTGTTTTGCTCAGGCAGGATGTTTTCCAAACTGATTTTCAGTCCAAGTTCTTCATCCACGACAGGGAGTTTACCCACTTGATTATTTCGGATGATGAAGGTTGGCTCCATCACTTTTTCAACATCGTAGTCAAGGATTCTCAACTTGGCTTTCACCGCTACATCACCTTCCTGAAGCGTGTAACCTTCAAGTTCTTTCAATACCTCAGCTCCGTCGAAATAGGTCACAAAATCAGCCACGTGGAATTGCTCCCCGGGAGCAACTTCATACATTTCATCTTCTTTCCAGTCAGGATCGGAGTGATCATTCATTGCCGCCACGTAGGTGTACAAATCTTTGTCGAGGTAGATTTTTGAATCCGGAGAAGAGATCAATCCTCCCATTCCCTCGTTGAATTGAGACATTGGATTCAAAGAGAATTGGATTACTTCATTCTGCATGTAATCGATCTTGAAGTAATCGTTTTCCTCCAGGACAATCTTGACAGTTTCGCCTTTTTTGAAATGATCTTTGAAGTCCTCCAAAGCAATCGCCTCGTTGACAACCCCGGTAGATTCCAGGATTTTTGCCGGAACGTACTCAGGCACTCCGACTACTTTTTTCTGGCGTCCGCGGTAAATAACCGTGTAGTCTTTCATCTGAGTTGGCTTATTGATCCAAAGCAAAACGTGCTCTTTGTTCAGTTCATCTTCCCAGCTGTTGCTGTAAGTAAGGCCTGACATGTTGATCGAGATTACATCGGAATAGCCCGAGCTGAACATGATTCCTATCAGGACCATTCCCAAACCGATATGTGCCAGAGATCCTCCGGCCAGTTTGAAAGTAGATTTCTTCAATATTTTCGCCAGAATAACCGAGTTGGCAACGATTGTAAATGTACCTGCCAAGACCACGATGATGTATTTCCAGTCATACACTTTGGCGAAAACAATAATCGCTGCCGATAATAAAACAGAAATAATGTACGGGGTAAGCAGAGCATCTTTCAATGCTTTTTTATCAATTTTTTGCCACCAGAAAAACTGTCCCACTGCTGTCAGCAAGGCCAGAACTACAGCAAACCAAAGTTGAAACTTGGTGTAGAATTCGATCTGATCAGCCGGCGGAGCCATGTTTGAGATCCCTCCAAAGGCTTCAACTATAGCATTCCAAACGGGAATTGAAGTAGGAAGAATCACCTGGAAAGCCATTAATGCCAAAGTCGTGGCACCTATGAAAACCCAGAATTCACGGGAGTAAACAGAAGCTTCTTTTTCAGAAGTCGGAATATGCTTCCATGCTCTTGCCGCAAGGAAAATCGCGATGAACAGGAAGAAAAGCATGTAAATCAATAGTTGCCCGGAAAGTCCCAAATCCGTAAATGAGTGGACAGATGCATCTCCCAAAACTCCGGATCTTACCAGGAAAGTCGCATAAAGCACCAGAATGAAAGTCATGATCACAAGCACAATCGAAGTTTTCAGCGCCGTGCTGCTTTTCTTGAATGTGATCATCGTGTGGATCGAGGCGACCAAGATCAGCCAAGGAACATAAACTGCATTTTCCACCGGATCCCAGTTCCAGTATCCTCCAAAGTTCAGCGTCACATACGCCCAATACGCACCCATGATGATTCCCATTCCCAAGATCATCGCAGAGAAAATAGCCCAAGGCAAGGCTGGACGAATCCACTCAGAGTATTTTTTGGTTACCAATCCACCAATCAAAAATGCAAACGGAACCAGCGTGGAGGCATAGCCAAGGAAGAGCGTAGGAGGGTGAATTACCATCCAGATATTTTGCAATAGCGGGTTGAGACCGGTGCCGTCTTCAGGCACAAAGTCTGGATTCATCTGAAAAATCGGTGCTACTGTCGCATCCCTCAGTAGGATAAACGGAGAGCTTCCCAACTTCAAATCTCCGATCACCACGCCCATAATCATGGAAACCAGGAAAGCCTGCACCAAGGCAAAAACCACCATAACCGGTGCTTCCCAGAACTTATTGGTATTGATCAAAATCGCTCCCAACACCACATTCCAGAAGATCCAAAGGATAAATGCTCCCTCCTGACCTTCCCAGAAACTGGAGATCATATAATGAACCGGAAGAGCTTTGGAACTATGGGAATAGGCGTAAAAATATTCGAAGCGGTGATTGTAGATAATCTCAAACAGAGAAAGAGCAATCATTACGCTTGCTGCACCGTGAATATAAAAGCTGATCCTGCTGAATCTTCTCCAGCTTGCTTTTTCGATTTCGTTTGCTTTGAAATATTGGATATAAGCGTAGGCCGTAACCAAAGCACTCACAAAAGCCACTATCGTCATGAAGTGGCCCAGGTTACCGATAAAGGTATTAATCATGGATTTGTCTTTCTAGCTGTGCTCATTCTCACATTCCTGCTGCCTGCACGGTTGTTTCCTGATACTTGGATGGGCACTTCATCAGGATTTTATCTGCAACGAAGATTTCATCATTTTTATAAGCGCCGATGACGACTACTGATTCTGATCGGGTGAAATCGGCTGGTACCGGCTCGTTGTAAAATACTTCTTGTTCTGTCCCGTCATTGTCCACCAAAAGGAAGGTGAACGAGGTTTTATCTTCGCGAACATTGAGTCCGGTTACTTCTCCGTTTGCATCTTTCTTCAGATGTCCAACAACGTGGATTGCTTTATTTTCTCCGTCCTGCTTCATTTCCAGGGCAGTTTCAAAGCTTTCGTAGCTGCTTGCATCACCGATCGAAGTCATGATAATCACGATGGCGATGGCAATAATTCCTAATCCGATGATATGTCCTTTTTTCATGGTGTATTTAATCAGGAGGGAAGATTTTTTTCAAGTTTGGTGATCTTGCGATCGGTACTTATCAGGTAAACAGTAATTCCGGCAAAAACGATTGCGATAATGCCAACCAACACGTAAATTTTTCCATCGGCTCGCATGATGTCCGCCATTTCCACCGAATTGTTGGAATAATCAGATTCAGTTACGGGAATTTTCTCTTGTGCCAAAGCACTCAAACTGAAAATCAATAGGGCTATTGTCAATAATTTTTTCATCGATCAGGAATTAATCATTTGGTCTTCCAGCGTTCTTTCCACTCTACGCATTCTCACTCTTAGCGTTGCAATCCAGCTTCCAAAAAGCGTCCATCCAATTACTGCCGGATAGAATACCATTCTGAGTTTTGAATCCATGTCGTACGCATTGAAACCCGGGTTTCCTCCATTTCCGGGATGCAAACTGTCCGTCAATCTTGGAAGTACAAAGATCAATGGAATGAATGCTGCGAAGGCAAAAATGCTGTAAATGGCTCCAATTCGAGCTCTTTGCTGCGAATCGGTCAGGGAATTTCTCAAAATCAGATAGGCGAAATACATCAGGATACCGATGGCTGTCGCGTTCTGCTTGGGATCTCCGCTCCAGTAATCTCCCCAGGTGAATTTTGCCCAAAGCATTCCGGTTATTATTCCAAGAACCCCAAAGAGAATGGCTGCATTGGTGAATTCGATTGCAATATCATCGTGCTTCAGATCATTGCTTCGCAAATATTTAATGCTGTAAACCACAGAAACCACCAGCATCAGGATCATTCCAAACCACATAGTGACATGGAAATGCAGGGCACGAATGGTCTCATTCAGAATCGGAAGCCGAGGTACATCCATCAGCAAGCCTGCAATGAGTGTGTACAGCAGCAGGGCTATTGCAAGGATTTTCCACCAGGATTGGCGCATAGAGTCAATTTGCTTTTTCAAGCGCAAAAATAAGTCATAAGTTCCTGATTCCGGTGGTTTTTCTGATAAAAGGCAGTGTAATCAGGAATGCTGTGTCAAGAGATTAAAAACGGAAATGAATTGCCTTCTTCAATACACTTTGTCATAAATCCGAAATCATAAATCTGACATCCCAAATTCCAATCAAGATTTCCACAAATAGGGAAACAAAATATATCCGGTCACTGCCACAATCGCATTGATCGCGAGCAAGGTCAAAAGCTTGTCCACGCTCACACTCCAGTCCAGTCCGTCAAGCGCATTTTTGGAGATTCGGATGGCCATCATCAGGATCGGAATGATGACAGGGAAACTCAAAACCGCCATAAGTGTGGCATTATTCCCAGCTTTGGAAGCGATCCCGCTTACCATGGTCAAACTGGCTGAAAAGCCCATTGCTCCAAGCGCCAGATTCAGAAGAAACAAGCCCTGGTCCTCAACGGGGTTTCCCAAAATCACTGAAAAAACTCCATAACCGAGTAACGCCAAAATCAGCGTCAAACCGGTATTATAGATCATTTTGGAAAGGATAATCGCTTCCGGTGAGGCGATCATGTAATAATAGAGTTGACGTCCCTGATGCTCCTGAACAAAGCTTTTGGCCACGGCATTCACAGCCGAAAAAAGAATAATGATCCAGTAAAGTGCATTCCAGGTGGGGACGGAAAGATTTCCAGTTTTGGCACCCACACTCAAATAAGTGATGAAAACCGCCGAAACCACGTAAAGTAAAATCCCGTTCAGCGCATATTTCTGACGCCATTCCAGCGTCATTTCTTTATGAATTAAGACGGAGATTTCTTTCCACATGCTCAAATGTAAGTCAGAAGTCAGAAGTTTGAAGTATGAATCTGTAAATTTTCAGCTTTCTGATTTCAGCTTTCATACTTTCCAACTGCCAAAATGGCACCGGTATCAACACTGGAACAGCCCTTGATAAGAGGAGTGTAAGTAATCATGTTTTCAACTAAACCGATTTATAACCATGCAGGAAAAAGGTACGATCTCGATCCATACCGAGAATATTTTCCCGATTATCAAGAAATTCCTCTATTCTGACAATGAGATTTTCCTTCGGGAACTCGTCTCCAACGCTGTCGATGCGACGCAGAAAATCAAGCGACTTGCGACATTAGGTCAGTATACAGGCGAACTCGGAGATATTACGGTCGAAATAGCTTTCGACGAGAAAAAGAAGACCATCACCATCTCGGATCGCGGTCTGGGTATGACTGCTGAGGAAATCAAAAAGTACATCAATCAGGTGGCTTTCTCCGGTGCGGAGGAGTTTGTGGAGAAATTCAAGGACGCAAAAGACGCAAATGAAATCATCGGAAAGTTTGGTCTTGGCTTCTACTCAGCCTTTATGGTTGCAGACAAAGTGGAGATCAACACACTTTCTTACCAGGATGGAGCTGAGGCTGCAAAATGGACTTGCGACGGTTCGACCGAATTTGAAATCACCAAAGGCAAGCGCAAAGACCGCGGAACGGACATTGTCCTTCATATCAATAAAGACGCAGAAGAATTCCTTGACAAGTGGAAGCTTCAGGGAATCTTGGATAAATACTGCAAATTCCTTCCGGTACCGATCAAGTTTGGCACCAAGAGCGAAAGCGTGGAAGACGGAGTGGACGAAAAAGGCGATAAGAAATGGAAGTCTGTCGAAGTGGCCAATATCATCAACACCACAGCGCCAACCTGGACCAAGTCGCCAAGCGATCTTTCGGATGAAGATTATCTTAAATTCTACAAGGAGCTTTACCCGATGAGCGAAGATCCGCTTTTTTGGATTCACCTCAATGTGGATTATCCATTCAACCTGACGGGAGTGCTATATTTTCCGAAGGTGAAAAATGAATTCGAACTTCAGAGAAATAAGATCAAACTTTTCAGCCGTCAGGTATTTATCACCGACGAAGTAAAGGACATCGTTCCTGAGTTCCTGATGCTGCTTCATGGAGTGATCGACTCTCCGGATATTCCTTTGAACGTGTCCCGAAGCTTCTTGCAGGCGGACAGCAACGTGAAGAAAATCAACAGCTACATCACCAAAAAGGTGGCAGACAAGCTGGGTGACTTGTATAAAAAAGACAGAAAAGCTTACGAAGAAAAGTGGAACGACATCGGGTTATTCGTGAAATATGGAATGATCAGCGAGGAGAAATTCTACGAAAAAGGAAAAGACTTCGCCCTGCTGAAAAACACAAATAACGAATACTTCACCATCGAAGAATATCAGTCCAAAGTGAAGCCGGTGCAAACCGACAAAAATGATCAGACGATCTTCTTGTATGCGACAGATCTGAATAAGCAGGACAGCTTCATCCAATCTGCGAATAAGAAAGATTATGATGTGCTGGTGATGGATTCACCGATCGACAGTCACTTTATCCAGAATCTGGAGTCCAAGCTGGAGAAAACTCAACTCAAGCGTGTGGATGCGGATGTGGCTGAAAAACTGATTCAAAAAGACGATACCTACGCTAACCTTCTGACCGAAGAGCAATCCAAGTCTGTAAAGGATATCTTCGAAAAGGCAATTTCTAACACCAACTACAGCGTGGAAGTAGAAGGGCTGAGTCCGGAGGAAATGCCGGTGACGATTACGATGGAGGAATTTATGCGCAGAATGAAAGATATGGCGCAGACAGGCGGAGGGGCGATGAGCTTCTACGGTTCCCTTCCGGATCACTACAAAGTCGCGATCAACGGAAATCACCCGGTAGTCGACAAGGTGCTGAAAGCTGAGACTGAAGAGGAAAAGACCCGATTGGCGAAGCAGGCTTTTGACTTGGCGCTACTTTCCCAAGGACTGTTGACAGGCAAAGACCTGACAGCCTTTGTGAAGCGAAGTGTATCTATGATGTAATATGGGACCTTTGATCCCGAAAGCTTTCGGGATCAAAGGTCTTGTATTATTTAAAACCTTCGGGGTTTCCCAAACCCCAAAGGTTACTCCAAATCCCCAGCCAACGTTGGGGATTTTTTTGTCGTTTAGTTACAAAACCAAAGGGTTGATAACTACAATTCTTCTTTTTTTAACAAATTGAATTTCAGCAAGTTGAATAATTGTATTCTACTAAGAAATTAAAATAAATAGACTGAAAATCAATCACTTACACTAAAAGGCGAAAAATATTTCAACTAAAACTTGACTTTATCAATGGGGGGAGGGTATGTTTAGTTTAAGTTTTTAGCGCTAAAGACTTTTTAACCAATTTCTAATCAAAAAAATCAAAAAATTATTTATATCCGCTATGACACTGGTATCCAGAAGTACCACTCATCATTGCTTCAATTTAACCATACTGGCATGATTGCGTATAACCAATTCAAATAATTACACTTTTAAAACGAGGTATATGAAATTCTTGATAATTGGAATCATCTTATTGGTAATTGGCATTTTAGTAAAATTTTTCCCTAATATTTTAGCAGGTTATAGCACCTTATCGCAGAGGGAAAGGGAAAATGCAGAAATCAACCGTTTACCTTTTATTTCGTCCTTAATTTTTACCTTAATGGGTCTATTAATTATTGTTGGATACTTTGCCTCATTATGGTTAGATCAGCCAGAATTAAGAACAAATATTGGAATGTTTGTGATCTTAGGAGGAATGGTAGCAATATTGTTAATAGGCAATCTATTAACCAATAAACGAATTAAATAAATCTCTGTTTCTGAGATGTTAATTTGATTATTAAAAAATTACCAGGTTTTTTTCCAACTTTAATTATAAATTCCCCCTAAGATAGGAAAGTAAATTAAGTAAGATTTTTTACTTTTTTCATAAGCCCACCCCCGTACTAGGCTAATCAGAATTTTCTTCTATTTTTGACTATGCTTTCCAAAAAGACCAAATACGCCCTGCACGCCCTGACTTACCTCGGTAAGCATAGAGATACCAAGACAGTATTGATTCATGATATCGCTGAGGAGCATGGGATTTCCCATGCTATCGAAAGTATGGCGGAACAGATGTTTTGGAGTTGTTTTGAATTATGAATAATGACTCTACGGAATCCTGCACGTGGCCAAATTTTCTTTGACAGCCTCTGTCAATTGTTTTCGTAGTTTAGAGAAGTGGTGTTTCTTGGTTGAAAATACGCAAAGCCATGAATATCATTGAATTTATCACCCATTTTCCAGATGAGGAAAGCTGTGAAATCTTCCTGAAAACCTACCGTGAAAACAGCGGGATTTACTGTAAAACTTGTAAATGTTTTTCTAAACAGTACTGGTATAGCGGAAACAAGTTTTTTGAGTGCAGTAAATGCAGGCGAAGGACTTCGCTCAAGTCTGGGACAGTGATGGAGGCAAGCAATCTGTCTTTACACATCTGGTTTACCGCGTTTTTGTTGATGTCTGCCACCAAAAAAGGCTTTTCCTGCCTTGAATTTCAGAGACAGTTGGGCTTGAAAAGGTATGAGACTGCTTTCAATCTAATGCATAAAATTAGGACTGTAATGGGAAAAAGAGACGATTTGTATCTGCTCAAAGGAATGGTGGAATACGATGAGGCCTATGTGGAAAAAGCGACTAACAAAGTGATTCAAGATCGGCTAAAACGTGGAAAGGGAAGTCAAAAGCAGGCAATAGTAGCCGTTGCCTCAGAATCAACCCCCCTGGAAGATCCTCTTTCAGGAAAGAAGGGACGTCATTGTGGCTTTTTCAAATTGAAAGTACTTAGCGATGTGACCAAAGAATCGGTAGAAGAATTCGTAACAGATTCGATAGATCCTAAATCAGTTCTATTTACCGATAAAAACACTGCCTATGTCAATCTTGAAAAGATGGTAGAGAAACACATCAAAGTGAAATCTTCCTCTGAATCAGCCAACGGAGATTTAAACTGGGTGCATACAGCCATCAGTAATTTGAAAAGGAATCTGCTAGGAATTTACCACATGGTCAGTGAAAAGCACCTCCAGAATTACTTGAATGAGTTTGCTTACAAGCTCAACCGTAGATATTTTGGCGATAAACTCTTTGATAGATTGATTGTTGCTTCAGTTTACCCATACGTGCAACATTCCGAATAGTCATATTATGAATTTGACAATGTTTAAGAATCTTAACAGAAAATTCAAAATTCGGCTAGTTTTAGGCTTTTTTTTCATGATTGCAATAGATTTTATTTTCTATTTCGCTTTTGAAAGTAATGTGCCATTATACCTAAAAGTGATAGGGTCAATATTTACATCAGGTTTTATAGTCTTTGGGTTGGCATTTGTTTTTAATAAATATAAGAAGGTCGATTAGCGGTTAGCGATATTTATTATTGGTTTTTGGGTTCTTCTGTCCATGGAGATAACCCAACCAAAAATCCAAAAAAAAACGGATTTCAGATGAAGAACATGAAGGCCAGTTTAGAGATTTATGCATTTTACTTAGCTCTGCTCTTTCAAGACTTGCTGGCAAAGACCTGACAGCCTTTGTGAAGCGAAGTGTCTCGATGATGTAATGTGAGACCTTTGAGGTTTTCAATTCCGAAAGCTTTCGGGATCGAAGGTTTTGTATTATTTAAAACCTTCGGGTTTCGCAAACCCCAAAGGTTTCAGTGGTTGAATACTAAGCCAAATATTAACCTCCAAAGGATTTAATTCCTTTTGGAGGGTTTTTTTATTTTTTGGCTATCGCTGGAGATAAGCCAGCAACTCCGGGCCGGGTAATTCCTTCGATTTGTAATACATACTGATCTGATGACCGGCGTGCTCTTTCTCCAATTGAAGCAGTTCTGCCACTGAGACTTTCATCGGCTTGTTTTCGGTGCCGTTGTTGGCAAATTTCCATTCCTTGAGCTCATGCCCTTTGTCATCCTTTAAGACTATTGTTCTGTCGCTGCCCGATCCGTTCTTGGTCGTACAGTGGTTGTACTTGATCCAAAGCAGATCTTGGGGCGAGGCCTTGTCCAACTGGAGTGTACGCAGATTCAGGGGCTGGTTGACAAACAGCTTCATGATGAGTTTGTCATTCAAATAAATTTCATAACCGTCCAGGCCGAGTTTTGGCGAAAAAGCCATGGCAGACATTCCGAGGATGAGCATCATCAGCATCCCGGTAAAAGCGGATTTTAATTTCTTTGTTTTCATTTTGCAAATGGATTAAAGTGAGTTAGTGTAACTGGTAATTTTTTTAACTTGTATGAAAGGCTGCAAGATCCTCTGATACAGAGTCGGTTGAAAAGGATCCATAGCTGGTCTTCCAGTAGCTTTACGGCAATGCTAAAAAAATGGGAAACCCAAAATTGAGAAAGTAGATCAACAGCCGGTTTATTAGATTTTCGGGCTTTCGAAGTCTAATTCTGTTGGTCTATGTTATTGGAAGTTGGTCTATTACAGTAGATCGGACCTTTGAATTATCCGTAATTGAGTAGCAATACCCGCCTATGTTGATATCCCGCGCCACATACTTGAAGCCAAGCTTCTCGCATAGGGTTCTACATCTGTTGTTTTGGACAGTCATCACCTTGATTTTCATCTACGACAGAAGGTACCTGATAATGAAATTTAACTTGCCGGAGCATTTCATAGCCTGCGTGGTAGTCAGGATGGGTTTGCTCATTTCGCTGGTGTATTTACATCTGAATGTATTGGTTCCAAGGTTTTTCAAAACAAGAGAGTTTGTCAAATACACGGTGTTTCTTTTGCTTTCCCTTGGAATCTATGTCACCTTGCAAAATTTCTACGATATCTACCTGTACGGATTTGTGATTGGAGACTTCAGAAGCAGAGATTTTTGGAGTGCTTTTCCCTACAATTTCTTTACAACACTTTGGTACCTGGCTCTTACAGCCGGACTTAAATTAAGCTTGGACCGGTATGAGGATAGAAATAAACCGGAGCCTGTCCTAAGATTGCAGGATGAGGTTTTGGAACAGGGACAGGACCGGCAGGTTTTTTTGAAAAGCGGCACCAGACAGGTGATGGTTGACTTGGATGCCATTACCCATATTAAGGGTTTGAAAGACTACTCGATCATTTATACCACCGGAGATCAAATCATAGTAAAAGGATCTCTCAAGAATGCCGAAAATCTGCTTGGCGTCAAAAAGCTTGTTCGGGTACATAAATCCTATTTAGTGGCACTGGATCGGATTAGGACGATTCAGGGCAATCAAATCATCCTGGACACTCACTCGATTCCCATCGGAAGATCCTATAAAAAGGAGCTTTATAAATTATTGATGCCATCCTGAATTTAGGCTTTCCACGCTAAAGCAAAATGTATATCGAAGGTGTGTGGAAAAAGCTCAGCTTGAATAGGCCGGACGTTCTATCTTAAATTCATCAGGGCATTTGGAACGTTTTGTTTGGAAAGTGGAGGGTCACTTCCCTAGTCTCATACTAGGCTATTTGGCTTTTTCCCTTATTTTTGATAATGCTTTCCAAAAAGACCAAATACGCCCTTCATGCACTCACCTATCTGGGCAAGCATAGAGATACCAAGACAGTATTGATCCATGATATCGCTGAGGAGCATGGGATTTCCCATAAATTTCTCGAAAATATACTTCTCGAACTCAAAAAAGCCGGTTTGCTCGGCAGCAAAAAAGGCAAAGGCGGTGGCTACTACCTGATCAAGGAACCAAAAGATATCCCTCTTTCTAAAGTGATCCGGCTGCTCGACGGACCGATCGCCTTGCTTCCCTGTGTCAGTATCAACTACTACGAACCCTGTGCTGAATGTAAAAGTGAGGCTTCATGCGGGATAAAAAAAGTGATGGCTCAGGTTCGCGATGAGACCCTTAAAATATTGGAAAACAAGACATTAGATGATATTTTGACTAACGAATAAAATTTTTTTGTAAGAAAGCCTATAAAATAAATAGGGTTTATGTACTTTTGTTAATCTTCTTCGTTAATCAAAGTATGATTTTAGACCAGCCACTCAAAAAAGTATTTGCCAGCAAGCTCGGAAAAGACAGCAGCGCCAAGAGCTGGCTCAAGTCGATTTCCTGGAGAATTGTGGGTACGATCGATACGATTGTGATTTCCTATTTGGTCACAGGCGAATTAGTGATGGCCGTTTCCATCGGTTCGGTGGAGGTAGTATCTAAAATCCTTCTTTATTACCTTCACGAGCGTGTTTGGGAAAATGCATCTAAAGTAAAAACCAATGAGCCAGAAACTGAACTTGTCAGATCTTGAATCCCGGCTGGATAGCCTGAGTGCTGGAGAGGGGTTGGCTTTGGTAGCTGAGCTTTTTCCGGGGAAAGTGGTTTTTTCCACTTCTTTGGGACAGGAAGACCAGGTAATCACGCAGCTGATTGCTGCACAAACTCTTCCCATTTCCATTTTTTCCCTGGATACGGGTCGCTTATTCGGAGAGACGCTTGATCTTTTATCACGCACAGAAGCCAAATACAAAACCAGAATTCAGGTTTACTATCCCGAAACTGCCTCGGTTGAAAAACTGGTGAATGAGATAGGAATCAATGGTTTCTACGACTCTGTCGAAAATCGCAAATCCTGCTGCTTCGTCCGAAAGGTAGAGCCTCTAAAGCGGGCCTTGGCAGGAAATGAAGTTTGGGTGACAGGACTTCGAGCAGAGCAAAGTGCCAATAGAAGCGCGATGAAGCGGATCGAATGGGACGAAGCCAACCAAATCATCAAGTATAATCCGTTGTTGGACTGGACCTTTGATCAGATGATCGCCTACATCAACGAAAAAAATATTCCGTATAATCCACTACACGATCGGGGCTTCATCAGCATTGGTTGTGCGCCTTGTACACGGGCAATTGAACCGGGCGAAGATGCCCGCGCCGGCAGATGGTGGTGGGAAGATTCAAAGAAAGAGTGTGGGTTACATGCCAGATGAGTGATGACTGATGCCGGATGACCGATGCCAGAAGCAAGAAACAAGAGCCAAGAGTCAAGACTTCAGAATTCGATGTTCGACATTCGCAATTAAAATATTTGAATTCCTCAAAAAGAAATAAAAAGTCAAAATCCAAAGAGAAGTTCTGACCTAATGAACAAGCTCGTCATTCGTACCTCGTAAATCGTATTTCTCTATGTCAAACCTATTTATACCAAATCCCAAAGAAGCAGAATCGATCCATATCCTCAGGGAAGTGGCGGCGCAGTTTGAGCGTCCGGTTTTGCTTTTTTCCGGAGGGAAAGATTCAATAACCCTGGTTAGATTAGCTCAAAAGGCTTTTTACCCATCGAAGATCCCTTTTCCTTTACTTCATGTGGACACAGGACACAACTTTCCCGAGACCATCGAATTCCGTGACAAATTGGTTGCAGAATTAGGGCTGGACTTGATCGTGAGAAATGTTCAGGATTCCATTGATCAGGGAAAAGTAAGGGAAGAAAGAGGTCGGTACGCCAGCAGAAACACCCTTCAGACGACTACTTTGCTAGATGCAATTGAAGAATTCAAGTTCGACGCTTGTATCGGCGGAGCGAGAAGAGATGAAGAGAAAGCTCGTGCGAAAGAACGCGTATTTTCCGTCCGTGATGACTTCGGTCAATGGGACGAGAAAAATCAGCGTCCGGAGCTTTTTGACATGCTGAATGGTAAAATTCATGTGGGCCAAAACGTTCGCGTTTTCCCTATTTCCAATTGGACCGAACTGGATGTTTGGGAATATATTAGGACCGAGGACATTGAGATTCCGTCCATCTACTTCGCGCATAAGCGGGAGGTTTTCTTCCGGGACGGTATGATCTGGACAGCTAATGAGCATGTTTTCCGTGAACCTCACGAGATCGTAGAAGAGCGAATGGTTCGTTTCAGAACCGTTGGGGACATGACTTGTACTGCAGCGGTGCTTTCTGAGGCAGTTTCCCTGGATGATGTGGTCGGAGAAATCCGTGATTCAACCATCTCGGAGCGTGGCGCCCGAATCGATGATAAACGATCTGAAGCTGCGATGGAGACGAGGAAGAAAGTGGGGTACTTCTAAAATAGAAATATGATAGAAATAGTGTTGAAATAGGTCCCGCAAGCGAGACGAAATAGGCGTTCATTGCTGAAATTTTATTTCACCGAACGTAGTGAGGTCTATTTCGAGTGTATTTCCACTGTATTTCAAATAGATAAATAAGACTAAAATGGACATACAAAACAGAAAACTCATCCAAATCGCAACTGCCGGCTCTGTCGATGACGGAAAAAGCACGCTGATCGGTCGTTTGCTTTACGATACCAAGTCACTCACGACGGATAAAATCGAAGCGATCGAGAAAAGCAGCAAGCAGCGAGGATACGATTACCTGGATTTTTCTCTGGCGACGGATGGTTTGGTGGCTGAGCGTGAGCAAGGCATCACAATCGATGTGGCGCATATTTATTTTTCTACCGCCAAAACCAATTTCATCATCGCAGATACTCCCGGACATGTGGAATACACGCGAAATATGGTGACGGGTGCTTCCACTTCTCAGGTGGCAATTATCCTGATCGATGCACGTAAAGGTGTAATTGAGCAGACGTATCGTCACTTTTTCATCGCCAATCTCCTCCGGATTTCCCATGTGGTGGTTGCCATCAACAAGATGGATTTGGTGGGGTACAACGAAGATATATATCTGAAAATAAAGGCTGATTTCGATGCCCTGGTTGAGAAAAGTGATTTCCGTCAGGATCAAATTACCTCCATTCCGGTGTCTGCTTTGAAAGGTGAAAACATCGCAAGGCATTCTGAAGAGATGCCCTGGTATGTTGGAAATACACTATTGGATCATCTGGAAGTGCTGGAGCCATCTGACTTGCAGGAAAGTTCAGTAGCCCGATTCCCCGTGCAATATGTGATACGTCCCAAGACTGAGGCATTCCACGATTTCAGGGGATTTTCCGGTAAACTATACGGAGGAATTTTGAGAGTTGGAGATGAAGTGACAGTGCTGCCTTCTTTGAATACTTCGAAAATCAAAAGCATTCACTTTTTCGATCAGGAAATCGAAGCCGCCGCTCCGGGAAGTTCAATAGTGATCACACTGGAAACGGAAGTGGATCTGAGCAGGGGAGATATGATGGTGAAGAGTTCGGAAATCCCGAAAAGTGAAAAGCAAATCACGGCGACCATTTGCCAGGTGAATAACAAAGCATTGAAAGTTGGGGGGAAATACATCCTTCAGCATGGCATTAACAGGGTTTTGGCGAAAGTGGATCAGATAGAGTCAAGGATTCATACTGACTTTTCCGGAACGGAAGAAGCTGATCAACTCAAGCTAAATGATATCGGACGGGTTCATTTCCGTCTGAGTAAGCCTATCCATTTCGATACTTACGATGCAAACAAATCAAACGGAACCTTCATTTTGATTGATGAGGGAAGTTTTGATACGGTGAGTGTCGGGTTTATTGAAGGATGAAGTTTGAAAGCTGAAGTCTGAAAACAAGGTTAACCAACTCCCCCTTTTAAAGGGGGTAGGGGGGATTTAAGAGGATTAAAAAAATCTCGTAAAGTCCCTTTAAAAGTTTAACTGCTTGAGCTGATCCTCAAGCTAAAATTTCAAAAATTTGACCATTTACCAATCCGACTCTGTACTTCCCGGATTGGTGAAAAAAATTTATATCAAACCTAACTTTCCCGATAGGGAAAAACTATTACGCAATGCAAAGCTTCAGAACCGAACTAGAAAATCCGATTGTTGAGCGCGATATCATCGAGCTTGAACGGAAAATCGCTCTTTTCCGGGAGGGAAAGATCGATGAGGAAAAATTTCGAAGTCTTCGTCTTGCTCGCGGTGTCTATGGACAGCGACAGCAAGGAGTGCAGATGATCCGAATCAAGCTTCCTTACGGGCGTGTGAGTTCGGCTCAGCTTCGCCGGATTTGCAAAGTTTCTGAGGAATATTCCACCGGCAGACTGCATATCACTACTCGTCAGGACATTCAGATTCACTATGTGAATTTGGATCGAACTCCCGAGCTTTGGGCTGAGCTGGAGCGTGATGATGTGACTTTGCGTGAAGCCTGCGGAAATACGGTTCGAAATGTGACTGCATCCGAACTTGCCGGAATTGATCCGAATGAGCCATTTGACGTGACTCCCTATGCGGATGCGACGTATCGCTATTTTTTAAGAAATCCTGTTTGCCAGGAAATGGGTCGCAAGATCAAAATGTCATTTTCTTCTTCGGAGGAAGATACTGCATTAAGTTATTTGCATGATTTTGGGTTTATCCCAAAACTGAAGATTGTTGACGGAAAAGAAGTTCGCGGATTTAAAGTCCTTCTCGGTGGAGGTCTGGGTTCTCAGCCTCGCCATGCGGATTTGATCACGGATTTTCTGGAGACAGATCAGGTGATTCCGTTGATCGAAAGCGTGCTTCGGATCTTTGACCGCCACGGAGAAAGAGCCAGAAGAAATAAAGCCAGAATGAAGTTTCTGGTGAAAGACCTGGGTTTGGAAGCTTTTCTGGAATTGGTGGAGCTGGAGAAAAAAGCGCTTCCGTTTACAAGCTATCCGCTGGATTTCGAAACTTACGACACCGAAAAAACCTTACCAAATCCTCCTGCTTTCCAACTGGACAAAGAGCCGGGACTTGATTATGAACTTTGGAAGCTGACCAATGTCCTGCCTCAAAAACAAGCAGGTTACGTTTCCATCGGAGTCAAAGTGGCCTTGGGGGATTTTTACATTGATCAGGCCAGAGCATTGGCAGATTTGGTGGAGAAATATGCACACGATGAGATTCGATTTACCCTTCGTCAAAACTTCCTGATCAGGGATGTGCGCGAAGATTTGGCCCCTTTCTTTTATCAGGAACTCCAAAAAATAGGACTGGGAGAGCGTGGATACAATTCTCTTGGAGATATCACCGCTTGTCCGGGCACCGATACTTGTAATCTGGGAATTGCCAGCTCGACGGGAATTGCCAAAGAACTTGAAAAAGTAATCCTGGAGGAATATCCTCAATACCTGAAAAATCAGGACTTGGTCATCAAAATCTCAGGCTGTATGAATGCCTGTGGCCAGCATAACATGGCGCATATTGGCTTTCAAGGGATGTCCATGAAAGCCGGAAAAACCGTTATTCCCGCGCTACAAGTTCTGCTTGGCGGCGGAAACTTGGGGGACGGAAGCGGAAGATTTGCCGATAAGGTGACCAAAGTTCCAAGCCGTCGCGGGCCTCAGGCTTTGCGGGTATTGCTCAATGATTTTGATCAGAATGCAAACGGGCTTGATTTCCTAAGTTACTATGATCAAAAAGGACAGATTTATTTCTATGAATTGTTGAAAGAACTTGGCGATGTCACGACTGTGACAGAATCCGATTCTGTCGATTGGGGTCATAATGAAGCCTATGAAGTTGCAGTGGGAGTTGGAGAATGCGCCGGAGTCATGATCGACCTGGTAGCAACTTTGCTTTTGGAATCACTGGAAAAACTCGATTCAGGTCAGGAAGCATTGGAGCAAAAACGCTGGTCAGATAGTATTTACCATCATTATGCAGGTTTGATCAATGCTGCGAAAGCACTTTTGCTTAGCGAAGACATCAGCACCAATTCCTATGCAAACATCATTTCACAGTTTGACGAGACGTTTGTCGCAACCGGAAAGATCAATCTTGGCGGAACTTTCGCAGATAAAGTCTACCAGATCAACAAGCACGAACCAACTGAGGAATTTGCAATTGCTTATGCGAAGCAAGCGATGGAAATTTACAGTTTGCTGAAAACTTATCGGGAAGAGGAGGTTGAGGCATGAGAAATAATGTGAATCCAAAAGTTACGCTGGTAGGAGCGGGCCCGGGGGATCCGGAACTGATCACGCTGAAGGCAGTTTTTGCCTTGAACAAAGCGGACGTGGTGTTGTATGATGCCTTGATCGATCCGGTTTTGCTGAAACACGCGCCGGAAACTGCCTTGAAAATATTTGTCGGAAAGCGGGTTGGGAAGCATTCGCAGCCTCAGGAAGATACGAATCAACTTTGCGTCAGTCTTGCCAAAAAGCACGGGCATGTCGTTCGACTGAAAGGCGGCGATCCGTTTGTTTTTGGTCGCGGAGCCGAAGAGATCGAATACATCGAGGCCTTTGGAATTTCGACTGAACTGATTCCCGGGATTACATCGGCTATAGCCGTACCGGCATCGGCTGGAATTCCGGTGACCAAAAGAGGGATTTCTGAGAGTTTCTGGGTGGTGACAGGCACGACTTCGGCTGGCGAACTTTCGAAGGATCTGGCTTTGGCAGCGCAATCAACAGCGACTGTGGTAGTCTTAATGGGAACCAAGAAGTTGGGAGAAATCGTACAGGTGTATCGGAAGTTTGGAAAAAATGATCTTCCGATTGCCATCATCCAAAGCGGTACAACACGCGAGGAAAAAATCGTGGCAGGTTACATTTCAGATATTGAGCAAAAAGCAAAAGAAGCTCAGGCAGAAGCTCCGGCAATTATCATCATCGGTGAAGTGGTGAGAGAAAGCACGAAGTTGGCGGAGGTTTATCGGGAGTTGGCAATGATCAGTAGGCAGTCTCAGTAGCCAGTAAGCAGTTCACACAGCTAGTTAAAGCGGTTGATCCTGAATTGCGGCTTACTAACTTTGCCACTTTCCAACCTTACCACTTTCCGACAGATTTCCTTAAATCTTGATTCTTGTCTCTAACATCTTGTTTCTCATAAAATGAACCATCTATATCCCATCTTTCTCAAAGTACACGAACTCAACGTCCTGCTGGTCGGTGGAGGTTTTGTGGGTACTGAGAAACTGGAATTCCTCCTCAAATCAAGTCCGCAAGCCCAAGTGACAGCAGTGTCAAAAGAGTTTAGACCCGAATTTTTGGAATTGGCGGCCAAGACTGACACAGTGACGCTGATTGAGGATGTTTACGATGAGAAATATTTGGGAGGAAAGCATATAGTTATCGGTGCAACCAATGATAAAGCCGTGAACCGAAAAATCCGGGATGAGGCCAAAGAGCGATTTATCTTAGTCAATATCGCCGACACGCCTGAATTATGTGATTTTTATCTCGGAGGGATTGTCACCAAAGGCAATCTGAAAATCGCAATCAGCACAAATGGAAAATCTCCGACAGCAGCTAAGCGACTTCGTCAGCTTTTAGAAGAAGTTCTCCCGGAAGAAATCGACGATCTTCTTGAAAATCTAAATGCATACCGTGAGACTCTCAAAGGTGACTTTGAATCCAAAGTGAAAGCGATGAACGAGATTACGGAGAGGTTGGTGAGGAAAGTGGATAGTTGAAAAGTGGGAAGGGCTTAAGAGTTTAATTTTTCATTAAATCACATGTTAAGTTCCGATTATGTGATTTTTTTCACATTTTTGGAAGGTAAAATGTGATTTCAATGTTTTTTGACCGAGATATTCTTGAGAAATTAAAAAAGTGGAAAGCTAGTTCCAATCCTAAGCCTTTGCTTTTGCGCGGAGCGAGACAGGTCGGTAAAACTTCTGTTCTCAAATATTTTGGAGAAAAGGGATACGCTCAGACTGCTTATTTTAATTTTGACCGGCAGCCTGACTTAAGGCAATTTTTTGAAATCACGAAAGATCCGGAGCGAATAGTCCAGAATTTGTCGCTTGTTATTGGCTTTTCCATCCAGCCTAAGACTACGCTGATCATTTTCGATGAAATTCAAGAGTGCAAAGAAGCTTTAAATGCCCTGAAATATTTTGAAGAGTCAGAGGCTGCTTATCATGTCATAGGTGCAGGCTCACTCTTGGGCGTCACTTTGGGAAATCATGCCTCTTTTCCGGTCGGTAAAGTTGATTTTTTGGATATGTATCCTTTAACCTTTTTGGAATTTCTGGCCCAAATGGATCCTGAAATGAATGCCTATTTGAAGGAAATAATGAATCCTGAGCCTATTCCTGATTATTTTTTCAACCGGATTGTGGAGAGTTTTCGGCTTTACACCATTTCCGGAGGAATGCCCGAATCTGCCCGTGAAATGGCAGAAAGCCGGGATTTAATTCGTGTAGAAGAGCTTTTGTACAATATCGGAGTGGCTTATGAACTTGATTTTTCTAAGCATGTAGCCACCAAAGAAATTCAAAAAATCGCCTTTATCTGGCAATCACTACCTTCACAACTGGCTCGGGAGAATAAAAAATTCCTGTTTCAAGCAGTGAAACCCGGCGCAAGGGCAAGGGAGTATGAGGATGCGCTGACTTGGCTAATTCAGTCCGGATTGGTATATAAGGTGCCACGTGTCACCAAGGTGGGGATTCCCCTCTCTGCCTATCTGGACTTGTCGGCCTTCAAAATTTACCTCTTGGATATTGGGTTGCTGAGGAAAAAGGCGGGATTAGAAGCAAAATCTATCCTCAATCCTGTGGCTCTTTTCTCTGAATTTAAAGGAGCTCTTGCAGAAAATTACATCCTTCAGTCCCTTCGGACCCAATTTGACATTGCTCCGGCTTACTGGAATTCCATAGGAAAAGCCGAACTGGATTTTCTGCTTCAATACCAAGGGGAACTCATTCCGGTGGAGGTCAAGTCGGAAGAAAATATCCGTGGTAAAAGTCTTTCGATCTATTCGGAAGAGCATCATCCTAAGATAAAGCTCCGTTTCTCAATGCGGAATTTGATTCGACAAGAGGGTTTGCTGAACATTCCACTTTTCCTGAGTGACCGAACCCGGTTTTTTCTGGATCAGGAGTTGGATTAAACAGACTTCCCTCGGACTCTCAAAGGAGATTTTGAATTCAAAGTGAAAGCGATGAATGAGATTACGGAGGGGGGCTGGTGAGGAAATAAGGATTCTTCCCCTTTTGTCGCTGACCGGGTTTGAAATTTTGTACTTAAGACTTCAACCTTCAGACTTCCAATTTTTTATTTCCCCCAGTTCACCTATTTTTGGGCTTCCTTATTAAAACGCATCAATAATTAATATTTATGGCATATTTATTTACTTCAGAGTCGGTTTCTGAAGGTCATCCGGATAAAATCGCTGACCAAATCTCCGACGCTCTGATCGATAATTTTTTGGCTTTTGATCCCAATTCCAAAGTAGCTTGTGAAACTCTCGTAACAACCGGACAGGTATTTCTTGCCGGAGAGGTGAAGTCTGATACCTATCTGGATGTTCAGAAAATCGCCCGTGACGTGATCAACCGAATCGGCTACACCAAGAGTGAATACATGTTTGAGGGCAATTCCTGCGGGATTCTTTCTGCAATTCATGAGCAGTCTGCTGACATCAATCAGGGTGTGGAGCGTAAGAATCCTGAGGAGCAAGGCGCCGGTGATCAGGGAATGATGTTTGGCTATGCCACCAATGAAACGGAAAACTACATGCCGCTTGCATTGGATCTCTCTCACATGATCTTGAAGGAATTGGCTGCTTTGAGAAGAGAAAATAAAGAAATTACCTACCTGAGACCGGATTCTAAATCCCAAGTGACTATCGAATATAGTGACGAGAATGTGCCACAGCGAATTGACGCGATTGTGGTTTCGACTCAGCATGATGATTTTGATCAGGAAGAAGTGATGCTTGCAAAGATCAAGTCTGACATCATTTCTATTTTGATTCCAAGAGTGAAGGCTAAACTGAAGCCCGAGCTTCAGAAGCTATTCACAAACGAAATCGTATATCACATCAACCCAACGGGTAAGTTTGTAATCGGTGGTCCTCACGGTGATACCGGTTTGACCGGAAGAAAAATCATCGTGGATACCTATGGAGGAAAAGGCGCTCACGGTGGAGGAGCTTTCTCCGGAAAAGATCCATCCAAAGTTGACCGATCTGCGGCTTACGCAACTCGTCACATCGCCAAAAACATGGTGGCTGCGGGTGTTGCTGACGAAATGCTGGTTCAGGTTTCCTATGCGATCGGTGTTGCCAAGCCAATGGGTATCTATGTAAATACTTACGGTACTTCCAACGTGGATATGCACGATGGAGAAATTGCCAAAAAGATTGAAGAACTATTCGATATGCGTCCTTACGCGATCGAGCAGAGATTGAAGCTGAGAAATCCCATTTATGAGGAAACTGCAGCGTACGGTCACATGGGCAGAAAGAACGAAGTGGTAACCAAGACTTTCTATTCTCCTTACAGATCACCAGTGACCAGAGAAGTTGAGCTCTTCACTTGGGAAAAGCTTGACTTTGCAGACCGAATCAAAACAGTTTTTGAATTATAAGCAAAAAGCCCCATTTGGGGCTTTTTTTATGAGCCAAGAGCCAAGAAAAGAGACAGAAGACGTTAGTATTAAGACATTAGAAAAAGGGCCAAGAATCAAGAACCAAGTATTAAGACATTAGATAATTGAAGTAAAATCTTATGTCTTAAATCTTATGTCTTACGTCTCATGTCTTAAATCTCATGTCTTACGTCTCAAGAAAACATCTCCTCAATCAACTCTGAGTAAAACTCTTTCACGTCTTTTCCAGCCACTTTCACTTGCTGTGAAATTAAGCTGGTTTCTGTTTGCCCGGGCACGGTGTTGATCTCGATAAAGTAGAATTTGCCGGTTTCGTGCTGTAGAAAGTAGTCCACTCGCACCGCGCCTTTGCAGTTGAGTTTTTCATAGACTTTATAAACGATTCGACTCACTCGTAACTTTTCTTCTTCGTTCATTCTGCCCGGCGTAATTTCCTCCGCCACACCCGGAGTGTACTTGGCTTCGTAGTCGAAAAACTCCTTACTGCTTACAATCTCAGTGGCAGGAAGTACGGTGATTTCTCCTTTTCCTTTGTAAACGCCAATCGAAAATTCCCTTCCCGACACAAACTCTTCCACCAGCACTTGTTTATCCTCTGCGAAAGCTTTGTCCAGCCCTTCCGGAAGATCAGCCCAGGTTTTTACTTTTGTCATTCCGATTGAGCTTCCGCCGTTATTCGGTTTGATAAAAAGCGGAAGCACTAATTGAGACTCGATTTTCTGCAGATTTTCAATTGTATTTTCAAAAAGTTGAAGCGATTTCGCCACGTTCAGTTCGGGGATATCCTGCACGATTGCTTTGGTGTAGCCTTTATTCATTGTAATGGCGGAAGTCAGCTGATCACAGGTTGTATAAGGAATCCCCAGCATATCAAAGTAGCCGGCGAGCTTTCCGTCCTCGCCCGGTGAACCGTGCAGAATATTGAAAACCCCGTCAAATTTGATTTTCTCATCGCCCAGACTGATGCTGAAATCATTCAGATCAACTGGGATTTTTTCTCCTGAGGCACTCATATAATGCCAGTCATTTGGGTAAATGAGGACTTTATAGACATCGTACCGCTCGCGATCGATCGTCCGCTCCACGACTGCTGCGCTCTTCAGGGAAATCACGGACTCGCCTGTAAATCCGCCGGTGACAAGGGCTATTTTTTTATTCATTTGCTGGGATAGCTTATGGTATGCGAATTAGCTGATTTTTTGGCTAAGGGAGAAGAGAATGCTTCCGGAAGTTTTGCCGGTTTGAGATTTTTTAAGAATAAAAAACAGTTTGTAAATGACCACTCACCAGATTCCCTTTAGCCTGACATGGCATTTTTTTTATATTCGTCTCCTGAAAAAACAGGCCTTGATTACCCAAATAAAAAATAAGATGATTAAAAGTTGGAAAGTGCTGGCGCTATCCCTGACTCTCTGTCTGGGATTTGTGATCAGTTTGCAGGCGCAAGCCCTGAAAAAAGTGACACTCGAGGATGTCTTCAAAAAAGGCACTTTCACCCAAAAATCCGTCTACGGTATCAATTGGATGAAAGACGGTCAATATTACAGTTCCCAGGTAAATCGAATGGGGGCTCCGGCTGTGGTGAAAATCAATATTTCCACCGGTGCCGAGGAAGCAGTTTTGCTGGATGGAAGAGCACTCGGGGTGAATTTTTCCAGCTATTCCTTCAATCCTGACGAAACCAAAGCTCTGATCGCATCCGATGTGGAGTCGATTTACCGTCGATCTTCGAAAGGCATTTTCTATGTAGTAGACATGGCAACCGGTCAGAAGCAGCAGCTGATGAACGGTGAAAAAATCTCCTACGCCACGCTTTCTCCGGACAATAACAAAGTAGCTTTTGTCAAAGACAATAACCTCTTTCTGGTGGAATTGGCAAGCAACAAACTGACCCAAATCACCTCCGACGGTGAATGGAACAAAGTCATCAACGGTTCGGCAGACTGGGTTTACGAGGAAGAATTTTCCATGGCGCAGGCTTTCCAATGGTCACCTGACGGAAAGAAAATCTCATTTATCCGCTTCGATGAAACAGCCGTTCCGGAGTTTAACATGCAGCTTTGGGGGCCGCTTTATCCGAAGGATTACAAATTCAAATACCCAAAAGCAGGAGAGAAAAATGCCCTAGTGTCATGTCACACGTTAATTGACGGGTAAAGTTTAAGGAGTTTAATTCTTGCATCCTGGCAGGTAAATTGCCATTTTATTTTAGCTTCTTTATTGTTTCGATGTGTTTCCCAAGCTTTT
>JAKFCO010000097.1:0-10498 GCA_036676605.1 Algoriphagus sp.
CGCTTGATTGCACGTAACAGAATTAAGTTGGGATTTGAATGAAAAAATCCCCCTAACCCTCCGCCGCGGCGGAGGGAGTCACATTTCCGCATCATTAAAACCGATAGGCTTCTATCCATCGTGAGATATCCGGATACGCATAAAAAAAGTCCTTCTCTTTCGGGAAGGACTTTTAAAGGTATTTATTGCGAATTATTTCAACCAGGCAAGTTTTATTTCTTCGGGAGCTTTCATTCGATCAGCAAGTCTCATGTAGCGATCTGCCAAATTAGACAGATAGGACTGAGCTTTTGATGCAGCATCATTCAGGCCTGTCAAGCTATCAATTTTCCAAAGTTCTACCAGGTGCTCAATGATTCGGGCATAATCCCAACCGGTATAAATTCCTACTTTCTGAGTTACTGCAGAGAAATGGGTGTAGATATCAGGATTTTTTCCTCCATCACCCATCAGTACAGCAGGCATGACAATCTGATTTCTCATCATTTTTTCAAATGCTAAAATCGCTCCGTTTGGATCAATTTCGAAGATTTGGGACATAAAAGACTTATAGGCCTTTTCGTGTCTTGCCTCATCACCGGCAATAGTTTTACAGATTCTGGAAAGAACAGAGTCCCCTGCTTTATCGGCAAGTTTTCCTGTATTTACGTGGGATATTTTTGTCGCTCTTTCCTGAAAAGAGGTATAGACCATTGCCTGGTAAGGATCACTTTTTGATTTTGGATCAAAACCATTTGTAAGCAATCTGTGAATTGTCTGCTCTACAGCTTTCATATCCACCCGGCCTGTCATGTACAGGTATTTGTTCAGAAGATCTCCGTGTCGGTTTTCTTCCGCAGTCCATGCTTTGGACCAGCGAACCCATCCTGAAGGGGAAAGCAAGCTTCGTTCCTCATTAATTCCTTCCAGCAAATTGAAGTAGGTCTGATAAGAAGGCAAAGCCTCCTCAGTGATCATATTTCCAATCAGGGAAGTCAAAACCGTATCAGGAATTCCTTCAGCACGCTTTTGAAGCATTTTCACTTCTTCAAAAACTTCAGGATCACTAAAGTCAGGAAGAAAATCTGAAGGCTGCCAACACTCATCAGGATCGACCAATATCGTATCAACAGCATTGGCTACAAATCCATCAAGTTGAGAAATCACTTCCATATTCTTCTCCAACTCGTAATCTATAGGTTTAGAATTTTTCATTTTGAGTTTTGTAATGTGAAATTAAAATGAATAAACAGATTGAACTGAATTCCTCATTTTGATTAGTAGACACAGAATCGTGTGGCGATGTTATTCAAAATTACGAACAAAAATCGATAATCTGATTTCCAAAACCTGATTTCCGGCAGTTGTGTCAGTATCAACGGCTTCCGGGTTATTTTAATTCCAAATGAAGGCCATTTACCCCATCCGGGTTGAATTTGAATTGGGGGCTTGAATTTTAAAAATTCCTTCTTAAATAGAATAAACGTTTGAGCAATTAATATTCTATCAATCTAACTATTCAAAGATGAAAAGTTCACTATTCATTGTATTCGCAATAGGAATTATGGCTTTGTCCTCATGTTCCGGTAAAAAATCTGAGGAGGATTCCCTGTTTTTCACACTTACTAATGCAGAACTTCAGAATAAGATTAAGGGTGCCTGGGCTGCTCAGACAATTGGAGTGACCTACGGCGGGCCCACAGAATTTAAATACCTGAAGCGGATGATTCCGGATTCAGTAGAGATCGTCTGGACAGACACCACACTGAATCATTGGATGACCAGAGTTCCGGGCCTTTACGATGATGTTTACATGGATTTGACTTTTGTGGAAGTCATGGAGCGGGAAGGAATCAATGCGCCAGCCGCTTCCCATGCAAAAGCATACGCTGAAGCCGGATATTGGCTTTGGCACGCCAACCAACAAGGACGCTACAATGTGCTGAACGGAATGGCACCTCCGGAATCAGGACTTTGGATGAACAACCCCCATGCTGACGATATTGACTTCCAGATCGAGGCAGATTTTGCCGGAATCATGGCTCCTGGAATGCCAAATACCGCTTTGGAGATTTGCGATAGGGTCGGCCATATTATGAATTACGGCGATGGATATTACGGAGGGGTTTTCGTGGCAGGCATGTACACTTTCGCGTTTGTCGAATCAGATATTCCGACCATCGTGAGTAAAGGGCTTTCTCTGGTACCAACCGAAAGTACTTTTTACCAGTGCATCGCAGACGTGATCCAATGGCACAAGGATTATCCGACTGATTGGAAAAAGAATTGGGAGCTCACCGAAGCCAAGTGGGGTGAAGATATCGGTTGCCCGGATGGAGCGTTTGAGGATTTTAATATTGACGCCAAGCTTAATTCGGCTTATGTCGTTCTGGGATTATTGTACGGAGAGGGAGATTTTACGAAAACGCTTGAAATATCAACCCGCGCCGGACAGGATTCAGATTGTAATCCAGCTACGGCAGCGGCGATTTTGGGGACTGTTTATGGCTACGATGCCATCCCGGAATTTTGGAAGCAAGGCCTGAGTGGAATCGAAAACATGGATTTCAAATTCACCAGCACTTCGCTCAATGAAGCTTACGAAGTCAGCTATAAACATGCGCTGCAACTCATCGCTGAGAATGGGGGAGAAATGACTGAAAATGAGGTTAAAATCAAACTTCAAACTCCTGTTGCGGCACCTTTGGAGCAAAGTTTCCCGGGATATCAACTGAATACCAAGCAGGACATCAACCAAAAAATAGGCTTCAAAGATTCTCAAACGAAGACTTTTGAGTTTGAAGGAGTTGGTGTAGTTCTGAACGGACGCGCAAGACATTTGGATTTTGACAATGTTTATGCACTGGAAACTCCCGGACAAACGCTTGATGATTACGTGCTTTTGGTCGATTTCAAGATTGATGGGGAATTGAAAAAGCAAATGAAGTTGCCGCTCAAGTTCATCACCCGGGCGCATGAATTGTTCTTTCAATATGAGTTGACTCCAGGTAAGCACACGCTGGAATTGACAGTAAACAACCCTAATGAAAAGGTTTACCTCGATCTCGACAAGATTTTCACCTACACCAAATCAGCTGAATAATGGCTAAAATCCTTGTCGTGGGAAGCAGCAATACAGATATGGTAGTGAAGTCTGCCCATCTGCCCTTGCCCGGAGAGACGGTGCTCGGTGGTCAGTTTTTCTCTTTCGCCGGAGGCAAAGGAGCCAATCAGGCTGTCGCTGCTGCCAGGCTTGGTGGAGAAGTGACTTTCCTGGCAAAAGTCGGAAATGATGCGCTGGGAAAAGCCGCCGTTGAAGGTTTCAAAAAGGAAGGAATCGACGTTTCTCATATCATCACCGATCCCGAATCTCATTCAGGAGTTGCATTGATTATGGTGGAGGGTTCCGGCGAAAACTGCATTTCCGTAGCATCCGGTGCCAATGGAAATTTTACCGCGTTGGACATCGAGAATGCGTCTGAACTGGTTGAAAATGCAAGCTTTGTTCTCGTCCAGTTGGAGATTCCTCTGGAGGCGGTGACTGCTTTGGTGGACAAAGCGTATGCTCATGGCCTGCCTGTGATTTTGAATCCTGCTCCTGCCCGGCCACTTTCTGACGAACTGATCAGCAAGCTTTTCATCATCACTCCAAATGAAACAGAAGCTGAGTTATTGACCGGAGTGAAAGTTACGGACGAGAAATCGGCCGCGAAAGCTGCCGGAATTCTCAGGGAAAAAGGAGCAAAATTTGCAATCATTACGCTGGGTGCCAAAGGCGCTTTTCTGCTTTCAGATCAGGAAGAAATCCTCATTCCTTCGACACCGGTGAATGCCGTAGACACGACCGCTGCCGGAGATACCTTCAACGGGGCATTGACTGTCGCACTTGCCGAAGGGATGGAAATCAAAGCTGCGATCCGATTTGCAAATCAGGCTGCCGCCATTTCTGTCACCCGAATGGGTGCCCAAAACTCCCAACCATATCGTTCTGAACTGAAACCCATCTAATCTTCACCCGCATGTTTATCCCTGAAACTTATTCGCTGGCTGTTTTCCTTTGCGTGATTACTATGATCTGCTGGGGTTCCTGGGCCAATACCCAAAAGCTTTCTTCCAAAACCTGGCCTTTTCCACTTTTTTACTGGGATTATTCACTGGGGATTATTTTGCTTTCCCTGGTTTTTGGGTTGACGCTGGGAAGTACCGGATTGGAGGGAAGAGCGTTTCTCGACGATTTGATGCAGGCCGAACGGGATGCAATTGGCTCAGCCTTTTTGGGCGGCGTGATTTTCAATCTGGCCAATCTCCTTATCGTTGCGGCTATTGATATCGCCGGGATGGCCGTTGCTTTTCCGGTCGGAATCGGAATTGCGCTGGTGCTGGGTGTGGTCGTGAATTATTTGGCGGTACCGGTCGGCGATCCGATTATCCTTTTTCTTGGAGTTGGATTGGTCGTGGGGGCGATTATTCTCGACGCGCTTGCCTATCGTAAACTTTCCAAAGGCAAAGCTCAAACTCCTGCAAAAGGTATTCTGCTTTCCGTTACCGGTGGCATTCTGATGGGCTTTTTCTACCGATTCGTTGCCGCTTCCATTTCCGGAGATTTCTCTCAGCCTGAACAGGGATTGATGACTCCCTATTCTGCGGTCTTTATCTTTTCGCTTGGAATTTTCGTTTCCAATTTCCTCTGGAATACCTTTTTCATGCTCAAACCCTTCCAGGGAAAACCGGTCAGTTACTCTGATTATTTCAAAATGGGCTCACCCAAACTCCATCTTATCGGTTTGCTTGGAGGTGCAATCTGGTGCCTTGGAATGTTGCTAAGTGTGATTGCTGGAGAGAAAGCCGGGTTTGCGATTTCATACGGTTTGGGGCAAGGAGCGACGATGGTGGCTGCGGCCTGGGGCGTTTTTATCTGGAAAGAATTCAAAGAGGCTCCGAAGGGTACAAATATCCTGGTGCTTTGGATGTTTGTTGCGTTTATCGCCGGACTTTCTCTGGTGATTGTTTCGCGATTTGCCTGAGGTTTCCCATGATTTTCCCATCGAAAATGGGTATAAGTCAGCTTTGAATTTGATGTGTACGAAGAATCCTCCGGTCGATCGGCACCGGGGAATTGAAGGGTGTTTTTGTTCAGGTTCCGGTAATGCTGAATCGGAGAGATTCGGTGAAGTTCCTGAAATGAAAAAAGCCTCCTTTCGGAAGCTTTTCAGGTTTGGTTGATTGTCCGGATTAATAATCCAGCTTGTAAGCTGCAACTTTATTTTTGAAGAATGTTGGCACCAATACGATTTTTTCCGCAGGAATATATCCGATGTCTGCAGTGTTTGATTCCGCAGCTTTGGTATCCAGCATTAATGTCTGAGTGGAGTCATTTGCGAACCAAATTTCACCCTGCCATCTTGAAGCGATGAAATTGCCATCACCCAGAATCACCAAACCATCACCGCCGGTAATGTTGGCGTTTACAATTGTGCTCGTTCCATCAGCATTCCATTTTTTCAAACCGGAAGCGTCCAGCCCGTAGATAGTTCCGTCAGTTGCTACCGCGATACCGTTGATAGACTTATTGCCTTCGGAAATAGTGCTTACTTTTCCGGCATCGAACAAGTGGACTTTCCCGGTATTCATATCGGTGAAATATACTTTGCCATCATGAGTAGCAAGATCGTTCAGGAACTGAGCCCCTTCGACTTTGTGCTTTTTGATCACTTTGGCAGTAGCAATATCAATCTCTACCAACTGATCCACGTCCGTCACGTAAAGTTTTCCATTCGCAATCCCCATTCCTTTCGGGGAATTCAGACCTTTTACCCAGGCAGGATTCAAGATTTTACCGGCTTTGTCAATAATTGCAATTGATCCTTTGCCGTCTTTTGCCTGCGGATCCTGTCCACCAATGTTTGACACGTAAATAGTGCCTGTGCTTTCGTCAAAAAGTACAGATTCATTGGTAGGCAAAGAATCTGCAGTTTCCCAAAGCATGGTCAGTGTCGGAGTTTTTTTTGTTTCTTCCACCATAGTCATTTCTTCAGTTACCTCTTCTGTTTTTGGAGGTCCGCACTGCGCAAAAAGCAAAGTTGCAGATAGTCCAAGTAAGCCAAGTTTCAGTGTGTTATTCATAGTTTTTAATTTTTGGTTAGCGTCCAGTTTTGTTGGTTAAATTCTTCAGGAGCTGTCTCCATTAATCTGTTTTCGATTTCGTCCAGATACATCGTGTTGTATCGGAGGCGTGTGACATAGTTTGGTAGGGTTGGATCTCCGTTCCAGCAGTGCTCTGCACGATCGCCGTATGCGACTTCCCCATTGTAATATGGGTTTTGAGTTTGCTCCAGAAAAACTTCAGTCAGGTAAACAGCATTATTGAGGTAATAGTTATCCATGTCACCGCAATAAATCCGCACTTTTCCTTCCAATTTTGGACCCAAAGTCTCCCAGTCCCGCTCCATGATATGGCGCAAATCGAAATTTTCTTTCCAGTATTCTGCAACCTCTGTATCAATCACCCCGCTGTATTTGTCCCAGATGGGTTTTGGATATCCGTCTTCCCCTACCGGTGAGTAAACGGCCTGCCAAATGTCGAATTGGTCCCCGGATCGGGTTTTGGTTCCTCCGATAGCAAGCTCGCGATGATTCATATCCTGAACCATGGCATCCACATGACCCAGGTAATTGCGGTGACCCGGACGCAAAGTCTTTCGGAATTCACCTTCCTTGTAGTAAGCGTTATTGTCTTCGTAGATATTCACTGTCGTGAAAGCCCTGAAATCAATCGGATCGGGACAGGCCGCGAAGCAACCGTTGTATTCCTCAGGATAGAAAACCTGTGCTGCCAAAGCTTCCCATCCGCCGGTAGAACCGCCATACAGGAATCTTGCCCAACCTTCGCCAATTCCGCGGAATTTCTTCTCAATTTCCGGAATCAATTCGTACTGAATGGCATCTCCGTAAGGACCGAGATTCTCACTGTTGACTGCGTAGCTGTCGTCGTAATAAGGATTGGCATGCTGAATCTCGATGATGATGAAGCGCTTGAAATCATCAGAAGTCCATTTTTGATAAAAATTATAGGCTTCCTGCTGCTGCATTTTTTCATATCCGTAGATTCCAAATCGGGCATTGTAATCATTCTCGCTGAGTTCCTCATCCGGAGGAATCATTCTGAAATTCCCAAAATCTGAGGGGAAATGCCCGTGAAATACCATCAAAGGATAATACTGATTCGGGTTTTCCTCGAAGCCTTCCGGCAAAAGCACATGAGCACCCAGGTACATATCTCTTCCCCAAAACTTCGAAAGTTTCTCCGATTTGAGTTTGATATGCTTCACGTATTTGGTGTCTTCCGGAGCCCTGATTTCGGGGATGATCTGATCGATTGTCAGCTCCAGTTTCTGCCCTTTTTTCCAGGAAACTGGCTGAGGTTTGGAGTAAATATTTTTAGGAGCGCGCGCCCATTGGCGACCTTCGCCCTGATCCATCGGCAGCTTTACAGTATGCCCGTCAGCGCGGGTAAACGTATCATGCTTTTGGATGAAAGCCTGTACATAATAGTCGCCATCTGCCAGATTTTCCAGTTTTTCGATGGGGTAACCAAAGCTTTCCGGATCCAAAACCAGGGATTTACTTCCTTCGAAATTTTCAAAATCCATCCCGAAAACCTGATTCGTTTCCACATTATCGCTGATTCCAAATCTTGGTTCGGCGGTGCTGTCAGTCGAAAAAATCAGAAGAAGACGACCATCTTTGAGTTCGGCCTCAAGCTCAGGGGCAATGTCAATTTCTACTTTTCCGCCGAGAGAGCAGGCCCAAAGCAGAGAAATGGCAAATAGAGGGATCAAAAAACGTTTCATAAATTGTAGGTTGGCTTTTTAAATTTTATGTGTATTCGGATACCCGCACGTAAAGTCAATTTAGCCTCGACTACGCTCGGCCACCGCACGTTTAGGATTTAGAGGGATAGGGAGGAAATGCGGCAAAGCCGCATTTCCTCCCTATCCCAAGACTTAAAACAAAAATTCGGTCCCTGAGCGTAGTCGAAGGGAAAGGTATTCAGAATTTTATTTTGGCACGCAATCAAGAGAATACACATGTATAAATTTACGCATTCTCAGGCGAATCTTCGGAAACCAGGTTGAATATTACTCCCAAAGATGAAGTTATTTTGTTTATCCGGACGTTTATGGATTATTTACGTCCTTCCTGCCAAAAGCCTTTAAATTGCCTTTTCAAAACCACCATTCCCATGAAAAAAACTTTTCTTGTTATGCTTCTCGGCGCAGCTGTTTTTGCCTGCCAACCCAAAGAAGAAGCAATCGATTACACCAAAATGACCGATGAGGAGCGCTTGAAAGCTGCAACCGAAATAGCCCAAACCACGATCATGGTAGATGGCCATGTAGATTTGCCTTACCGAATGAAGGTTGGAGGATTTACCCTTCAAAGAGAGATTTTGGATGTTTCTGTTCGTACTCCGGACGGCAATTTTGATTTTCCAAGAGCGAAAGAAGGCGGACTCGATGCACCTTTTATGTCGATTTATATTCCTGCCATCAACCAGCAAATCCCCGGAGCTTCCAAAGCTTTGGCAGATTCTCTGATTCTGATGACGGAGAGATTGGCAACTACTTTCCCGGATAAGTTTGCGATGGCCTACAGCCCTGCGGATGTTGAAGCCAACTTTACCAAAGGCCTGATCTCACTCCCAATGGGAATGGAAAACGGTGCCGGAATTGAAGATGATCTGGCGAATGTGGCCTATTTCCATGAGAGAGGAATTCGCTACATCACGCTGACGCATGGCACAGACAACCTGATCGGAGATGCGAGTTATGATACAACCGGCACGCATCAGGGATTGAGCGAATTTGGTGAGCAAGTCGTGAAAGAGATGAATCGCGTCGGAATCATGGTGGATCTTTCGCACGTTTCGGACAATACTTTCCGGGATGCGCTGGCAATTTCCAAGGTTCCTATTATTGCTTCTCACTCATCTGTACGGAAGTTTACCCCGGGTTTTGAACGAAATATGAGTGACGAACTGATTCAGGCGATGGCCAAAAATGGAGGTGTGATGATGATCAATTTCGGAGGTTCATTTATCGATTCAGCCTATGCTGCAGGTTCGGACAAGGTGCGGGAGCATGTAGTCAACTGGCTTGCAGAAAACAACCTGACCCGAAGCGATTCTGCTGCCAAAGCTTACATCGCAGAATATGCAGCAGCCAATAATCCTTTTCCAACCGTTCAGCGGGTGGCTGACCATTTTGACCATGTGAAGAATTTGGTTGGGATTGATTATGTAGGCTTGGGTTCGGATTTTGACGGAGTGGGAGATTCCCTTCCTACTGGTTTGAAAGACGTTTCCATGTTTCCCAATCTGATCGCTGAACTTTTAAAGAGAGGTTATTCGAAAGAGGATATAGAGAAGATCTGTTATAAGAATGTGTTCCGTGTCTGGAAAGCAGTGGAGGATTTTGCGGCTTCTTCGAAGTGATCAGTATTCAGTAAGCAGTGCTCAGTAAGCAGTGTTCAGTCGCAGTGTGCATTTTTCAGTCTCAGTAGAAAGTGTTCATTCTCAGTAGACAGAAACCCCGATTTTTATAGAGTCGGGGTTTTTTCGTGGTTTGACCGTATGATCATTTTTTTATAAAATGTCGGAATTTGGGGCAGTATTCGGTGAGTAGAAAGGTTTCATGTTAGGTAATGCCTTGGTTTATTTACGGTTTTAAAACAGCAGATCAGACCGTAAAGAAAATGGGTTAGTTCCCGAAGTGGAACGAGGGAACTAACCCATTTTTAGGTTTGATCAATGGTTTAAAATCAAATAGCCCCGAATCATTCTTTAATTCCGAAACACTGCCTATTTGAAGTAAATAACCAAGCATTAAGGTTTTTGCCTGCCCGCCGGGGCGGGGTTACTTTTTGGCTTCAAAAAGTGACAAGGGAAAAAACCGCGAGTAAGGATTGAATTACATAGGAACTTCAACTTTTCTTGAAATGATCTCCTCTTGCCAACGTGAGTGAATGCATTCACGTTTTTTAATGCTAAAAATCCCGGAGTGAAGACACTTCCGGCGGCATTACAAAGAGGCTTCAACCCTTCTTTAAAAAATCCCCCTAACCCCCTTTGAAAAAAAGGGGGAGTCACATTTCCGCATCATTAAAAGCGCTAACTGCTATCCATCCTTAACCCACATTGCAGCTATCCGGTCAGTAGTCTCTGTTTTTCAGTAGTTTCTGTTTTTTCAGGTTCACGTTTGTGTACTACAGATTTTCTTTTGGTGAATGGTTGATGTTTGGTCTGGAGGATATTGTAAATCTGCCTGAGATTGTCGTTGGGCAATGTGCACTTTTCAATGCATCCTTTGCCCGGTAGCAGTGCGCTTTCATAAAGCCAGTCTTTGGTCACTTTGTCGGGATCATAGCCGGTAAGCTCACATACAGCCGAGTTTTCTTTTATCCACCGGGTGGTTTTGAGTTCGGAGGCCGGATACACCGCACGGCTTACTACCTGGGTGGC
>JAKFCO010000098.1:0-2517 GCA_036676605.1 Algoriphagus sp.
GGCTTTGGAGTAGCCAAATGGGCTTCCTCCTTGCAAATTGAGAGTGAAAGAAAGTAACCCATGAGCCTTCCAGTTTTCCATTTGAGCTATAAACTCATCTGTATTTCGGTCAACATCCCATGTTCTGGTATCCGGATATTCCCAGTTGTAAATAGTCTCCGGATTGAGGTCATCAAAAATCCCCTGAACCATTCGTGAGTTCATCAAAAGCCCTTCAATTTTATTCCCATTCCAATATCTTCCCTCATAAGTCAATTTCCCATTAATCAAAAATTGGTCTTTGGAAATGCTGACGATTGTTTTCCTTCCCGATTGAGAAATTCCAATAATCGGGATGAGTAAAAACACAAGACTTAAAACAATAATATTTTTCAATTTCATGGCTTTTGATATTTTCTCCATGTTAAGAAAAAACGAAGAGAATCCTTTCCTGCAATATCCTTACTGTTATGTCTTACCGAATGGAAATCAGAATAATGTCTTAGCCACTTCAGAATTATGGAATAATATTCTCCGAAGGATGCTCTGATAAGATACTTTTTAATTTCCGGAATATGACCGAAACATCATTTTGGGAAGTGTTTTGATAACGAAACCTTAATGCACTTAAGAAAAACCCTTCTGACTTAATCCCTAATTTTGAACCGTACAGCAACTACTTTTTAACTCCTTGCATTTATTTTTTGCCCCGACTAACCTCGGGGCATTTTTGCAAGGGAGGAAAAAAAGAATTACCCAAGATTTTTTTCCTGACCCAATAAATTTCGAATCTTATTTAGCGGGCTAGCTGGATGACGGAAGACCGAAGTCATTTGAAAACCATGAAGATTTCGCTTCATTTTCGTAAATGGCACCTTATCACTTTTACACCAAATCCAAAAACACTTGGCCGATTTCGGGGCTTCACTTACATTAGACTCGAAATACAATCCCGATGGAAATCACCGCGCAAAACGCCCAAATCTTAACTTTTGACAGGAAAAATTATTCGGACGAAACGCTCCTGGCGCTTTACGAATCGCTTAAAGCCAAAAGTTTTCAACCGTTTTCCGGCAGGGGATGTCCAAGCCTACCTTTTTGCTTTGCACTTCTACCTCTTCAGCAGGATCAATTCTAAATCTGAGCTCTCAGCAATTCCAAAAACTTCCTATCCAGCTTTTCTCCATACCAATCCTCGTATTCTACGTCTTTCCTTTTGGAATTTAGGACTCCGAAAGTGCCGGAGAATTCCCAGATCCCGAAACCAATCCCATTCTCTTTCAAAACGGTCAAGACGTCATCAAACCAAGCCAAAAAGACCTCATGTGGAGTTTCGTTATAGCAACCGCATTCACCACAGTGCACTCCTACCCCACGATTTACTAACGCTTTCCAGGGCGCATAATATTCCCGGATATTATTGATATCGAGTGTCCTTTCACCTTGCTTTAGCGGCCAAGTGACCGGAGGAACAGACTCAGGATCCTTGTAAACCCAACTTGCTTTGTAATGAGAAATCGGGAAAGGATGATAGCCTCGGCAACTTTGAGCTAAGTCCAAATCTGCAAGTTCGGGAACAGCGATTCCTCCCCCGCCATTACCATCAGCTACCACTAATCTTGACTTCTTTACGGACTTAATTGTATCTAAAGCAGCTTTTGCCACCCGATGGTAATCAATCACATCCACGGGACCGCCGGGACTGTGCTGATCATTCGGATTTTCCCGCTGGAAGGGCTCATTGACCAAATCAAAACTGAGGTTTTTCTTTGAAACACCTTTATAACGCTTTGCCCACATTTCCCAATGCGCACAAAAAGCATCGAGTGCCTCCTGATCTTTCCAAAGGTTATAAGGTTCTTCAAAACCCGCATTGATGCAGAATCCGGGAGCCCGATGCAAATTCAAGCTAACGTGCAATCCCTGATCCAGACATCTTTGAACCAATTCATCTACTTTTTCAAGGCGATTTTCATCAAAGTTCAGCACCTCATCCGGCCGAATAGGGCGAGTACGATCGATATTGAGATAGCTCGGATATGACATAGGTATCCTGACAAAATCAAATCCCCAATCACCAATCCATTTCACATATTCTGGTTTGGTGGGTCTTCCCTGATCAGCATTATGAGAGAAAAAGTCGAGGAGATTAAATCCTTTCCATGCAGGAAGTTTGTTTTTGGTTTTGGCTTCTGCAAAAGCTGGCAAAGTCATCGAACTCGCCAAACTTACTCCTGCTGTAGCAAGAGCCGTTTTCTTCAGAAAATCTCTTCGGGAATCAAAAGTCATAGGAAAGGCTGATTTGAATGAATCTAAGGTTAAGATAAAAGTTAATATATAGAGGTTAGGGGAATTTTTTCATTCAATCCCCAACTTAATTCTGTTACGTGCAATTAAGCGCATACACATAATTTCTTTTTATGTATATCCGCTACTTTGCCAGTAGATCAAAATGGCCTCGACTTCGCTCGGCCACCGGAGATTTGATTTAACAGAGGCAGGGGAGAAAATGCGGCGAAGCCGCATTTTCTCCCCTGC
>JAKFCO010000099.1:0-21131 GCA_036676605.1 Algoriphagus sp.
AATTAAGTTGGGATTTGAATGAAAAAATCCCCCTAACCCTCCGCCGCGCCTGTGCGCCCTTGGCGTAGCGGAGGGAGTCACATTTCCGCATCATTAAAACCGATAGGCTTCTATCCATCGTGCCGATATCCGGATACGCATATATTATATTGTGATTTTACCAAAAATTAATCTTCAGCTCATAGATTTTACTCTTCTTTTCACATTATAATGTGATTTGGACCTTTATCAAGTTTGTTTCTAAATACGCTCATCATTTGTTTCTGTCAGGATTCCAGCCGGAAAATCCTTATAAAATATTTGTACCTGTCTCATGGTTCAGTTCTTTACTATTGACTGGAGCAAGCTCATTTCCAAACATGCTCAACACTTGGTTTACCCTATCCATATTCAGATTGGTTTCCCCTGTTCGATTTTTCTGATGACCGTCAAGGCAACCCCACACAGATCAGCAAACTCTTCCTGAGTCAAACCCACCTCATTTCAACACATCTTTAAAAATTTTGCCAAACCCTATTCTACTGATTCCAAACAGATTAGCCAGGTACAATTCAGAATTCAAGGTATTTTTTAACAATGGAAGAAGCGAAAATCATCTTTTGTGCGTCTGGGGGAGGAATTTGAAAACTTAATCCAACAAACAAGTATGAACATTATTCCATTTCATCAGAAACTCCGATTAAAAGCAATCCAAATGGCCACAGGTTTGATGGCCGGATTATTTTTATTGACCGGATGTCTGGACAATCTCGATTCTCCCGAGTTACCTCCTGCAGCCTATGTCTCCATTTTCCAGGGTTCGCCGGGTGCTCCGGCTATGGATATTTATGCCAACCAAAACCGGGTAAACCAAAATCCTTTAGAATATGCTCAGATCATACCATACAGCGCATTTCATCCGGGGATGCGGGATTTCCGATTTTCAGCTTTCAACTCTGCTACTTCTCTGTTGGAAAAAGACTTTGAACTAATGGCAGACTCAGTGTATTCCGTTTTTGTAGCGGATGAAGCAGCCGGAATTGATGCCATTTTGGTAAAAGACATTTGGGAAGAGCCAACTGCCGAAAAAGCACAATTGCGGTTTGTACACCTCTCTCCTGATGCAGAAGAAGTGTATCTGGAAATCTCCGGCACCAGCACCCCACTGGTCAATGAATCGACTTTCAAGTCGATCTCAAATTTTGAAGAATTAAACACCGGCAATTTCACCCTAACGGTAAAATCAAGTGAAACAGGAGAGACATTAATCCAATCCGGAACCCTGGAACTCAAAGGAAACCGTGTGTACACCCTTGTTCTGAGAGGTCTGAATGCCGAAAGCACAGGTGAGAAAAAGCTCGATATTCAGCTGATTACCAATTTTATCAGTTATTAAAAATTAGTCAACGGACGACAGTCGACTGTCCACGGCCGGTCACTTCAAAACCCAAACCCTATTTTTTTATGGCTACTTGCAAGAAAGTGGATAGTCATATTATTAAACCCGGAATTTGTTTTTGCAATTTTTCAATAATCAAAGTTTATAACACTTCATTTTTCTTTATTCCCGAAGCTTGGGGTGGGCTTCGGGATTTTTTTTTGAAGAAAAGGTTTATCTAAAAATTCAAATAATAACAAGGTCTTCCCGGGCAATAATCACCTTATCTGTCTGATTTTGAAAGCCTAAGCTAACTGACTGAATTATATATTCAAATCTGGTTTTGATTTCTACCACTTCTATGCCTGAGATTATTTCATCATTAAACAGTTTTGAAGAGGAAAGAAATAATGGTAACCACAGGAATTCAAACAGCCTTTCTAAGATCTATTTAAACTGACCCGTTTGTAACATGCGAAGGAGATGGAAGAGATCCACTGGCTTTTAAAATAAAACCTACCAAAATATTTGACCGTTTAAAAGTCCCCTATCTATTTGAAAGGGAAGAAAATAATCTTGAAATAGATTTATGTGTAAAAGCAGAAATTAGTCACTATTCCAAAATGAAAGAATAAATTCTGGTAAAAAAACACCTCATTTCTGAGGTGGCTTTTCGTTGGTCCAGTACTTCAATTTATTTCTTTTGGGTTGCTCCGAAATTGACTTTGAACGAGGCTCCGAACATTCCAAGTTTTTCCCCATATCCGGAAAACTCCTGAAGCGGGTAATTGTAGAAAGGCATCACCTCGTAGCTTGACTTTTTTGATTCAAACAGTCGAATATTTACTCCTAAATTGGCTGTGGCAAACGGATAGAACCGTTTTTGTGGTACTTCCAAAACTGATAATCGGTCAACTGATTCGGATTTCAAAGTAAATGAATTCGAACCCGCAGCATTGGCATCTAATACCGCCACCTGGCGCGTATAGGAAGACTGTTGCTCGGCAAATTGATTGAACGTCACCAAATTGGAAAATCCTGCTTGTACCGAAATAGACCGACTGCGGGTGATGGGATATTTAAGGTAAACCGGGATATCTACCTGCACTTGCGCGATCTCGTTTTTCTCTGTTACCGGAGATGCAAACCCGGCTACCTGTGCATAACTCTGACTTTCGCTGGCCTGATTCAGGTAGTTTACTGCAACACCAGAACCCATCACCAGTTTCCCGGTGAGTTCCATATCAACCATCACGCCGAGCCCCAGACTCGCACCGCTGGTAGATTGCTCCGTACTTTGAGAAGCTCCAAATCCCGGAGAAAGTCCCATGACAATTGAGGCAAATGACCTGGTCTCCAACATCTCCTTGATCTCTTCTTCCCTCAGCTGCGGCTCTTTGGGCAATTCCACAGAAGCTATTACTTTCTCCGGAACTTCGGTCCTGGAAATTTCCTCCCCGACTTTTTCCTGCGAGGCTATTTGGGGCTGTATCGGATCGGTCTTTGAGATGCTTTCTTGCATGACTTTCTGGTCAATTACAGCCAAATTTTTTACCGATTTTGCTTCACCTTCAGTAGAAATTTTATTTTGAATTGGCTTTGGGCTTGTCGGTTTAGGAGAATTTAAATCGGAGTTTGGTTTGCGATTTTCGGAATCAACCTTTTCACTTGATCCCAAAACCCGAGTTTCTACCTGCCCGCTTTGCTCCTCAGTTGCGATCGCATGTTCTTCCACTTGCGGATCGGTAGTCACGGCCTTTTCTTCCAAGGCTATTTGGTCGGATTGGGAATTGCTTCCTGCTAATTCGGTATCCCCGGAAAGCCAAAGTCCGCCTGCCACAAATAAAATGGCCAGGGAAGCTGCAATTCCTGAAATCCAATAGGTTGCTTTTTTCTTACTGGCCAGCCTCTTTTTCTCAAAAGCCTCCCAGGCACCCAATTCGTAAGGAAGAGGGTTTTCTTCCTGCTGCTTTCGCAGCTGGTCAGCCAACCATTTTGATGTTTTATCTTCCTGCATATTCTTTCATGTGTTGTTGAATCAGCTGACGCAATTTGGATTTTGCCCGCATGAGGTAAACCCGGGAAGAGCTTTCGGTGATTTCCAGGCGATCAGCGACCTCTTTGTGATTATATCCCTCCACCTCATAGAGGTTGAATACCAAATGTTGATCTTCAGGCAGCTGATTGAGCAGCTTGAGAATATCCTCATAGGCCAACTGATCCGGGGCAGATACGTCATCGAAAACCGGAGTTTCGCCATCTGCTTCCCGGTGATTTTGGAATCTTTTGCCTTTCCGGTAATAATCTATCGCCGTGTTGACTGTAATTCTTCTGAGCCAGGGTTTGAGAGATGGTGCTTCATCCATTTTTTTAAACGAATCAAAGCACTTCATAAAAGAGTCATTGGTAATTTCCAGCGCCAGATCCCTGCTTTTGGAATAGGACAGACTGATCCCCATGACGTAGCCATAGTATTTTTTGAAAAAAAACTCCTCATGCTTCTTTGACCGACGTTTGCAACCGTCGATCAGCTCTTGGTCAGACCAGTTCAAATCAACTTAACTCTAGTTTTTTTTAATTCTAAATACTCAGGTTGCAGTTTCCCACACAGTTGAAATCCCGGTAACTGCAATGCTCTCTGAGGTAAACGGTAAACAAATCCTTGGGAGTATCTTGTAATGCCTTGGCTAAGTCGACGTTGAGAACATCAATTTCAGTTTCGGACCCAAGGGAACAAGTATTGAACATACTTGTCAGATACACTTGTATACGTCGGGGGGAGGATTCTTGCCAATTTCCATCCCAAACCAATTCATACATTCCGCTGCATCCCTTTGGACGTTCTATTTGAATAGTTAGTTCATTTCCGTCCCGCTTAATGCCTCTGATCTCAAAACTCACCTGACAAAGCGAGGGGTCTTTTCGGTTGAAATCCATCCGATTATATTTGCCGGAGTCCACTGTAAAGAGGTAACCCACTCCCTGAACCTGGTAGAAACCAGCAAATCCCGAGGTTGGATCTGATTCGCCCAACGAACAGCTGCAGAGAAATACCAACAGGAAAAACCGGAAAAACGAGACCATGGAATCTATTTTTCACATGACGGAAGTGTGGCAGGCATTCGCTACAGAAATGTTGATTTTTTTTCAAAGGTACAAGAGACCTTTTTATAAGCGATTAGATTCCAAGCAACTATTCAAAAAATTACAATGCTTCAGAATGAAAAATATGAGTATCGGCTACTTAGTCAATAGGCTTATTAGTAGTTAGAGCAGCGAATAATTCGCCCATAGCCCATAGTGAATAGTCCATAGTTGGACTTTAGGAATTCAGACCTTGCTTTAATTGGTTATTGGTAAGAAAGTGGATAGTCGTAATGAAAAATTCTGATAATTGAGAATTCAAAGAATGTTGCGGCTCAAGTAACCAACTTTGCATGGGTAGAGTGGATCACTAAGTGATCGTTTATTAAATACTGTTAGTCTCGTTAGCATCAATTGTTATATTTACTTATATAAAATTGAAAATACCTATGGAACAAATAAAGGAATTCTTTACCAAACTATTTTTAGCAGATGATTGGCCAGCACGTTGGGTATGCGGCGAATGGTCATCGTTTCATGGATGGCTCTATATCACCAGTGACATTGCCATTTGGCTAGCATATTTTGTGATTCCGGCTATAATTATTTTTTTCATCCAAAAGCGCCATAATCTCCCGTTTTTGCCGGTTTTCTGGCTTTTCGGCGCTTTTATTATCCTTTGCGGGAGTACACACCTTATCGATGCATTGATGTTTTGGTGGCCAGGTTACAGGCTTAGTGCACTCTTGAGGATGTTGACCGCTCTTGTGAGTTTGGCTACTGTTTTTACGCTTATCCGGGATTTACCTAAATTGATAAAAGCGCGACCTGAGGACGAATTGAAAGCATATCAGTTGGAAAAGCAGCTGAGAATATATGAAGCGGAGATCACTGAATTAAGAAGACAGTTAAATAGTAAACCGGCCTGATGCATTCCAAACACCGATCGATGATTCTTTTTCAAAATGCCGCTTTGATTTTCATGGCGACACTGTTTGCAGGGGTCATTTTCCTGGTGGATATGCAAACGGATGGTACGGTGGCGGTAGCCAGTATGTATGCCGTCGTGATTTTATACAGTTGGCTATTACCAGGGAAGTATGCAAGTATTTATACCGCGGCCGTTTGTACATTTTTAACTATTATATCAGTCCTACAAACCGGTGAAATGGTCGCTAACTCAAGTGACCTATCTAACATAAACATGGTTATTTCCTTGGTAGTGATTTGGACGTGCGTGACGCTAGTATCTATTGCAAAGAGCAGTTTCACAAGTCTTGAGGGAATCAACAATCAACTATCGATTAGTTCAGCAGAATTGCTGGAAAAATTGAAAGAATTGGATGTACAGCAACAGGAATTGTCGGATCATAAAATACAGCTTGAAAATTTAAATGAGGATTTATTAGTTAAAAATCGGGAACTGGAACGATTCACAAATATTGCCAGCCATGATTTGCAGGAGCCACTTCGGACTATTGGAAATATGACCCAATTGATTTCTAAGAAGTATTACAATCAGTTTGACGATCACGGGAAAAAGATTTTGGATTATGTGACAACTGCCACAAAAAGAATGACCCTTCTTATCAGGGGGCTGCTGGAATTTAGCAGAATTGGTAACATCCGAGAGACCGAAAAGGTGGATTGTCAAGAGCTGGTGCGCAACATTGTGCTGGATTTGGATGCAACCATAAAGGCAGTAAATGGTATAATTAAAATCAGTGAATTACCCCCGGTGAAGGGTAATCTGGTAGAATTACGGATGCTATTTCAGAATCTGATCAGTAATGGGTTGAAATTCAGGAAGCCTGATGTATCACCAATTATCGCGGTGTCTGCTAAAGAAACCAACACATATGTAGAGTTTTGCGTAGAAGATAATGGTATTGGAATAGAGGAGACTGATTATGAAAAAATATTCTTGATTTTCCAACGTTTGCATGCTACTGAGGATTATGAAGGGACAGGCTTGGGACTGGCTAATTGTCGCAAGATCGTGGAGCTACACGGTGGAAAAATATGGATAGACTCAAAGAAAGGGGCAGGCACCTCTTTTTATTTTACTCTAGACAAAATCATATGAGAGATAAAAATCACAAATTGGATTGCGTCTTGTTTATTGACGATGATGACGCGACAAATTTTTACCATACAATAATTGTGGAAGAGGAATGCTCATGGGTGCATATACAATCTGTAAAATCAGCTAAAGAGGGGCTAGACTTTTTGCTTCGCAAGGGAGTTTATGCAAATAGCCCTCAACCTGATATCATATTTCTGGATATAAACATGCCTGGCATGACAGGTTGGGATTTTATGGAAAAATATAATGAGCTATCCAAAGACATTCAAGAAAGAGCAGTAATCGCCATGCTCTCAACCAGTGTAAATCCCGACGACAGAAACAGGGCTTTCGCAATACCAGAAGTGAAAGGATTTGTACTTAAACCTTTGACACCTGAAGCATTTTGGAAAGTGGTGGATGAAAATTTTTCATACTGAGAGTAGGTTAAGACTACTCCCATTTTCCGCAATCTGAAATTTCAAAGTTGTAGATCTGGGACATATCGAGTCGGACAACCTTAAATGAACTTTAGATAGGAAGTGAATAAAGTGAGGTAGGTACAAACAATTTTTAGACCTAGGTTGTATGTAACAAAAGTTTTCTTCTGGCTCCTCCTGATGACTTTTGAAGAAAAAACTCAAATGATCAATTTCCTTTTCTAAAGGTCAAAATCGAAGAAGAATTGCCCGACTCAAAAAACCTCCATTTTTCAATCAAACAAACCTATGATAGCTATCGGGATGCAGAAATGTGCCTCCATCCGCTACGCCAAGGGCGCACAGGCGCGGCGGAGGGTTAAGGGGATTTTTTCATTCAAATCCCAACTTAATTCTGATACATGCAATCAAGCGAATACACATATAAATTAAAACCACTACAACACCCTCGACTCCGAATACAAATCATAGGCAGCAACGAGAAGTTGTCGGACGGGTGAGTCCCCATACTTTTCATATCCCTCGATCTCGCTTCGGTTTTCTGCAAAAACAGGCAGGTACTTCCCATCAATTTCATCCCATACAATCAGTAAATAGGCATAAGGAATCTGGCTTTCCCGACCGGTTTCCAACCAGGAATCAAAAAGTGCCTCATCAAGAGCTTGGGGATAGTCCGGACTGTCAAACATGGGAGAAAGAATGGATTTGCTGGAGAAATTTCTGGCAAGTTAACGAAACTCGAACCCAGGTTCGATTCCTCCGGCAATCAAAATGGCCTTTCCCATGATTTTTTTCAGCTTTTGCGGAGGTTAATGGACTTATTTTCCACATTTGATTTTAACCAATATTATTTTTCACATTATACTGTGATTTTACCCAAAATTGATCTTCATCACCCTGATTTTACTCTTCTTTTCACACTATACTGTGATTTCTTTCATGTATTCCTTCAACGATTTGGATATAGCACTTCTTGAACAAAAGGTTGTTTAAAGAACATATCCACTTCTAAGGATGTGTTTATCAAAAAGACTTTAACCCTATCATATTCGTGATAGTAAAATCCACACTCCTGAGTGGATCAAAGAAAAATTTTCACTTCGATTCTCCTTCCTCAAAATTGTATCCATTGAATCTGAAATATTCAGGATCTTCGCCAAGCCATAACCTTACCCACCCAATTCAAATGCTAAGAGTCTTTTTCGTATTGGCCTTTTGGCTTTTTTTATTCAACCCGGAATCAGCTTTCGCACAGCGGACCAGTCTCTTAGAAATCTCCAAATTCGTTGACGGAGATACTTTTTGGGTTTTGAATGAGAAGGGTCAGAAAGAGAAAATCCGGTTAATAGGAATTGATACTCCTGAGGCAAGGCGAACGGGAAGAACCGAGGTTGAATATTTCGGAAAAGAGGCATCTGACTATGTAAAACGAATTCTTACCGGCAGGAAGGTTAGGTTGGAATATGATGTCGATCGCTACGATCGATATAAGAGAACCCTGGCCTATGTTTACCTGGAAGACGGCACCTTTTTGAATGCGCTTTTGGTGAAGGAAGGCTATGCAAGTGCGGCTACTTTTCCTCCAAATGTCAAATATGCCAAATACTTTGTAAGACTTCAACAAGAGGCCAGAAATCAAAAAAAGGGAATGTGGAAGGAATAATATTTCATTCGAAGCCCATTTCAAAACGAACGCTCAATTTCCATTTTATGCGTATCCGGATATCTGCACGATGGATAGAAGCCTATCGGTTTTAATGATGCGGAAATGTGACTCCCTCCGCTACGCCAAGGGCGCACATGCGCGGCGGAGGGTTAGGGGGATTTTTTCATTCAAATCCCGTCTCGGTAAACCCATTAAGCTGAAAATTCTTCTGTTCAGGTTCAGCTTGGAATTATAGGTAGGCTTCTTTAACTCCAATCTAAGGTTTTTGTTCCCGGGGAAATTTTCGAATCCATTCCCTATCTGCCGGAATACAAATCAGCCTTGAAGATCCCAACCTAAGGAAGTTAAACAATTCGATTTTTTTATCGATCCATCACGATCAAAGTGGAATGAATATCTGCAAGCCAGAGGCTTTTGCTGTCAACAAGTTTTTTCCAGCTTTCCATGCTAATAATCATCAGTTGCTGGCTTTTCAGGAATTCAGGATCCAAAATCCGCTCGTTCATGAGTGTGATATGATTCGGTGCAGTCTGCTCAATTGCCCGGATGGCCTCTTTGGTTGCCGGTTGGTTTTTGATTTTCCCAACCGCATCAAAAAGAGTGATTTGAGATTCCGAATTAGTAATGAGCTTTTGCCCGTATTGGATAAGAAAATGGTCTTCTTCGGAAAACAATGGGATAAATACCCTCTTGATTTCTCCCAGACCTTTGTCCACCAGAATTCCCACCGGCACGTTGCTATGGGAGATAATCTGACGGGTTCGCTCATGGAATGGAGAACTTTCAAACAGGCTTTCTTTTCCCGTCACCTGATTAAGCAACCGGTCCGGATTGATTATCCGGGTGGTGAAACCAAGAATTTTCCCCAGGATACTTCCCTCAAAAATAGACTGCCCCAGGCCAACCAACAGCAAGTCAAAATCTCCCTCATTGGCGACTTCAGCTATATCTGAGTCGATATCAAGCGAAGGCTTAAACATCGGGATGAATTTCTGATTGAGATCTTTCGATTCCTGATAGATCGGCGCAAAGCTTTCCCTCTCGTATTCCCTGGAATTATAATGATTCAGTTCATAAATCGGTGAAAGGTGCAAAGCAGTGACAGAGGCCCGGCCATTCAGCTTTCTGACCATGGCATTTGCCAGTCGAAGAAGGGATTTTCCCCCTTGGGGATTTCCGAAGGAGATTAAAATTTTGTACTGAGTCAGCTGGTTTAATTCTTCTGGAACAGGTTTGTTCCGCGATTTAAAAGCCCAATTGATCAGGTCGAGAGACGGGCCTGTCATGAAAGTGGTCACCAGCGCCATGATCACCATCATTGCAAAAATCTCCGGAGTAAGCACTCCCAAATCGTATCCGATATTCAGAACCACCAGTTCCATCAAGCCCCGGGTATTCATCAAGGCACCGATAGTAAGGCTGTCCTTCCAGTTTTGACCGATAAACTTTGCCGCGAGCGCACTTCCTACAAACTTTCCCACAACAGCAACAAGAATGATCAAACCCGTTACTTTCCATAGGTAGGGATCGTTGAGAAGGCCGATTTGAGTTCGGAGTCCGGTGAAAACAAAAAACAACGGAAGCAGCAATACGAGCGCAACGTCCTCCACTTTTTCGATGAAAATATTGCGAAACTTCACATTCTCAGGCATGATCGCTCCGGCCATAAAAGCTCCAAACAGGGCATGAATTCCGATTACTTCGGTAGCATAGGCCGACCCAAGTAAGACCAAAAAGAAGATCGCAACGATTGGTTTGCTAAGGTTCTCCCTTGAAGTATGCAAATCCCCGATTCTTTTCAGAAATGGCCGAATCACCTTGATCATCAGGAAAACATACAGAATCGCCAATGCAATGATGTAGAGCGCACTGACAAATGAACCTGCCTTAACGATCGCAATCACAGCTGCCAAAATACACCAGGCCGTGATATCATCCGCAGCTGCGCAGGTGATCACCATTGTCCCCAATTTACTTTTATGAATTCCTCTTTCCTGGACAATTCTGGCCAAAACCGGAAACGCCGTGATACTCATCGCGATCCCCAAAAAAAGCCCAAACGAGGAAAACTGAACTCCTTCCGGAGCAAATGAATCGTAAATAAAATAGGCTAATATCATCCCCAAAGCAAAGGGAACGACGATGCTGGCATGGCTCACCACTACGGCATCTTTGGCCCGGTTTTTCAACACTTTGAGATCCAGCTCCATTCCCACGACAAACATGAACAGGATCAACCCTATCTGACTGAGAAACTGGAGGTTTCCGAGGGATTCCAGCGGAAATAAAGTATCAGAAAACCCAGGAAAATATAACCCGACCAGAGAAGGACCCAATGCAACTCCGGCGAGTATTTCCCCGATTACCGAAGGCTGTCCAATCTTCAGACATATCCAGCCAAAAAGCCTGGCGACAAGAATAATGATGATTATCTGAGCCAGTAACATCGCCAATGGATGCCCGAGATTGTAAGAGAGGGAATGAAGAAACTCTTCCCACTGGCTAAGGCCGGAATCAGGAACGACGATTTTTCTACCGTGCTCCAAATCAGCTCCCTTCACGACTATCCAATACATGAGAACCGAAAAGAAACCTATGGTGCCTAAGTAGAAAATCCCGTTTGCCTTCTTCATTTAAATTGGTGGGTTCAAAAATGGTTGACGAAATATCCTCAATTGGACCGGGAGAAGCGGATATCAGAACTTTGAAATTCTGATATCCGCCTCCGAACTTTGGGCCCAAAGTCCGGATTTCATCCCCGGATTTTTAATGAAGTTCCGGTATAATCAAAACCAGAGTATCAAAAATGCAAAAACAGGCTGTCTAAAAATCCGGTTTGAATGAAAAACAGGCAATAATGTAATGAGTCGGCGAAAAATTGAATTGAAAGTTTCAAAAACTTTTAAACCTTCAGTCATATCTTGACACGCTTCAGGAATTCATTTCGGTAGGATTCGTTCAAACTCAGCCTGATTGGCTTTCCATTTTCGGCAATCTGGGAAGTGGTGATTTCATCGAAAGAAAAGACTTTGACGATCTGAAGCGCAATCATTTCCTTTTTGTTGATTCTCACAAATTCAGCAGAAGGCAGAACTTCCTCCAGCTTGGAAAAAGTTACATTTTTCAATGTAATCGTAGAACCGTCGATCATCACAGCGATTTTATCACGGCTATCAGTATTTGAAGCGTGGATGTACCCTATCTGATTAAAAAATATCAAGGCTTTTCCCTGATCTGTATTCAGTTGCACAAAGTTTTTCCTGGCTTCATTACTAGTGATCCTTTTTAGTGCTTTCGCAATTGCCTGATGCAGCCTTTCCATTTTGATGGGCTTTTGCACATAATCGATCGCATCCAGATCAAAAGCCTCCGCCGCATAATCCCTGTAAGCTGTAGTGAAAATCACAGGCTTTCCCCGAAGCAAATTAGCCACCTGCAATCCATTGAAACCCGGCATTTCTATATCCAAAATGCAGAGGTCAAATTCCAGATTGGAAATATCATGGATCAATGCTTCCGGATTATTGTATGCCTTCACCACTTCTACTTCGGGCAATTGCTCGCAAAGCATTTTCAGGTAAGTCAATCCGGGAAGCTCATCATCCAGCAGTATGCATCTCAGCTTTGTGTCCAATCAGGTTTATTTTTAGGTGAGCGATAAATACATTTTCTTCGACAAATCTCTCCAGCTTGAAATTATCCTTGTAGAGAATCTGGAGTCTTTCTTTCAGATTCTCTGCGCCGATTCCGCTTTTATCTTTTTTCAGGGGTGTTTGTGAGGAAATCTTATTCGAAACAGTCAGGCTAAAGACGCTGTCTTTGAATTCGATCACGACCGAAATAAACCCATCCCCGCTTTGCAAATCAGCATGCTTGAATGCATTTTCGATCAGATCGATGGAAATCAAAGGTGCTAAAAGCGGCTGCTCAAACAGCGGTTCGAAGTCGTTGATTTTCTTCTTGACCTTGAGATCAAACAACGGACTGACTTTAATTTTATTGATTTCGATCAGATTGAGGGCAAATTCTATTTCCTCTTTTGGAGTGACGAATTTATTTCTGCTCTCATACAAGATGTAATCCAGCACATTGGCAAGCTTATCCAACGCGAAGTAGGTTTGGTAAGCATGAGATTGGATCGAGTTAAGGATGTTTTTGAAAAGATGCGGATTCAGCTTCGATTCCAGATTCTCCAGATGAAGGGTGTTGATACGCTTTTCAAGATTTTGAAATTTCAATTCGGCCTCTTTTTCAGACCTTTTAGAACGCATAATTTTGAAAACCAAAATACCCGAACCGATGATGAGCAAGAGAATGAGTCCTGCCAAAAGGTAAAAAATGGACATCATCTTGGTTTGATCCATGCTCATATTTTTCGTTGGTTAACGCCATAAAGGTATCCACGCAGGGCTTTGAATACAACCTGACCTAAAAGGATTGAACGACACAAATGATTTTTCCTCCTTTCAAAAAGTAATGGTCGGGGGTCTGCCAAACCCGAAGCAAGAAATTCAGGTCAGATTTCCCAAGCTATTACATCCTCCTGAATCCTATGTAATTACCTCAGTCAGAATTTATATATTTAAGATCATTTCTAACCCTCAATCCCAATCTATCATGTTGAAGAAAATCTTAGCCGCCATCGGAATCCTTATTTTGATCATCGTTGCTTATTTTGGATATGCCATTCTTTTCCCTGCCAGCCCGGCAGCAACAGCAACTTTCAGCGATCAGGGACTCGATATTACTGTTTCCTATTCCCAGCCTTCCAAGAAAGGCAGATTAATTTTTGGTGAAGAATCTGAAGGAGCACTTCAGCCTTATGGCAAATACTGGAGATTGGGTGCCAATGCGCCGACTGAAATCACTTTCAGCAAGGATGTCAATTTCGCAGGTCAGCCGGTAAGCGCAGGCACCTATCGCATGTATGCCGTTCCGGGCGCTGATTCGTTCCAGATTTCTCTCAATACCGAAACAGGCTCATTCTTCGGAGCTGCCGAACCTGATTATTCTAAAGATGTATTGAAAGCAGACTTGCCTGTTACCATGGCACCAACAGAAACCGAAGTTTTCACGATCAGCTTTTCTTCTGATCCTGCCGGAATAAACATGGATTTGGTCTGGGACAAAACGCTGGTACGAGTTCCGATCACGGTTCAATAAGCAGCAGTTCCCGATGGCTTTTTCAAAAAAGAAGTGGATACTCCTCCCCTTCTCAGTTCTTGTATTCCTGGGTTTGGTTTATTGGGGCATTGGCAAAATTCAGTACCGTCAAAATCTGATGGATGTGGAAGAATATGAGCCAATTTCCACCCTGATCGTTCCCGAACATAAACTCACCCGCGCCAGGTACCCTTTTATCGATGTGCACAATCACCAGTGGATAATGCCCATCAAAAGTCTGGATGATTTGGTAGTGGAGATGGACTCTTTGAATATGGCCGTCATGGTCAACCTGAGTGGATTTAGGGGAAAAATACTGGAATGGTCTCTCGAAAATGTCGATCAAAATCACCCCTCCCGATTTGTTGTTTTTCTCAATATTGACTTCGAAAAACTGGATGATCCCGGCTGGCCAGAGGAAGCTTTGGTCCTCCTGGAAGAGGGAGTGAAGCAGGGAGTGAAAGGTTTAAAAGTCTATAAAGGTCTTGGCCTTACCGACAAAGACAATGAGGGAAACCGGATTGCCGTGGATGACCCGAGGCTTGATCCCATCTGGGCCAAATGCGGTGAACTGGGAATTCCGGTTTTGATTCATTCCGGCGAACCCAATTCTTTTTGGAATCCAAAAGACAAACACAACGAGCGCTGGCTGGAACTGAAACAAGAGCCTGGCAGATACAAGGATCCCAAAGTGAATCCGTCTTTCGAAGAAATAATGGCCGAGCAGCACAACGTGTTTCGAAAGCATCCGGGCACGAAATTCATCAACGCCCATCTGGGATGGTTTGGAAATGACCTCGAGCGGCTGGGTAAATTATTTGACGAAATGCCCAATATGTACACCGAACTGGGGGCTGTTCTTGCAGAATTGGGTCGTCAGCCGAAAACTGCCCGTGCGTTTATGATCAGGTACCAGGACAGGGTCATGTTTGGCAAAGACACGTATCAGAAAGAAGAATACTACACCTACTTCCGTGTGCTCGAAACCGGCGATGAGTATTTTGATTATTACCGCAAGCGCCACGCCCACTGGAAAATGTACGGGCTGGAATTGCCTGATTCGGTCCTGAGAAAAGTCTATTATGAAAATGCTCTAAAGGTAATTCCCGGCATTGACAGGAGTTTGTTCCCTGATTAGAAAATAGTCCATAGACGATAGTCCATGGTTGATGATTTTGAACTTCAAAGCCTATCTTAAATGTAAGAGCTACCGGAGTGAAGACACTTCCGGCGGCAAAAGAGATTGTATCCTATACCTTCAGAATTACATTATCTCAGTCAACACAATTTTGAACCATTGATCATTTTATAGGGAATGTCCGAATTAGTGCAGTTGCATTCGGTGAGTGGAAATGTTTCGGCTTAGGTAATGCCCTAGGGAATTTATGGTTTTAAGCCGCAGATCAAACCGTTAAGAAAATGGGTTAGTTCTCGAAGTGGAACGAGAGAAATCCACCCATTTTTAGGATTGATCAAGGATTAAAATCAAATAGACAAGGATGTTTCTTTCATTACAAAACTCTGCCTATTTGAAATAAATAACCAGGCATTAAGCTTTTTGGTTACTTTTTGGCTGCAAAAAGTGACAGAAGAAAAAACTGCGGATTAAGATTGAAGTACTTGTAAGCTTTAACTCTACTCGAAATATTCTCCATTTAATTCACTACTAGTAACCGAGTATCACTCTCAAAATCCTTAATAATGCCTGAGTGACTACACTTCCGTCCTCTTCAATAGTAAGAGCTTAAGAAAGCAAATCCGAATAAAATTCTGAATTGAACCAACTCCCTGAAAGAACTTGGTTTATAGCGGTTAAAGGGATATTTTCGAACTTGGTGAGCACCAAACTCATCCACACACAAAAAACCCTCAACCTATGAAATTCAAAGCTTCCCTTTTTGCCCTGGCTCTGGCAACTCTTTTCTCCTGCTCCAAATCAAAACCCAAACTCTCTGACGCTGAATACGCCGCCCTCACTGACGAGCAAAAACGCTCTCCTGAGCATGCTGTGGACGGAATCATATTGACGGACGAGCGATTGGATCTGACGCTTTTCGCTTCTGAACCCATGATGATCAATCCGACCAATATGGATATCGACGATCGTGGCAGAGTTTGGATCACCGAAGCCTATAACTACCGGACCAAGCTGAATCCCAAGAACCCAACCCATCCCGAAGGGGATCGCATCCTGATCATGGAGGATACCGATGGAGACGGAATCGCGGAATCTTCAAAAGTTTTCTATCAGGGAAATGACATCAATGCCGCACTTGGAATCGCGGTTTTGGGTGAAAAAGTATTCGTGTCCGTCAGCCCGTATGTCTATGTATTTACCGATGCAGACGGAGATGATGTGCCGGAGAAAAAGGAAATCCTATTTTCAGGAGTTGGCGGAGAGCAGCACGATCACGGGATGCACGCTTTCACTTTTGCCCCTGACGGAAAGCTCTATTTCAATTATGGAAATGAAGGAAAGGGCCTTCACAAAGCAGACGGAAGCCCGATACTCGATCCGCTTGGTCGTCCGGTAAATTCCCAAACTGCACCTTATCAGGAAGGAATGGTTTTCCGCGCGGATCCGGATGGATCTAATGTGGAGATCCTAGCCTGGAACTTCCGAAACAACTACGAAGTCGCTGTCGACAGCTACGGTAGAATGTGGCAAAGTGACAACGACGACGACGGTAACCGCTCTACTCGTATTAATTATGTGATGGATTATGGAAACTACGGTTTCAAAGACGAGATCACCAAATCCGACTGGAGAACCCGTCGAATCAACATGGAAGATTCAGTTTACCAGCAGCATTGGCACCTGAATGATCCGGGAGTAGTTCCAAATTTGATCCAAACCTATGCGGGTTCCCCGACAGGAATTTTGGTTTACGAAGGCAAACTCCTACCGGAGGAATATCAGAATCAGGTCATTCACTCAGACGCCGGACCAAACATCGTTCGGGCTTATCCTGTACAAACCTCAGGCGCTGGCTTCACCGGAGAAATCCTGAACATCATGGATGGAAACAGCCGCGACAATTGGTTCCGTCCATCCGACGTGACGGTTGCACCGGACGGTTCGGTATTCGTTTCCGACTGGTATGATCCGGGAGTTGGCGGACATGCGATGGGTGATCAGGACAAAGGCCGTGTCTTCCGTTTGGCACCAAAAGGCGTCAAATACAAAGTGGAGAAGCCGGACTATTCCAACATCCCTTCCCTGATTAATTCGCTGCAAAACCCAAATCGGGCTACACATTACAAAGCCTTTATGGCCTTGAAAGAAAAAGGAGACGAAGCTAAATCTGCTTTGGAAGAACTTTTCGCTTCGCAGGACAGCCGCATGAAAGCCCGGGCTTTTTGGCTGCTGACCAAACTTCCTGAAGGAAATAACTACATCAAACTGGCTTCAACAGATCCGGATGAGAACATCCGCGTTGCTGCGGTGCGTGCCTCCCGTATCAATAAAATGAACTATGGAGAGTTTCTGCTGACACTTGCCGGCGATCAGTCTCCGCAAGTGAGAAGGGAAGTTGCGCTGGCGATCAGATACCAATCACAGCCTGCCGTATGGATGAAGTTGGCGGAAGGATATACTACCGGCGACCGCTGGTATCTGGAAGCGCTCGGCATTGCTGCTGATGGATTCTGGGATATTTACCTGGCTGAATACCTAGGCAAAGCCGGTGAAAACTGGATGGCTTCAGCTGAAGCAAAAGACATTGTCTGGAGATCAAGAGCGGCAAACTCGGCTGAATTGCTGGGTAAATTGATCCTTTCCCAACCGGGAAGAGAGAACCTTCGCTATTTCCGGGCACTTGATTTCCTGCCTGCGGATGCTAAGAACCAAACGCTGAAATTATTGCTTGCCAATGGATCACCAGATGATCAGATCACCATTTTGAGACAGATCGTATTTGATCCAAAAAATCCCGACAAAGAAGTGCTGAGCCTGGCAAAGCAAAAAGCCGGTGAGATCGAAGACGATCGTGATTTCCTCGAAATCCTCAACAAATACAAACTCAAGGAGCAAAAGGAAAGGCTTTTGGGTTTGGTTTACAATGCTGAAGAAGTCCGGGTTGCGGGATCAGCTGCGGGAATCTTCGTGGAATTGTATGGAATAGGGGAAGTCGAAAAATCCTTCAAAAACACCAATATACCTGAGGCGATCAAATCCGTGGAGAAATTCGGAAGCGTGGATTCTGAGCCAATGGCAAAAGCACTGGCTTCAGTTTTTACCAATACCAAACAACCGCTGGAACTCAGAACTGCCGCTGCGGAAGCCATGAAAGGGTACAATTCCGAAAGCTATCTCTGGAAAATGTCCGAAGCCAACGAGATCCCTGAAGATATGATGCCAATCGCTCAGAAACTTTTGCTCGGAACTTGGAACTCAGACATCCGAACCGCCGCCACCGCCAAGTTCGGAGAAGCCGCCGGCGCAACCGTCAATGTCGCATCCCTGCTCGGCAAAACCGGTGACATCGCAAAGGGCAAAACCATCGCTGCCGGCTATTGCATCTCTTGTCATAAGATCGGAAATGAAGGGATCGACTTCGCACCTGCACTGAGCCTGATCGGAGACAAGCTATCCAAAGAAGCGCTTTACAACTCGATCCTCAATCCATCCGAAGGAATGGGATTTGGCTACGAAACCCAACTCGTCAAATTCAAAGACGGAAAGGAAATCCGCTGCATCGTCAACTCCAAAACCGAAAACGACCTGATCGTGAAACTGGTTGGAATGGGAGAGCAAACCATCTACAAGCTTGCAGACATCGAATCGGTGACCCAACTCGACGAATCCCTGATGCCGAAGTTTCCGCTTAGCGAAACGGAATTGGTGGATCTGGTGAGTTATTTGGGAACGCTGAAGAAATAGAAAATCGCTGGAAGACCGATGTCCCGATAGGTAGGGAGAAGACCGAAGAGCCGTGGAAACACACTCTTCGGTCTTTTTGATTTTGGAGGAATTGTCAAAGGAAAGAAGGAAGCATGAGGAATTTTTTAAGAAACTCCGGACTAATAATAAATCCTGATAAGATCAGGGGGATATATGAGTTATGGGGAGTAGTAAAAAAATCCCTAATTGAAGCAGTTTCTATATAACGAAACTTTTACATACCTTTGAGGCGAAAATAAATGATAAAATGGACAAGAATTTTGACATTGTATTTTTAGATGAGGCATTCGAGTTTCTTAGTGGTCTTGACAAAAAACATTACGAAAAAATCCTTTTTAATATTCGTAAGGCACAAATAGATCGGGATCCTGAGCTTTTCAAAAAACTAAAAGATGAAATCTGGGAATTAAGGACACTGTATCAAGGCTTTCAATATCGCTTACTTGCATTTTGGGACAAGTCAGATTCTCAAAATACATTAGTTATTTCGACACATGGATTTATAAAAAAACGCAGTAAAGTACCAGACAATGAAATCCAAAAAGCAAACCAATTGATGATTAAGTATTTTGAAGACAAAGAAAAACTTAAAACGAAAAAGAGATGAAACGAGCCATGAGAGATAATCTCACACAGGATCCCGAGTAATCGGGATGGCGAGTTCCATGTGGCAATTAAAAACAAATTATAAACACATGAAAACTTACACATTAGATGAAGTTACAGATAAACTTATTGGGGAAGTTGGGACACCTGACCGAGATAAGTTTGAGTATGAATTACAAATGGATTTAATTGGACAAGCCATTAAACAGACAAGACAAGAACGGAATTTGACACAGGAAGAATTAGGGAAATTGATTGGCGTCCAGAAATCTCAAATTTCAAGAATTGAGAGTAATGCCAGCAATGTAACTATTGACACATTAATGCGTGTTTTTAATGCCTTACAGGCAAAAGTGAAACTGCAGGTTGAATTACCACATTTCAAAATAAGCCTGGGACAATAACTACGCCCCCATAGTCGAGTCGACGGTGCGCCTACTCCTCGTACATACGGGTCTCGTACTTCCCCTTCAACATGGCTTTTCCTAATAAACTTCGTCAGGAAGGCTTCTTAACGATCGGCTCCAGTTAACTGAATTGTAAATTGTGTTTTTAAATAATAAGAAAGAATTGAATCAAAACCCCTGATGCCGAAGTTTCCGCTTAGCGAAACGGAATTGGTGGATCTGGTGAGTTATTTGGAGGGGTTGAGAAAATAAAAAATTGACGGAAGACCGATGACAGAAGACCGAAGAGGCGTGAAAACTCCCTCTTCGGTCTTTTTTAAAAGAAACTGGAAAAACGAAAAAGAAATGAATACTAAAAGCTGGAAGGAAATCAAGGATGATGTGTACGGAGCAAAGGGAACCGAACGCAGAGATGAATTGGAAAGGGATTTTGAGTCATTTAAAATCGGATTGCTTTTAAAGAAGGCAAGGGAGGAAAAGAATCTAACTCAGGAACAATTAGCAGAATTGGTTGATAAGAAGAGAACCTATATTTCAAGGGTGGAGAACAACGGAAGTAATCTGACTCTTAAGACCCTCTATGAAATCGTTGAAAAAGGTTTAGGTGGGAAGGTGAAAATCTCTATTGAAATCTGAAAAAGGAATTACGCGCTATTGCATCACTTTGGGTACAGCGGGCGGTATCCCGTAACTATAAAATCAGTGTCCTTTAAAAAAAAGAGTTGAAAGGTTGAATCGAACGACTCCGAATGCCCTTGAAGAAAAAAGAAAGAAAAATGGAAAATAACAACTCAGTGACAAGCTTTGAACAACACCTTGACAATAGATATGGAGAGGCAGGCACAGAAAAGAGAATGGCTTTTGAAGCTAAGGCCAAAGCTTTTGCGATCGGAGAACTTATCAAAGATGAGCGAAAACTTGCTAAAATGACTCAAGAACAACTTGCAGAAAAAACCGGAACTAAGAAAAGCTTCATATCCCGAATCGAAAACGGGAAAACTGATATTCAGCTTTCAACCCTTTACAGAATATTGGAGATGGGACTTGGGAAAAGAATCTCCTTGACGATTGAATAAAAGTAAAGGACGGAACTTGTGACCCAACTCGATGATTCTCTGATGCCGAAGTTTCCGGTGAACGAAGAAGAACTGGTTGACTTGGTGAGTTATTTGGGGACGCTGAAGAAGTAGAAAACGACGAAGGACCGAAGAGCCGTGGAAACACACTCTTCGGTCTTTTTTTAAACTGGCAATTAAATCAATAGTAGAATTTTTAATTTAAGTAGCTAAGTTTAGTCACCAGACTACTTTTTCAAAATATGCGTATCCGGATATCTGCACGATGGATAGAAGCCTATCGGTTTTAATGATGCGGAAATGTGACTCCCTCCGCTACGCCAAGGGCGCACAGGCGCGGCGGAGGGTTAGGGGGATTTTTTCA
>JAKFCO010000100.1:0-24447 GCA_036676605.1 Algoriphagus sp.
AATGGGGATTTTGATGGGGGTAGGGATAAGAGATAAAGAGATAAGAGATAGAGAGTCCCGCATCCTTATTAGTTCAACTCCTCCAGAGTTGTGGTTCCGATGTTATGCATCTTTTCCCCCGGTAAAACCGGGGGTTATTGAAAAGTTTGACTGCTTTGCAGTCCCCACTTAGAGTAGAAAGGGCGGTTGCCTGAGCGCACTCCCGACAGCTGTACGGGAGCATCTACGCTCGACTATCAAAAGGAATTTATAAATCAATCGATAGAGAATGGACAGGATAGCAAGAGTGAGAAATAGAATTGTATGGTTGCTCTCTCACTTCAACACTCTAATATCTTTCACCATCCTAAATGGCATATTTCCGTCGGTCAATCCCTGTATTACGATCCTATAGGTAGTTTCCGTGTCCCCGGAATAAAAGGAAAACGAGACTTTTCCGTTTTCTTGATCGGTTATCAGGGAAGGATTCCAGTAAAGGATATGGCGCTGATCAGGAAGGTCACGGTTTTGACTAGGCTCTGAATAATCCGGAGAGGGAAATTCAGGTGTTTTAGTAAAGCCTTTGATTGTGTAGAGAGAGAAACCTTCTTTGTCCAAAACTTGATTTTCGGAGTTGCCTCTTGTTTTGTCAAGTTTCTTGGTTTCCACCATAATTACGCCCGCAAAACCTGCCATCCCGAAGACGTGGGAATTATTAATATAGACTTCGATACTCTCTATCTCATCGGTTATAAAACTATTTAACATTTCAAATACATTTCCCTGATACCTTGACCCATCTATTATCAATAATGGATCTCCCGCGTTTAGCCCATAATTATGGCTGCTTAATCGGGTACTGGTAGCTCCTGGTAAGTTTCTTTGAAGAAATGCTCCTATTGATGCTCCTGGAAATGCATCTAACCTTTCTCTGGAAAAACTACGGTCCGAAGGGCCATATCCATAATTTCTTTTTTCCAATGGTTCAATTATTGCATCTTCTACGATAACCTCTTCAAGCGTCATGAAACCTTCCATGTTGTCCAGACTGAAATCTCGTTGTGGGCTTATCATTTCAGTAATTAACAAATCCAATTTTGGGAGTTCAGAGGGTGGTGCAGGAGAGGTTCCTTCTAAAAGTTTAACGGAACCATAAGGTCGCAGGCGAGGATTCAATGCCGCCAAGGCAATCTCTGCACTGTCATAAAAATAAAGCCCACTGGCCCAGAAGTAGCCCATTGAATCTGTTTCGACTTCACCAAAATCATCGTAATTACCTTGTACAATGGTAATTTTTGCTTTTTCCGGAACTCCTTTAGTATTGAGGAATTCCCCAGCCAATCCTATTCCATATTCAATCGGGAAAGTGATCGTATCAGGCAGTTGTATTTTTTCAGGAGAATAAATCCATTCAACTGCCGATAAGATTGTAGGGATTCCCAGGTCTAAAGGAGTAACCTGTTCGATATCTGTTACCGCAACTGAAAAATCTGCTTCTACAGGCTGACCAAAAAGATCTGAAATACTGAAATCCACGCTCACTTTTTCCCTCCTTCCATAAACCTCCTTGGAAGTTTTCATTTCCAGTACCAACTCTGAATCATTCTCCAAAATGGTTGCAGGGTGGTCATTCATCTCTATGTTTTGGTATAAACCCGAGACAGGAATCGGTTGATAGTAAAAATCATTTTCTCCGAAGTTTCTCATCCAATTGGTATAGGCTCTTAATAAGTAATTGCCCGGAACCAAGCTCTGTGGAAGCTTTAGCATTCCTGAAGTTTTGGATTTTTCAATTGGAAAGATTCCAGTTGCGGCTAAATCCCCTTCCTCTCCGATAAGCTCTACATACAAGACCCGACTCAGACTATCTGCCATAATCGGATTTTGATACATCATATTGGACTTGAACCATATTGTTTCGCCCGGGTAATAATAGGACTTGTCGGTTTGGACAAACGGTTTTTCCCTTAGGCTATTCCATTTATTGGGATCTTCTAGAATGTTTGCCTCTTGCTGAAGGTAAGCCAACGCCAAATCCGGCTTGAAATCCATAGGTAGAAAACGTCCCATCCTGTCCTCCGCCATTTGTCCGGAGAGGATTAACTGTGCAGGATCAAGGGGCACCCCGTTTGGATCTACGAGCAGGGTGTCGTTTTTGAAAGTCAGCCAGCTTATAGGGTTGTAAACATCCCTATAATAACTGTTTAAAGCAGTGCCCTTGATATGGTGCGCTTCCAGCATTGCATCCGACACCAGTAAATTCCTTCCCGATAAACTGGATTGCTTTGCAATAGAATCAATCGGAACTAATTCCAGGCTGTGTCCCAATTCCTGGGAAAAAGTATTGGTCCTCTTGTGATTAATTGGAAACAGGTTTACTTCATACACCTGATATTCTTTGCTGATGGTATCCTTTTCAATCATCGTTTTTAGCAGATGCCTGGTGGATCCAAAAAAAACGCGCTGTCTGTTTTCATGCCATAGCCCTGCGACATCCCCTGAGGGTGGCTCCATTTCTTCAAACCGGGACAATCCCAAATAATAAAATCCGTTCCGGGTTTGCTTGAAATCCAGAAGATCGTACATGATCCGGTATCCCAGGGCCGTATTCTCGATCTGGATCGGTTCCTGTGCGGTTGCATAAAAATACCGGGGTCCCTCTGAGGTTTTTCCCTCCCCAAAATCCAGTACCCAGGGGTTCAGGATTTTGGCTGCTCCGGCGATTGAATCCAGCGGGTTTCCGATAAAAACTTTCTCAAACCTTTTTAACTGTCGTCCCCATTTTTTATCCATTCGGCTGGTGACGTCGATTTCTTCCAGGTCATCTTCTTTGGGTTCCAGGCTGAAATCCAAAATTGGATTGTTGGCTGTTTGCAGCTCTATTTTCCGGTTGAGGGTGTTATAGCCTACGTAAGAGACCACCAGTTCGTAAGTTCCCGGACTAATTCCCGAGAGGGAATACATTCCCTGCCCGTCAGTGACGGTATTGATCGTGGTGTTGTTGACAAACACATTTGCGAATTGGAGCGGAAGCCCGGTAGAACTATCCCGGACTTGTCCGGAGACGGTAATTCTCTGAGCACTGCTTTCCACCACGCAGCAGAAAAAAAACAAAATGAAAAGATGGGGGATTAGAGAAACCGGGAATATACTTTGAACTGGGCGTTTAGATCCAAGGACATCTTTTAAAAGAGGATAAAAAGTCAGGCGATGCCCCATAGCTAAGGTTTTTCGAATTAAGAGTGAAACCGAATTACGGGTTTATTGATCATCCAAAAAATACCCTATATAGGGTATTTTTGGTGTTTTTTGAAGGAAAAACGTTATAAATTCTACTTCTGGGGGAATTCTGTTCTAATCAAATGCCCTTTCTTCTGTTTTCACAAAAAATCCGCGAAGGATTTTACCACTTCTTGATTTGAAGCATTTCCATTTATTCTGACTAAAAAATGAAAATGGTTTGGGATCAGGCAATAAGCTAAGGTTTCAAGGACCTGACTACAATAGAGATAGAACTTCTCAAGGAAAAATCTATAATTCTCTGGCTCTTTAAAAAGCGTCTCTTTTCCAATTGCGCGGCTATAAACATGGTATATTTTTCCCGATTCAAAAAAATCGACATTTTGTTACATCGTCAAAAAGTATGGTTGTCTTAAAATACAAAACCCTTGAGGTTTTTGAACATCTCAAGGGTTAAGTTTTATCAATTTCAAGACCTTCGAGGAGATTTCTCGTTCGTTCCTCTCTCGAAATGACACCTCAAAGGTCGCTAAAGGTCCGGGCTCAGGAATGGATACTTATAATCAACCGGCGACACAAACGTTTCTTTGATCGTACGCGGAGAAACCCAACGCAGCAAGTTGATCATCGAACCAGCTTTGTCATTGGTTCCTGAAGCTCTTGCCCCTCCAAATGGCTGCTGACCTACCACTGCTCCTGTTGGTTTGTCATTGATGTAGAAGTTACCCGCAGCGTTTTTCAGCTTTTGTGCAGCAAACTCAATTGCATACCGATCCTGGGAGAAAATCGCCCCCGTCAACGCATAAGGGGAAGTCTTATCGACCAATTCCAAAGCTTCTTCGAAATGATCCTCATGGTACACATAGATCGATAAAACCGGGCCGAAGATCTCCTCGCTCATCGTCGTGTACATCGGGTCTTTGGTGACGATCACAGTTGGCTCGATGAAGTAGCCTTTCGACTTATCACAATTTCCACCGGCAATGATTTCCACCGTTGGATTTGCTTTCGCATCCGCGATGTATTTGGAGATTTTATCGAATGATTTCTCGTCTATCACGGCATTGATGAAGTTGGTGAAATCTTCCGTCCCGCCCATTTTCATGTCCGCCAGATCTTCCATCATGTATTTTTTCACATCGCTCCAGATATTGGAAGGAATGTAAGCACGGGAAGCTGCAGAGCATTTTTGTCCCTGATATTCGAAAGCTCCTCTCACCAAACCTACTGCCACCGCTTTTGGATTGGCAGATTTATGAGCGATCACAAAATCTTTTCCACCGGTTTCACCCACGATTCTAGGGTAAGATTTGTAGCGATTGATATTTTCACCGATCATCTTCCAAACATGCTGGAATACTCCGGTCGAACCTGTAAAGTGAATTCCTGCAAAATCAGGATGCTTGAAAATGATATCGCCGGCAGTTGGTCCATCCACATAGATCAGGTTAATCACGCCATCAGGCACGCCTGCTTTTTTGAAAACTTCCATCAACACATTCGCGGAATAGATCTGTGTGTATGCCGGTTTCCAAACGATGGTATTTCCCATCATGGCAGCTGAAGTCGGAAGATTCCCTGCAATAGCGGTAAAATTGAAAGGAGTCAAAGCGAACACAAATCCTTCTAAAGGACGCTGCTCGACACGATTCCAAACACCATTTCCGGAAATTGGAGGCTGCTGAGCATAGATCTCAGTCATGTATTTCACATTGAATCGGAGGAAATCGATGAACTCGCAAGCCGCATCAATCTCCGCCTGCATGGCATTTTTGGATTGTGCCAGCATGGTAGCTGCATTGATTTTGGCGCGATACGGACCTGCCAGCAAATCTGCAGCTTTCAGAAAAATCGCAGCTCTTTGCTCCCAAGCCATATTTTCCCAGGCATACTTTGCTCCCAAAGCAGCATTGATCGCCTGCTCCACATGAGAAGCATCGCCCTCATGGAAATGACCCAAAATATGCTGGTGATCATGCGGAGGAGACATCGGACGGGTTTTGCCTGTCCTCACTTCCTCGCTTCCGATGTACATCGGCACATCGATTTGCTTTGCGCGAGCATCTTTCAGTGCGCTTTGTAATTCTTTTCGCTCGGGACTTCCCGGAGCATACGCTTTTACCGGTTCATTGACAGGAGCCGGCACGTTGAAAAATCCTTTTAACATACTATTTGGGGTTTATATAATTCTGGTGATCAAAGATAAGCCAAAGCCTCGGAATGGAGGGTAATTTGGACTACAAAAGGCTGTCAAAGTAGCGACTCTAATTCTTTCAAATGTGAAATTGTGTAAGTTGGTTTGAGCTCGATTTGTTTTCCCTCAGGATTGAAAAAAACCTGATCGATCTCTGCACGCTGAGCTCCGAGAATATCGGATGCAGGATTGTCCCCTATCATCAGGCAATGCCGGGCAGAAGTATTTAATTGATCCATCGCATGAAAGAATATCCGAGGGTCTGGTTTTTTATGGCCAGTGGTCTCGGAAGTCACGACTAAATCGAAGTAGATATCAAGCCCGGAGGAACTCATCTTTTTTGCCTGCGATTCATTGAATCCGTTGGTGATGACATGAAGTTTATACTTTTCCTTCAGGTAAGTCAGGATCTCTTTTGAGTAAGGAAATACATGCGGCTTGGAGGAAGTTCGGTTCATAAAATCCTCTTCGAAACTCGCCGGAATCACTAAATCGGCTACCCCGGCATGTGCAAAAATCCTCGGGAACCGCTCTTTTCGAAGGTTTTCTTTATCGATTTTGCCCACGTTGTACCAATCCCAAAGCTGAAAATTGACGTGATGGAAAGATGTGAAGAACTTCTCGAAACTGGCAATCCCCAGATCTTGCAATCCGTAAATCTGATACAATTCTGTAAGTGACTCGGTGATATTCCGATCGTAATCCCAAAGTGTGTGGTCCAGGTCGAAAAAGATGTGTTGGTAAGTTTTCAAGGGTAATTAACGTCGGTACTGATTATTCTGAATTTTATTGATCGCAAGCTCCCGGTTGGATTTCAGGATTTCATACGTCTCCTGATCCTTGATGAGGCTTGGATCTTTTTGTATAAACTTGAAAATCTGCTGAATGATTTCAATGTATTCCTCCAGGATGTAATAAAACATCCATTGATCCACTCTCCGGCTTCCCAGCAGTCCGGCATTTTTGAGATAAATCAGGTGTCGGCTTGTTTTGGTCTGGGTGAAATCCAAAATATGCTCCACATCCGAAATGCTGAGTTCTTTATTTAGCATCAGCAAATGAATGATCCGAACCCTTGGTTCTTCGGATAGGGCTTTGAAAATTCGAAGCCCGTAGTTTAAACTGATATTTTTTAAGCGCATTTGTAAGTTTTAACTCAGTTAATGCTAATGATAAAAAAAATTCAGCCGAAATTAGAGTATAATCGCATCCGATTAGCAACCATTGCCAGTTCTATAAGTTTATTTACTTGTGAAGCATTCATTTCTATATAGATCCACACTTATTTTCCTCTTGGGTTTCATTTTTTCGATCCATCTGGCAAAAGCTCAGGATACCCGCGAAAAAAAGGTCATCCAATTGTCAGGTATTATTCTGAATTCTGATAGCACAGATGCGGTGCCGGGTGTTAATATTTATGTTCCAAAGAAAGGCCGGGGAACAGCCAGCGGAAGATTCGGATATTTTTCGATGCCTGTTTTGGAAGGAGATAGTGTGGTTTTCACGTTTATCGGATTGAAAAAACAAACTTTCAAAGTTCCTGACAAAGTAGAGAATGATCGGATCAGTTTGATCTTGACTATGGAAGTGGACGAGATAGCCCTGGCAGAAATTGAGGTAATGCCCTATCCGACCGAGGAAGAATTCAAGAAGGCAATCATCGCCATGAACGTGGTAGATCCGATGTCAATCAGCCGGGCCAACATGAGTCCTGAGATGTTGCTTCGATGGGCAGAAGCGATGCCGGCGTCTGGCAATGAGAATTTCAGAGCGTTCCAACAAGGTCAGATGATTCAAAATCAGGATTTGTACGGACCGCGACCATTGAGACTTTTGGATCCGTTTGCCTGGTCACAATTTATCCGATCCATCAAGCGAGGCGATCTGAAGAGTAAGTAGGTTTATAAGATTTGTAGGTTTTGATCTCCCGCAGAGGCGCAAAGGCGCAGTTTTTTTTAATTATTATCTGTTGAAATTATTTGAAAATAATTTTTTTTACTATGCATGAAAACGAAATTTCCAAAGAAGTAGTAGATACTGCTTTTAAAATTTACCAAAAATTAGGCCCTGGACTTTTGGAGTCGGTATACGAAGGGATTTTTGCATATGAATTAAGAGCTTGTGGATTTGAGGTGAAAACTCAGGTAATTATCCCGGTTGTTTGGAATGAAATTAATCTGGATCAAGGATTTCGAGCTGACTTAATAGTAAATGATAAAGTTTTGATCGAATTAAAATCGGTGGAATATCTCCTTCCAGTTCACCCCAAACAAGTAAAAACCTATTTGAAATTAACAGGATTAAGACTTGGTATCTTGATCAATTTCAATGAAGATAGACTTCTTGACGGTATCAAAAGAGTAGTAAATGGATTAACCTAATCCATTTAAAATCTTTGCGGCTCTGCGCCTCTGCGGGAGAATTTCTCTGCGCCGTGGCACCGTGGCGGGAAAAACTCACTCTATCTCCGGAAGCACCCAGTTTTCCAGCACACTTGGAATACGCATCATCTGCTCAATTGCCAAAACAGTTCTCGGAGCATCTGCGGAAAGATTCACCGAACCGGTTGAAGTAATCAGAATGTCATCCTCAATCCTCACTGCAATTCCCCACCATTTCGGATCACATTTGCTCCCGTCCGGAATATAAATCCCGGGCTCCACTGTTAACACAACCCCCTCTTTCAAAGGCCCGAAACCACCCCGATCATGTAGGTCCAAGCCCAAATGATGGCTTGTACCGTGAGGAAAGAAGTTATGGCGTTCCCCTTTTTTGATAATTCCTAAATCAGCCAATCCGGCATCAATGATTCTTTTTGCCTCTTTTCCTATTTCAGAAAATTCCATTCCTTCTTTGCATAGAGCAATTCCGGCATCCTGGGCTTTCAGCACGAGTTCGTAAATCGCTCTTTCTTCCTCGTTGAATTTGCCGTTGATCGGAATCGTGCGGGTCACATCTGCTGTGTAGCCTTTCCACTCGGCACCAAGGTCCATGAGTAATAATCGCTGATCAACACTTTTCAGGTCGTTTTCGATGTAATGAAGGATGCAGCCATTATTTCCTCCTCCCACGATAGAAGGATATCCGACACTCTCTGCCCCATATCTTTTATAAATGAATTCATGAATACCCTGGATCTCACGCTCAGACATTCCGACTTTAGCCGCCTTCATTACTTCAATCTGACCAATCGCCGAGATTTTACTTGCCTTGCGAATCAGGACTTGTTCTTCGACAGTCTTCACCTCTCTCAGGACTTCCATCATTTCCGTCAAAGCGGAAATATTCAATTTCTGCTCAGGGACTTTCGACTTTACAGCCATCCTTTTTTCAGGTGAATCAGCATTCATAAAGTCCTTTAAAACAGGGTCATTTTCTACTTCCGGATATCTCTGACGGTATCTTCCAATGACTTGAGCCACATTCGCAGAGTTTTCCAGATCAGTCGCGCGGATCAATTCATACATCTGCAGATTAACCTCAGAAAGGTTTTCCGGATATTGGGTTGCAGATTTGAAGGAAGAAATCATGCCCATTAAAGGCAAATTTGAACTGCTTTCCTCCACATCATTTTCCAGATTGAAGGATAAAATCTTATCAAAAGCTGTAAAATCCAGCAATGGTTCTTTTCCGAATTGTTCAAAAAGAAATGCCCGCTCAAAGCCAAGTTTTTCTTTTACTCCATCAACTCCAAGTCGTTTTCCATTCCACATCTCATCCTGAACATCCCGCGGCTGAACGAATATGAGTTCAGCCGAAGTGAAATTTCCAAAATCCCGCTTCTCACTAAATATTATCAAAACTGAATTTGGCTCTCGAAATCCTGTCAGGTAATAAAAATCCGTATTGGGATGGTAAATGAAATCCACATCATTTGATCGGTTTTTCACCGGATTGTTAAAGATAACGGCGACCGAATTTGCAGGCATCAATTGGCGAAGCGCCTTTCGTCTGCCCTTGTGCCATTCGGCAGAAAGCCCGTCTTCGAAGTATGATTGAGCCAATGTACCGGAGACAAAAAACAGAAACAGAGGAAGCCAAAGTAATTTTTTCATGGAAATCAGGTGAAATTCGAATTTCCAATGTCGAATGTTTTTATCCATTTAACAAAGCCACATTCCATGGAATAAGGCTTATTCTTACCTTTAGAAACAAAAATTAACTATGCGATGAAAAAATTTGGAATAATTGTTTTTTATCTGGCCCTGACCCTGGGGACTTCCTTTGCTCAGAGCACCCAAGAAAAGCCAAAGCTTATTATCGGGATTATCGTTGACCAAATGCGACAAGAGTACTTGTACAAATTCGCAGATCGCTACAGTGAAGGCGGATTTAAGCGCATGATGAATGAAGGTTTCATGATGAAAAACGGCCATTACAACTACATCCCCACTTACACCGGACCGGGACACGCATCTGTTTACACAGGCACAACTCCTGCCACACATGGAATCATTGGAAATACATGGTATGTACGAAGCCTGAATAAATCTATCTATTGTGCGGAGGACTCCACTGTAACAAACGTAGGAGGAACACCTTCCAACGGACAAATCAGCCCCAGAAATATGCTCACAACTACCATCACGGATGAGTTGAGATTTGCAACAAATAAGCGATCTAAAGTAGTTGGGTTGGCGATCAAGGATCGCGGAGCAAGCTTGCCTGCAGGACACTTGGGAGATGCCTATTGGTATGATAGTGAAAACGGGGATTTCATGACCTCCACTTATTACTATGACTCGCTTCCAAAATGGGTTCAGGATTTCAATGCCAAAAAACTTCCGGATTCTTACCTAAGCAAAACATGGGAACCGCTTTACCCAATCGAAACTTATAAGCAAAGCATCAATGACAACAACGATTTTGAAGCTCCATTTATAGGGAAAGAAACACCAACTTTCCCGTACATCCTGGACTCTCTGAAAGCGAATAATGATAATTATGGACTGATCTCAGCTACGCCTTTTGGAAATAGTCTTACACTGGACTTCACCTATGCAGCAATAGAAGGTGAGCAACTTGGCAAGCGTGGAGAAACAGATTTTCTTGCTGTCAGTTTCTCATCTCCGGATTATATAGGCCATCGATTTGGCCCTGCTTCCAAAGAAGTAGAAGACAATTACCTGAGACTCGACCTGGAAATGGAAAAGTTTCTGAATTATCTGGACAAGACTTATGGCAAGGGGGAATACCTGGTTTTCCTTTCTGCAGATCATGGAGTTTCTGATGTCGCCACTTACATGGCAAGTGAAAATATACCAGCCGGTAATCTAAATGTGGCTTACATAACGGGGCAGCTAAAAGGCTATACCCAGCAGAAGTACGGAGTAGGCGAATGGATTGTCAATATTTCAAATGAGCAAATTTTTCTGAACTCTGAATTAGCCAAGGAAAAGGGCGTGAATATCTCAGATATGGAAAAAGATCTGGCAAAATTCCTTTTGAAATTCAAAGGAATTAAAGAGGTCTACACTTCTACATCCATGAGAAATTCAGCTTTCACCCAAGACAGGCCAGCCCTACTTCAAATGGGATATAATCATAAATCTTCAGGGGAGTTATTGGTGATTTTGGAGCCGGGGTGGCTTACCGGAGGAGCAAGAGGAACCTCTCATGGAACGGGCTATTCGTACGACACAAATGTTCCGATCATGTTTTTTGGATGGGGAGTTAAGCATGGAAGCAGTTCTCGCCGTGTGTCCATTACCGATATCGCTCCAACGCTTTCCATGATGCTGGACATCAGACTTCCAAATGGATCTAATGGTTCTCCAATCCTTGAAATCACGGAAAAATAAAAATGATTATCCGCTACTTTGCCAGTAGGGCTATTTAGAGGTTTGAGGAGCGGATAATCGACCACAGCGGACGGACGACAGTTCACACCTGTCCGCCGCGGTGGAGCCCCTAAATTTGGACTTCAGGCCTTGCTTTTTTTGGTTTGTAGTAAGAAAGCGGATAGTCATCATAAATAAAAATGCACTTGATCTAAGATTCTTGTAAATGGAAAAGGCTGGTAGTGAAACCAGCCTTTTCCATTTTAGGTTGTCCAACTCATCGGATAGCCTTTGTCCACAAACTCAAGTGCATCGGTTGTGATGTAAAGTGATTTGAACGTATCGAGCATCACGGCATACTCATCTGTTGATTTCGCACCAATTGATTTCTCGACAGTTCCGGGATGTGGCCCATGAGGAAGGCCTCCCATGTGAATCGTAAAACTTCCCCGCTCTATTCCTTTTCTGCTCATAAACTCCCCTTCGGCATAATACAAAACCTCATCCGAGTCGATATTGGAGTGATTATAGGGAACAGGAATAGCCAGCGGATGGTAATCAAATAGTCTTGGCACGAAAGAACAAATCACAAAGCCCAAGGCCTGGAATGTCTGATGAACCGGAGGCGGCTGGTGAAGTCTGCCCGTAATTGGCTCAAAATCGTAAATCGAAAGTGCATAAGGATACAGATATCCGTCCCAGCCGACGATGTCGAGTGGACTATGTGGATACGTGTATTGGTGAAGCATACCCTGTTTTTTGATCTGAACAAGGTAATCTCCTTTTTCCCGCTCGATCAGTAATTCATGTGGCGGACGAATGTCACGCTCACAATACGGGGAATGCTCTTGCAGTTGGCCTACCTCGTTCCTGTATCTTTTCACCGTCTCGATCGGACCATGTGATTCAATCACCAAAAGTCGCAAAGGACCTTCTTCTTTGAATTCAAATCGGTAAATCGTGGTCCGCGGAATGACGATGTAATCTCCTTTTCTGACTTCCAGTTTTCCGAATTGAGAATACAAAACCCCTTCCCCATCGTGGATGTAAATCAACTCGTCCCCGTCAGCATTTTTGAAGTAATAATCCATCTTCCGCTGCTTTGGCGAGCAAATCCCCATCATCACATCGCTGTTCATCATGAGCATTCTGCGGGCGGTGAGATAATCCTCCCCTGTCGTTTCCACTCCGACTGTTTTGAGATGGGTTTGATTTAGCCCGTGTTCTTTCACCGGCTCCCATGAAAAAGGCTTTGGTGTTCCAATTGACTTGACCTCATTTGGGTTGTAAATATGGTAGAGATTGGAATAGATCCCCGAAAAGCCCTTTGAGCTTACCAGCTCTTCTTTGTAGAGAGTTCCGTCAGGCTGTCTGAACTGCGTATGCCTCTTTGGCGGAATACTTCCGAGACGATGATAATATGCCATTGATCTTTGGGTTTATATGGTCAGCTAAATTACAAATATTGTCAGAGGCAAAAGGCAGATCTTGCTGTCTTTCTTTCCATTCAAATAAACAAACCACGCTGGTTCATTGAAGTTTTACTATTTTCCAACAATGATAAACCCTATGAAAAATCTGCTCTTACTTTTTTCTACCTTCCTGATAATCTTCGGAAGCCAGGCCCAAAACGTAGCGCCTGCAAAACTTGTTTGGGCTGATGAATTCTCTAAAAATGGCCTCCCGGACCCCAATAAATGGGATTATGACATTGGTGATCATGGCTGGGGCAACAATGAACTTCAATACTATTCAAAAGCTGATCTGAACAATGCCCGAATTGAAAACGGGATTTTGACCATTGAAGCCAAATCTGATCCTGCACATCCAAAGGGATATTCCTCAGCCAGAATGGTCACTCGTGGAAAAGCCTCCTGGCATTATGGCTACTTCGAAATTAAGGCAAAACTTCCTGAAGGCGTTGGAACCTGGCCAGCAATTTGGATGCTTGCTGAGGAAAACCGACACGGCGGATGGCCAAAAAATGGAGAAATCGACATCATGGAGCATGTCGGATATGACCCGGGAAAAGTCCATGGGACCGTTCATACCGAGGCTTTCAATCACTCCATCGGAACCCAAAAAGGAGGATTCATCATGGTCGAAAACTTTCAATCAGCATTTCATATTTATGCAATCGACTGGACTGAGGACAAAATTGACTTCTACATCGATGGAGAAAAGTACTTTTCTTTCGCCAATACCGGCGGAGATTACAAAGAATGGCCATTCAATCAGCCTTTTCACATGATTTTAAACATTGCTGTCGGTGGAAACTGGGGAGGTCAGAAAGGGGTTGATGAAAATATTTGGCCTCAAAAAATGGAGGTTGATTATGTTCGGGTCTATGATCGCAAACCTGTGTATTAATCTTCGGAAACTACTTTATCACTAAAATGCTCAGGTCAGAAGGCCTGAGTTTCTGTCTTTTTTTATATAATGAAGCCAGTTCTAAGTTAGTAAACCTCACAACATGGATTCTTCAACTCTGAAACGCAAAAAAATCCGCGCCATGCTGATCGTTGGCGTTTTGCTTCTCTTGATTTATGGTAAAAATCTGATCGAGCGGCAGGCTTTCAAGGACATCAGCAATACGTTCACGGAAGTTTACAATGACAGGCTGGTTGTAGAGGGCTATATTTTTCAGATCTCAGAGAAGCTTTTTCAAATCCAGAAACTGGTAGATCACTGCGACCTTGGATATGACTATTCAAAAGTTGTGGATGAAATCGCCGGTCATGAGCAAAGCATTTTGGCTATCGTAGAGAATTTTGAAGCGACAAAATTGACCGAGCAGGAAAATGGTTTTCTATCTGATTTCAAAAAAATCATCGTGAATGACCTTTCTATAAAAAACTACAATCTGCTCTATTCCGATTCCTCGGGAGTCAATCAGGCTCAGGTAAAGCTTTACGATCAAAAAATAACCCAGGCCAGAAAGGATCTTGACAACCTAAGCAAGATCCAGTTGGAAGAGGGTGAAAAATTAATCAGTAAGGCCAAAGTCCAGATAAATCGATCCCGGATTTGGGTGCAATTTGAGGTAGCCTTACTGATCGTTTTAATTATTGTATTGTCCCTTCTTCTCTTCAGAAAATCAGAAGAGCATAGCGGGATGATTTCCTGATTTAGATCGCCAGAACTTTCAAGTACTGAGCATTTTTCTCAGCAGCTTGCAGCGGTGTGACATCCACAAATCGCTCTTGCTCGACGATGAAATATTCCATTCCCAACTCCTGAGATTTCTTGATCAAGTCGGCATAAGGTATTTCTCCCGTCCCAAGCAAAACACCTCTTTGATGTGGATCTCCGGAACCCGGCTCTGCATCTTTCAGGTGACAGAATTTGAATCTACCCGGATACTTGGCCAGATAACCTGCAGGATCTACCCCGGCCACGTGTACCCAGTAAATATCCATTTCGAAGTCAACCAAAGCAGGATCGGTATTCTCCATCAAAATATCCTGAGGAATGGCTCCGTCCTGAGTCAGGAAAGTGTAATCGTGATTGTGATACGCAAACTTCAATCCGTGAGACTTCAGTTTCTCTCCGATCTTGTTAAACTCCGCAGCCTTTTTCTTGTAATCGTCCAGCGTTTTTTGCGGACCGATCCAGGGGCAAATCAGGTACTTCATTCCTACTTCAGCAGCTTGCTCTGCCTGAGCATCCAGATTTTTGAAAACATCTGTGTGAGAGGAGACGAAATCAACTCCGATTTCTGCCATCAAAGATTTGAATTCAGCAGGCTTCATTCCCCAAAGGATTCCTTTTCCTCCGTCAAATCCCTCAAACTGCTTGTAACCATAACCCGCAACTGACCGCATCGTTGCCGAAGCATCGATAGCCATGTCTTCCTTTACGGAATAAAGCTGAATACCAAAAGCTGCGAGATAAGCTGCAACTGCTTCCGGCTCAGTGACCAAAACTGCTTCTTCCTTTTTTGCAGGAGAGCAAAACTGCAATGGCATGAAGGCTGCACCCGCTCCGAGCAAAGCCCCCATTTGGATAAATTTTCTTCTTGGGTTGTTCATAATCGAAAAAGCCTGCTCCGTGATCGGAACAGGCTAAGTTTGGTTAAGAGTTTATTTATCAGGAAAGAGCAAAAGCCTTATCCCCTTTTTTATATTCTATGCAAGGCTCAAACTTGCCCGGAACTTCCACAAATCTCAGGGCCTGAGTGGCTCCAATCTCTGAAGTAAAGTAACCCAGGACAGTCAGATCTTTTACCATGTTGATCATAGCCGGATCTTTGGATTCACTCGCCCTGTGGGTCTTGTACATCTCAGTAAGATGCGCAGATCTCTCATCAAGAGTAGCTTCCATGAATTCCTTTCCGGTTGCTTTTTTGAAATCCTTTCTCAAGGCATTCAATCCATCCACAAATACCTTTTGCTGAGTAGCATCGTAGGTATCTTTCACCATCATTACCATAAATGCTCCGATTCCGGCAGCTTTTGCGCCAGGAGTATCTGTAGCAGGAATAATGGATTCCCCGATTTCGTCCAGGAAGGCAATATCCTCCGGAGTGAAATTGAGACCTTCGATCTGATGCTCAGGAGCACAACCGGTCAGGATTGCCGTGGCTCCTACCATCGTTCCTCCCATCATTAGCACGACGCTTTTCAATGCGTCTCTTCTATTCATAGTCATAGTCTTTGCTTTTTTGGATTAGAGATTTCTCTTGTTCAGTTCTTCTACTGCGAAAGCTGCCGCTCTGGCAGTCAGCGCCATGTAAGTAAGTGATGGATTCTGTGCAGCAGCGGAAGTCATACAAGCTCCGTCTGTCACAAACACGTTCTTCGCATCCCAAACCTGGTTATTACCATTCAGAACTGAAGTTTTTGGGTCGCGACCCATTCTGGCGGTACCCATTTCGTGGATACCCTGTCCAAAAGTATAACCTGCATCAAATGTTTTCACATCTTTGAAACCGGCAACTTCCAGCATTTCAGCAGCATCGGCCATCATATCTTTACGCATGTCAAGTTCATTCTGCTTGATCTCAGCATTCATGACAAGCGCTTCCATGCCCCACTTATCCTTCACGGTATCGCTCAGTTTGATGGAATTCTCATGATATGGAAGAATCTCTCCGAAAGCCGTGATTCCCATAGACCATGGTCCCGGTTCGGTCAAAGCCTCTTTAAGTGGTGCACCAAAATTCATTTCTGCTACATCTCTGCTCCAGCCACTTCTGCTTGCTCCGCCCTGATAGCCAAAACCCCGGATATAATCTCTCTTTTCCCCGTTCAGGTTTCTGAATCTTGGGATATAAAGTCCTGTTGGTCTGCGACCAAAATAATACTTGTCCTCGTATCCTTCCATTCTTCCATTGGCACCCAAACGGAAGTGGTGATCCATTACGTTATGCCCCAATTCTCCGGAGCTGCTTCCTAATCCGCCCGGCCAAATGTCCGTAGCAGTTCTCATCAGGATAGCTGTTGAATTGAAAGATGAAGCGCAGAGGAAGATGATTTTTGCATCATACTCTACAGTCTGATTAGTCTCAGCATCGAGTACTTCTACACCTGTTGCTTTCTGAGTGTCTTTGTCATAAATCAACTTTCTGACAATCGACCAAGGTCTCAAAGTAAGATTTCCGGTAGCTACTGCTGCCGGCAAAGTCGATGCTTGGGTACTGAAGTATCCTCCAAAAGGACAACCCAAAGAGCACTTATTTCTATACTGGCAACCGACACGACCGGGAAGCGGCTGAGTGATGTTAGCCGGACGACCAATTGTCCAATGTCTTGCGCCTTTGTAATGCTCTGCAATTCGGGCAGCAGCATCTTTTTCCACGCAGTTCATCGGCATCGGTGGCTGGAATTCGCCATCCGGCAAAATATCCAAACCATCTTTGGATCCTGATACACCGGCAAATTTCTCTACATAGCTGTACCAAGGTGCAATATCTTTATATCTGATAGGCCAATCCACTGCAATACCATCTTTGGCATTTGCTTCGAAATCAAGATTTGCCCAGCGGTAAGATTGTCTTCCCCAAAGCAGGGATCTTCCACCTACCTGATATCCTCTAAACCATGTGAATGGCTTTTCTTCCACATAAGGAGATTCTGACTCATGAGCCCACCAGTCAAGATTTAGCTCATTAAGTACATAGTCTCTTTTTAAGTTTGGATGATTTTCCAGCATCTCCTGGGTTCTTCTGCCCCTGTGAGGCACTTCCCAAGGAGGTGTAGTTGCTGTTTTGTAATCTTTTACATGCTCTACGTTAGGCCCTCTCTCCAGGAGCAAAACTTTCAGCCCCTTCTCCGTCAGCTCTTTTGCAGCCCAACCGCCACTTATTCCTGACCCAACTACGATTGCATCATACGCTTGATTTGCCATTTATTAGTTATTTGGTTTTTGTTTTTTACACATCACAGATTTGAACAGCCTGAGCCAAAGCGACCAGTTTGTCCTCAGATTTTGGAATGAATTCATGGGAAACATATCCCTTGTATCCGGTGGCAACAATAGCCTTCATGATCGCCGGATAATAAATTTCCTGAGTCTCATCCAATTCATTTCTACCAGGATTACCAGCGGTATGATAGTGACCAAAGTATTGATGATTGGTTTGGATACTGCGAATGATATCTCCCTCGTCGATTTGCATATGGTAGATATCGTAAAGCAATTTGAAGTTTTCACTTCCAACCATTTTACAAAGTTCAATCCCCCATGCCGACTTGTCGCACATGTAATCTTTATGATTTACCCTGCTGTTCAGGAGTTCCATTTGGATGATTACTCCATGCTGTTCAGCTAATCCGATAATCTTTTTAATGCCCTCCGCACAGTTTTTCATTCCTGTCTCATCATCCATGCCTTTTCTGTTTCCGGAAAAACAGATCAGATTTTTGTAGCCGTATTTAGCTACCTGAGGAATGATCTCTGTGAAGTTTTTAATGAGTTGCTCGTGATATTGAAGATCGTTCCAGCCGTTTGGAATTCCCAATTCTGCGCCGTTACACATGGAACATTCTACTCCATGAGCTTTAAGAGTATCCCAACCTTTTGGACCGACCAGATCAATGGCGTTGAATCCGATTTTTTTGATTGCTACGCAAAGCTCATCGAGTGTAAGACTGGGAACAGTCCAGGCACAGACGCCATGGTTGATGTTGCCTTTTAATGCTAAAGACTTGGTTTCCTTCCAATCGAGGGATGTTAGAGTGCCGGCAGCGGCTCCTCCAAGGATCATTTTCTTAAATGAAGATCTCCTTCCGGAATCAAATGACATGGTTGTTTGGGATTAAGGTTGAGAGTGAATTTTTTCCTTTTTGAAAAAGGATATGAAAAATAGTAAAACCAATACAGAAATCCCAGCCGGAATCATCCAAATAGATTTCCAATCGTGATTACCGTCTGCATCAATGTAGAAATTGGAAATATTTCCCGCCGCCCAGTAGCCGATCAGCATCCCTATTCCATACGTTGCCAATGTAATGAGACCTTGTGCGGATGATTTGTAGCGCTCACCTGCATGTGAATCCGTATAAATCTGCCCGCTGACAAAAAAGAAATCATAACAGATTCCGTGCAAAACAATCCCGACCAGAAGCATCCAAACTCCTTCATTGGCATCTCCAAAAGCAAAGAAAACATATCGAATAGCCCAGGCTGCCATTGCCACGATCAATGTCTTTTTGATTCCAAAACGCGAAAAGAAAATCGGCAAGGCAAGCATGAAGAGCACCTCGGAAATCTGTCCAAAAGCCATCTTTCCGGTTGAATTTTCTACTCCGATTTCAGTCAGGAACGGACTGGCGTTTTGGTAATAGAAGGCCAGTGGAATGCAAATAAGAATAGAGCTAATGAAGAAAATGGCGAAATTTTTATGTTTCAGTAGTGCCAAAGCATTTAATCCCAGCACTTCCGAAAGTTTGAATGAATCAGATGATTTGGCTCGCGGGGGCGTAGCCGGAAGCGTAAAACTGAACAAACCCAAAATCAGGGAAATGATCGCTGCCATCAGCCAGGTGTTGCGAAGCATGCCTTCTTTCAATCCCTCCTGACTATCCCAGGACAGGTAGCTAATCAAAACTCCTGCTGTGATCCATCCAATAGTCCCCCAAACCCTGATCCCTGAAAATTCTTTCGCGGGATCTTTCATTTGGTTGAATGAAATGGAATTGACCAACGCGAGGGTGGGCATGAAAAGAATCATATATGCCAATAGAATTGGGAAAAACCCCGAAAAATCAGTGGAAGCAAATAATCCATACATCAATGCCGCCCCGGCCAAATGGATAAATCCCAGGATTCTCTGCGCATGAAAAAATCGATCCGCAATCAATCCAACTACAAAAGGGGCAATAATCGCCCCGAAAGATTGGGTCGCAAATGCCAACGAAATATCCTGATCATTTGCCTGTAGATTTGTACCCAGAAAAGTACCCATTGTCACAAACCAGGATCCCCAAACGAAAAATTCAAGAAACATCATTAGGGAGAGTTGGAACCTTGTGTTTACTTTCATAGGATAATTTTAAAATGGTTTTGAAAGCCCTAATTAAGGCTTAAAGTTTAGAATTTGAGCTTTTTGCTGTATTTTAAGCATCTCATTTGAGAATCTGAAGTTAGGTGAAAAAATGTTTCCCAAAAGCCACTTATAACCTGATAAAACTGCTGATCAATTATTCTAGCTGATCAATCGAAGAACAGAGGAATTTTCACTCAGAATCAATTATTTCAACGATTATTTAAAGAATTAAAAAGCCTATTTGACTTATGTCAACACCCAAAAAACTTAAAATCGGTCTGATTGGCGGAGGCCCCGGATCTTTCATCGGAGCCATCCACCTCAACGGTGCGCTCATGGACGGAATGTATGAATTGGTCGCAGGTGCTTTCAGCTCAAATCCTGAAAAATCCAAAAAGCGCGGAGAAGAACTCATGCTCGACCCGAAGAGGGTTTATGGCAGCTACGATGAGATGTTTGCAAAGGAGGTGGAACTTCCAGAATCCGAGCGCATCGATGTAGTCGTGATCGTGACTCCAAACAACTTCCATTTTGACCCGACTGTCAAAGCATTGAAACATGGTTTCCATGTGGTTTTGGACAAGCCGCTGACGTTGAATTATACGGAGGCAAAGGCACTTTACCACGAAGTCAAAAAATCAGATAAGCTATTTCTGCTGACGCATACCTATTCAGGCTATCCGATGATCAAGCAAGCCAAGCAGATGATCGCTGAGGGCCAAATCGGAAAAGTGAGAAAAGTCTACGTGGAATATCCTCAGGGCTGGCTTTATAAACTTCTGGAAACAGAAAATAACAAGCAGGCCGAATGGAGAACCGATCCAAACAGAAACGGTCTGGCAGGATGTATGGGTGACATAGGCACGCATGCTTTCCACATGGCAGAATATATCACAGGGGAAAAGGTCTCCCATCTTTGTGCTGACCTTTATATCAAAATCGAAGGCCGACCAATTGATGATGACGGAGTAGTTTTGCTTCGCTTCGAAAATGGTGCTTCCGGAGTTCTGATGGCCTCGCAAACAGATACCGGCTGCGAAAACAACCTGAAAGTTCGTGTTTACGGAGAAAAGGGCGGATTGGAATGGGAGCAGGAACTCAATAATTCACTTACGGTTCGCTTTCCTGGTCATCCTGCACAGATTTTCAGGGCAGGAACAGGTTATTTAGGCTCGCTTGCCCAGGAAAATACCCGAACCCCAGCCGGACATCCGGAAGGATACATTGAGGCGTTCGCTAACCTTTACCGAAATTTTGCCCGTTGTATTTTTGCTCAGCGCGCGGGCGAAACTCCTAAAAAGGAATGGCAGGACTATCCGGGAGTTGAAGACGGTATTCGTGGCATGGCTTTCATTGATCATGTATTGAAGAGCACTGCTTCCGACATTAAATGGACACCTTTTGTAGTTGAAAAATAATCTCAAAACCTAATTCATACAAACCCAAAAATCAAGATGAAAACAATTAAGGGACCGGCCATTTTCCTCGCACAGTTTGCGGGTGACGAAGCGCCTTTTAACAACCTGAAAAATATTTGCGAGTATATGTCCGACCTGGGCTACAAAGGAGTTCAGATTCCTTCCTGGGACGGCAGATTAATTGACTTGCAGAAAGCTGCCGAAAGCAAAACGTACGCAGATGAAATCGCCGGAATAGTATCAGAAACCGGGATGGTCATCACCGAACTTTCCACTCACCTGCAGGGCCAACTCGTAGCTGTGCATCCTGCATACAATGAGCTTTTTGATGGCTTTGCTCCGGCAAATCTGAAAGGCGACCTGAAAGGAAAGTCTGCCTGGGCTACTCAGCAATTAAAATTCGCAGCAAAAGCCTCCAGCAATTTGGGTTTGAATGCTCATGCGACTTTCTCCGGAGCTTTAATGTGGCAGACCGTTTACCCTTGGCCGCAAAGACCGGCCGGATTGGTAGAGACGGGTTTCACCGAACTGGCAAAAAGATGGCTTCCGATCTTGAATGAGTTTGACCAATACGGAGTGGATCTTTGCTATGAACTACATCCCGGAGAGGACTTGCACGATGGAATTACCTTCGAAATGTTTCTGGACAAAGTGAATGGACACAAGCGTGCTAACATCCTTTATGACCCAAGTCACTTTGTACTTCAGTGCCTGGATTATCTACAATTCATTGATTTCTATCATGAAAGAATCAAAATGTTCCATGTGAAGGATGCTGAATTCAATCCTACGGGAAAGCAAGGAGTCTATGGAGGATATCAAGGCTGGGTGGAGCGTGCAGGCAGATTCCGTTCATTAGGTGATGGACAAGTTGATTTTGCAGGAATATTTAGCAAACTTTCGCAGTACGATTACAGTGGCTGGGCAGTTTTGGAATGGGAATGTGCAATCAAGCATCCTGAACAAGGTGCTGCCGAAGGAGCTCCATTCATTGACAGCCATATTATAAGAGTGACTGAGAAAGCCTTCGATGACTTTGCCAGTACAGGAGCTGATGAGGCTTTCAACAAAAAAATACTTGGAATCTGATTACTTAAACAAATACCTATTATGAAAATTACAAACTTATTAAACGTTGGATTGATCGCATTAGCAGGCTTGACCTTTGCATGCGGAGGCGGAGAGAAAACTGCTGAGACTACTGAAACTACAGAGGTGGCTGTTGCAGCTCCTGAGCCGGTCGCAGAGATTAGCCTGGAAGAAAAATACAAGAACGATCCGATTTACATCAAAGGTCTGGAGAAATTGAAAGCTTCAGATTGTACTTCCTGCCACATGGTGGAAAGAAAAATCGTAGGACCATCTTATGCAGACGTGGCAGCAAAATATGAAAACACCGAAGAAAACGTCAATATGCTTGCTGCGAAAGTAATCGCCGGAGGAGTTGGTGTATGGGGAGAAATCGCAATGCCTGCACATATTGGCTTGAGCGAAGAAGACGCAAAGGACATGGTTCGTTACGTTTTGCTTCTTAAGAAATAAGGATGAAGAAAAGCTATTTAGCACTTTTGGCAGCCGCCGGCTTGATGGCGGCCTGCTCTGCTCCCAAAACAGAAGAAGCAGAAATGCAGGACTCTGAGGCAGTGGAAACTGAACCGGTTGAAGAATGGATCAGCCTTTTTGACGGACAGACTTTTAATGGCTGGTCAAAGTACGGCGGAGGAGAAGTTGGAAAAGCCTGGAAAATCGAAAATGGCGAGCTTTTCCTGGATGCTACCAACAAAGCTGGCTGGCAAACAGGTGACGGTGGTGACATCGTAACCAATGAAGAATTCGAAAACTTCCATCTGAAATACGAGTGGAAAATTGCCCAAAATGGAAATAGTGGTGTCATGTTCTTTGTTCATGAGTCACCGGAATTTCAGTATCCTTGGAATACAGGACCAGAGATGCAGGTTTTGGATAACGCAGGACATCCTGATGCTAAAATCATCAGCCACAGAGCTGGGGATTTATACGATCTGATCGTAAGCAGCGAGGAAACTGTGAAGCCATATGGTGAGTGGAACCAGGCAGAAATCATTGCTAACAATGGCAAACTTGATTTGGTGTTGAACGGCAAAACTATCGTAAGTACTACAATGTGGACACCTGAGTGGGAAGCATTGATTGCTAAAAGTAAGTTCAAAGACATGCCTGGCTTTGGCAAATACAAAAAGGGAAAAATTGCTCTCCAGGATCACGGAGATCTGGTTTCCTTCCGAAACATTGTGATTAAGAAACTCTAAAAAAAATGCCTCCGAAATCGGAGGCATTTTTTATAACCTTGTCACGTCTGATTTTTTGATGTAACCGATCTGGTCTTTCCACTCTACTTCAAACCAGATATCCTTACTTGATTTAATTCGAACCCGATGTCCGGGTTCTACTGTCTCGATCAACTCCCCTCCTGCCGTAGGCTGGTCTACGATGAAAGTTGGACTGCTTGTCACCAAGCCTGTGTTTGGGCCTCTCAGGAAGTTATTAACAGCGAAAATCACAATAATCAATAATACGGTTGGCCAATAATTGCTACTCTCAGCATGCTTCCTAAGCGTGATCCAAAGGGAAATCAGAGAGCCTACCAAAAAGATCGCTAAGACCCCGACGATGATCTCCTCGTACTCGACCAAAAACAAGACAAACCTTCTCACATCACTTACTTCATATCCTACCAGATTATTCTGGCCTGTTAAGCTTTTGATCTTAGTGATTGTCTGGGGATTGGGATTGAGATCATAATATTTACTCAGATAAAGAGTAGCTTTTTCTTTGTCCCCAATACCTTCAGCGATGAAGGACATTTTGAGCAACATAGCCGGGGAATAGACGCCTAATTGGTAGTTTAACTGATAAACTTCCATTGCTTCTTTATAACTCCTCTGTTCAAACAAAGAATCTGCTATTGCAAGGCTCTTTACATCTGCTTGACAATGAATACTTTGTAAAAAGAGTAAAGAAATTATGAAAAGTTTTGCGAGAAAGATCGATTTAGGGTTTGGCATTTAAGTTTTGTCCGCTTATTTTTGCAGTCCAATTACGACAATGATCTGGCAAAAAGCAAGGCCAGAGAGTCAATTTGAAAGGTTTGATGCAAGTTTTGGGAAGTTAAAATTTCTCAAAAAAGTGATCATGATTCTGTAGCTCAGCTGGTAGAGCATCCCGTCCCGATAGCTATCGGGATAGTCGGGAGGGTCATTGAGTTCGAAATGATTAAATAGAAAAAGCAGATAACGATCCGCTTGAAAAAAATATGATTCTGTAGCTCAGCTGGTAGAGCATCCCGATTTTATCGGGAGGGTCATTGAG
>JAKFCO010000101.1:0-64170 GCA_036676605.1 Algoriphagus sp.
TATAAGGGATCTTATCTCCTCCGGAGTGTGCCCTTTCACTTTCAAAACTGGTCTTCCCATAGTTTGTGTTTTTATGGAAAGGTATCTATTATTTGTGTAATTTATAAATGGATTTTATATAAATTGGTTTGGCCATGGGATGTTTCTCTTTGTCCTCATCGGAAAGAATACGTTTTCAGAACCTCAGCTGTACTTTTTAGAAAACGATTTTTCCCTGGGGCTCACTTCCTCTCCCTGGGATTACCCGGAATTGATCCTGGAATCAAACTCGACAAGAAGCCCGGGGTTAGAACAAATGCAAGAATTAGCATTTTTTCAATGGTTCAAGCCACTTTCTATTCCTTTGGAAAAAAACCTGATTGCAGACCAACTTTCATCTGAAATAAAAAAAGTGATTGAGTCACTCTCCCAAAAAATGGGATAAAGCAGGAAATAACTTATTTTTAAACAGGAATTCAGTTCATCCGTACAATATTCTCAATTGTCTCGTTACAACTTAATCCAACCCTTTTTGAATAACTCATTCATCCTTGAGTTTATCTGAAATATCGAACGTATGAAATACATTCTCATTGGCCTTCTTTTATTTTGTTCGCCAGTTTTTGCCCAGAAATCAGAAATGGTTACTCAGTACAATTCTGACTCAACTATCATCGCTACAGGCATCCAAACCGACAATATCAAACAGGGACTTTGGAAATATTTCAGCCCAAAAACCAACACACTACTGGTAGAAGGCACTTTTAAAAATGGTCTTCGCAACGGAGTTTGGACAAGTTATTTCCCGGATGGAAAAAGAAAAGTTATCGCAGATTATAAAGATGGGAAGCTCTTCGGACCTACAGTCATTTTTGACGCCGACGGTGCCCTGAAAAAGCAATTGATATTTCAGGATAGTTTGTTAGTTGGTAAATCCATCGAGTATTATGGAAAAACCGGTACGCCGGACTACATAGACCCGAAGCAAATTCTGCAAGAAGGCCAATACGAAAATGGAAAGAAAACCGGTCAATGGGTCCGATATTATGAATATGGCGAACTGGCTATCCGTGAGTTTTATGTAAATGACCAGCGGGAAGGTCCATTTTTAGAATACGACCAAGACGGAACTCTCATCACGGAAGCAGTCTATAAAAACGGAAAACTGGAAGGTGATTTCAGAAGATATACTTATCCGAATCTTGTCGTAGAGGAAGGGAAATATGTCAATGGACAAAAGGTTGGAGAGTGGAAACGATATTTTCCCGGAACCAAAACAATCGAAGCAGAGGAATACTATGACCAATCCGGCAACCGGTTAGGAATCTGGAAATACTTCTATGAAAACAAGCGCCTTGCTCGGATAGAGAAATACGAAAACGGAATTGCGATTGGAACCTGGGAGGAATATTTCCCAAATAAAGCAATCTCAAAGAGAAAGACCTATGAATTGGGTGTGCCTGTCGGTGAATATGTAGAATACCACAGTTCGGGAGAGCTATCCGTATCTGGTCAGTATCAATCAGGAATGAAAACAGGACTTTGGAAGAGCTTTTTCCCTGACGGGAAAATCTATTCAATTGGAGAATACAGAAACGATCTCAAAACAGGACTTTGGAAATACTTCAACAAAGTTGGAATCCTGGTAGCAGAAGGAGAATATAACCTGGGAATGGAAGAAGGTCAATGGTTTTATTACTATGACGGCGGACAGCTCAAGTCTGTCGGAAGTTATGAACTTGGATTCGAAGACGGGACATGGGGATTATTCTATGACAACAAGCAATTGACCCAGGAAGAGAAATGGGATAATGGTCGCCTGATGAATGTGGGAGACTATTACACCTACGACGGAAGTAAAACGTTTGACAAAGGCACTTTGAAAGACGGAAACGGTACACGAATCACCTACTACGTCTCAGGAAAGAAAGAATCAGAGGGAAGCTATAAATCGGGTAAGGCTGAGGGATTGTGGATTTTCTATCATGAAACCGGGAAAAAAGCCTCAGAAGGATCGATGAAAGATGGACGAAAAGAAGGTCCATGGAGGTATTACAATCCTGCCGGGAGACTGGAAGATCTGATCAATTATAAAAACGATGAAGTAGTGGAAGATCCGATTCAAAACGTGATCATATTCAACTAAATCAAAACCTTCCGCTTGCCGATCAGTTCTGATTAAAATAAATCGCCATGTTCGGAATATTTAAGAAGAAATCAGAAATAGAAAAATTGCAGGAGACTTATTCAAAGATGCTTTCTGATGCACACAAACTATCACATAGCAACAGAACAGCTTCTGACAAACTTTTGGCTGATGCAGAAGAAATCGCCAAGAGAATAGATCAGCTTAAGAATTAAATCAATTATTCCGAAGGGAAATCAGGTTTAAAAAGCATAAAAATAGCCCGGGTTTGAATCCGGGCTATTTTCATTTTCGGGAGTAATCATCCTGAAGCCGTACGATATCTGATTCATCTGATGGATGATCAGGATCGGCATGCATCCAGATTTCTGCGACTATTCCCCAGTTATCAAGACCAACAAGGCGATGTCTCTCTCCTTTCTCAAGGGAAACGGTTTTACCCATTTCCATTTCTATTACTTCGCCTTGCTCGTCATTGGCACTTCGTACCAGACCGGAAATCCCGGCAATCAGTTTCCAAAGTTCCGCTCTCCTGAAGTGATATTGCCAGGACAATCTTTGACCCGGAGCCACCAACAAAAACTTTGGACTAAACTTCTGACTTAATTGCTCTTCCGAAAACTCAACATCCACGAAAAACAGGTTCTTGAATTCGAGGATTTGTGATTCATCTAAAACAAAAAAACCACCCCAAGGCCTTTCAAGGTCTTTTTGAACGACGGTGAGCCCTTGATTCTCAATAAATTCACCAACTTTTTGAAAAACCTCTTCCTTACTCAGGTTTTTGGCGAGATCGATTATATCCATGCTTTTGAAAAATTGTTTTTTAAAACTAAAAAAAATCAAATGAAATAAACAGCTCAATTGAAAAACTAACATTTCAAATCTTTTTTTAAAATTGAAGCATCCGGGAAAATAAATTTACTTTTCAATGGAAATCTCCTTCTCATTTTTCAATTTTTTTAGAAAAGTATTTTTTGAAACCTAATAATTCCTTTAATTCAGGAATAAATTTGGAATATGCACCTGATAAATCCTCAAGCAGTCATTGAAAAAATGGAGGGCGTAGTTGAAATAAAAAGCTACCTCAACAAAATTAAAATAATCAAGAACCTTTACCTCAAGGGAGCCAATACTGCCAGCGAAATCTGCACGGAAGTGGGTATTTCATTACCGACTGTAAATTCCCTTTTGGGAGATTTGATGAATTCCGGCGAAGTGATCAAGCATGGACGGGCAGAATCTCAGGGAGGCAGAAAACCGGACTTGTATCGCTTGGCGGAAAATGCATTTTATGTTCTATCGGTGGACTTATCCCGATTCAATGTAAATCTGGCGCTCTATTCCTGCACTCATACTCTGGCATTTCCAAAAGAGAGTCATAAAATCACGCTTAATAATGAGAAGGAGACTTTTGATACGTTGTGCGAATACATCGAAGGCTACCTGGCAAAAACAGGAATCCCTTCGGAAAAAGTAATCGCAATCGGTATCTCAATGCCTGGTTTGATCGATTCTGTCGGTGGGGTAAATTATACCTACCTCAAGTTTGGAAAGAAAACCCTTCTCGAAAACCTGGAATCCAGATTCGAGAAGAAGATTTTCCTTGAAAATGATGCAAGGGCAATGACTCTAGCCGAATATAAATTTGGTTCGGAGCATTCTTACAAAAACGTGCTGGGAATTTTCATTGGCTGGGGAATCGGCCTTGGAATCATCATTGACGGCAAAATCTATCAAGGTGCCTCCGGATTTGCAGGAGAGTTTGCTCACTCCCCTATTTTTGAATCGCGGGAAATCACATGCACTTGCGGCAAAAAAGGCTGTCTTGAAGCCGTGGCTTCCGGCACAGCCATCGTAAGAATGGCAGAAGATGCAATCAAGCTGGACAAAGACAGTATTTTGGCCAGAATGGTACGGGATCATCAAGGTGAACTTGAACCTGGTTTGGTGGTGGAAGCGGCTTTGGCAGGAGATCAGCGAGCGATCACAATTCTTTCCGAAGCCGGACTTGATTTGGGTCGCGGTATCTCAATTTTGATTCAGCTGTTGAATCCTGAACTGATCATCATCGGCGGATCTGTGGCAGAAGCAAATCAATATCTGATCACTCCTATTCAGCAGGCTTTAAATATCTACTCTATGGCCAAGTCACGTGAAAGATCTCAGCTCGCTCTTTACCAACTTGGTGAAGATGTCGGACTGATGGGCGGCGTTGCTGTGGTAAACGAGAAGTTATTCGAGGATGTAATCAATCGAATGGGATAGAAATCTCAGCAGAAATTGAAGTTTTCACTAAGATCCAAAAGCCTGATTCCCTCGGGCTTTTTTTAAGTAGTCAACCCGGAAAAGTGGATTAACAGCATTAAGACCCACCAGAAAAACCCGATGAACCAATTTCTCCACCTCCTTCCCTTCATTTGGGCATCATTTCAAAGTCCTGAAAGCTTTGAGGAAAAAGCCTCTGATTCCCGCCCAAACATCATCCTCATTTTCGCAGATGACATGGGATACGGTGATTTAGGAAGCTATGGAGCCAACGATTGGGAAACACCGAACCTGGATAAGTTGGCAAAAGACGGTACGAGTTTCACCCAATTTTATGTTCCTCATGCAGTTTGCTCAGCTTCCCGAGCCGCTTTATTGACCGGAACTTATGCGAATCGTCTGGAGATTTTTGGCGCACTTGACCATACTGCGAAGCATGGTTTGAATCCCGAGGAAACTACCATTGCAGAGATGCTGAAGGAAAATGGCTATCAAACAGGAATGATTGGGAAATGGCATCTGGGACATCTTCCGGAGTTTTTGCCGACTAAGCAAGGCTTCGGTTCTTACTTCGGCCTCCCCTATTCCAACGATATGTGGCCCCATCATCCGGAATCCAAAAACTATTATCCGCCTCTTCCTCTTTTTGAAAACGAGAATGTAATCGAGACAATCGACGACCAAAGTCAACTCACCACCCGCTATACCGGGAAGGCGCTGGAATTTATCCAAAAAAACCAGAAAAGCCCATTCTTCCTCTATTTGGCACATAGCATGCCTCATGTTCCGCTTTATGTTTCGGAGAAATTCAAAGGGAAATCAAAGCAGGGATTGTACGGCGACGTGATGATGGAGATTGATTGGTCTGTTGGAGAAATCCGAAAAAAGCTGAAAGAACTCGGTTTGGACGAGAATACGCTAATCATCTTCACTTCGGATAATGGCCCCTGGATTTCATATGGAGGACACGCCGGTTTGACTGGAGGATTGAAAGAAGGAAAAGGAACTTCCTGGGAAGGAGGAATCCGGGTACCGGCAATCTTCACCTGGCCGGGTAAAATCCCCGCAGGAAAGGTCCAGCCAGAAGCAGCGATGACGATTGATATTCTTCCGACTTTGGCGGAAATCACCGGTTCTGAACTTCCCAAGTTGAAGATCGATGGAGGAAATATCTGGCCCCTGATCGAAGGAAAGGAAACTGAATCAAAACCCTATTTCGCTTATTACAATCGCAATGAACTTCAGGCTGTGATTTTCGGGAAATGGAAAATGGTTTTCCCACATGAATACCGAACCATCCCATCCGGAACAGAAATGCGAAACGATGGAATTCCGGTGAAATACTCGATGACAAAACTGGAAAAAGTTGAATTATTTGACCTTTCTAAAGATCCGAAAGAGGCGAAAGATATATCTGCCGAAAACCCTGAAATCCTCGCTAAACTGAATGGATTCGCAGAATCAGCAAGAGCTGACATGGGCGATGCACTTACCAAAAGCGAGGGATCGGGATTGAGAAAAGCAGGGAGAGTTCAGTAGTTGTAGATTTACTGCAATCCCTGATTTTATAATTCAAAGGATGGATTACCTTTCGGTTTCCTGATCCAAAAAAGTCAAAACTGACCCTATCAAAGCAGATTTTTCTCCCAATGGAGAAACTTTAATCGGAACATCATATCCCTGATAGTCAAGGTATTTATGCGTAGCCGATAAAAATCGATCTGCTGCCAAACTGACTTTTCCTCCATAAACCACTCCTTCGGAATGTAATCGGATAATGTATGGAAAGAGAAATTCGCCAAGAGTTTTTCCAAATTCTTCGAAAATGGAATCAGCCATCTTCTCATCAAAACCGGCTCTCAGAAGATCTTTCACACCTGTGATTTCTTTCCCGAATTGCTCCTTTGCGAAGCGAATAAACCAGTCTGTTCCGAGGTAATCTTCGGCGATTCCGGTTCGGAAAGGTGCAGTCCAGAGCTTGGCATCTTTAACTACATCATATACTTTGATCGCCGAACCCAAGCCTGTTCCAAGGGTAATTCCAATGGAGTTTTGAAAATCCCGGCCAGCTCCTGCGTAGCTTTCGCCAGAGAGAAAAGCTTCCGCATCATTGGTGAAAGAAATGTTTTCCGGTAAAATATCAAGTCTTTCAGCCAGTAAATTCCTGACCGAAAGTCCATAAAGCGAAAGCAATTTTCCTTGGTCTTTAATCAGAGAAATCCCATTGGGATAGTCATAAGGCCCAGGCATCGCTATTCCAATCCTGAACTCTGCTGAATCTCCGGCAGCTTTCAGAATCAATTCAGACCAGGTTTTGAGAATATCATCCGAAGACCCAAAAGCATCTACATCAGTTTCCACAAAATCTAAAATTCCGGCTTCACGGTCCTTCAATTCCACTTTCGCAGCAGAAATATGTGAACCGCCAATATCAACTCCAATTAAATGCATATGGGAAATTACTTATCAGGAAAGACTTTTAAGAATTGCGCTCATCAAATAGCCGAACCGAAATTAGCGATTACTCAGGCAAGCTAAAAACAAAAAAACCATCCTCATCGGATGGCTTTCTGTAATTTGAGACCTACTATCTGATAAATAGCATTTCTCTGTATTTCACAAGTGGCCAAGACTCATCGTCAACCAGTAGCTCAAGTTTATCCACTGCGTAACGAATCTTATCAAAATAAGCAGCTTTAACTTTAGACTGATATCCTTTAGCCCGGGTCACAATTTCTTCCTCTTTGTTAAGCTCTTTTCTCGCTTCTGTCATAGCAGTCACATTTACTTTCACAGATTCAATATGTCTGGATACCTCTTTAATAGTTTCCAGAGCAGCTGAATGATCTAATCCAAGACCTTTCAAACCGTTTGCGTTTTCGATCAATTTGTTCTGATAAAGGATCGCAGTTGGAATGATATGGTTTAGTGCCAAATCACCCATTACACGGCTTTCGATCTGTACTTTCTTGATGTAATCCTCAAGCATGATCTCATGTCTCGCATGTACTTCGATTGCGTTCAGCACGTTGTTGCGCTCGAACAAATCTTTGGTTGATTTTTTAGCATATACATCCAAAGCCTCAGGAGTTGACTTCGAGTTAGAAAGTCCTCTTTTAGCAGCCTCGTTAGCCCATTCTTCAGAGTAACCGTCACCTTCAAATCTTACTTTCTTGCTGTCTTTGATATATTTTCTCAAGACATTCACGATCGCAATCTTCTTCTCCTTACCAGCATTCATTTCTTTTTCGATGTCCTTAGCCATCACCTTAAGAGTGTCTGCTACGATCACGTTCAAAGTAGTCATCGGTCCGGCTACGTTAGACTGAGAACCAACCGCTCTGAACTCAAACTTGTTACCAGTGAAGGCAAAAGGAGAAGTTCTGTTTCTGTCTGTATTGTCAAGGATGATTTCAGGGATTTTAGAAATACCCAACTTCATGTACATGTTATCACCTTTCTCAATTTTCAGATTGCCGTTTTTCTCCAGCTCATCCAAAACATCGGAAAGTGTACCGCCCAGGAATACTGACATGATTGCCGGAGGAGCTTCGTTAGCACCCAAACGGAAGTCATTACCCGCAGAAGCAATACTTGCTCTCAATAAGTCTGCATGATCAAAAACCGATTTTACAGTAGCTACCAAGAAAGTCAGGAACTGAAGGTTTTCACGAGCTGAATTGCTTGGCTGGAAAAGGTTAACTCCGGTATCAGTGATCAATGACCAGTTGTTGTGCTTTCCGCTTCCGTTCACACCTGCAAATGGCTTCTCATGAAGCAATACTTTCAGGTTATGCTTTTCGGCTACTTTCTCCATCACATCCATCAAAAGCTGATTGTGATCTGTTGCCTTGTTGATTTCCTCATAAATAGGAGCCACTTCGAATTGACCAGGAGCCACCTCATTGTGACGGGTCATCACCGGAATACCCAACTTGTGAGATTCGATTTCGAATTCCACCATGAAATCCTTTACTCTTGTCGGTATAGTACCGAAGTAGTGATCTTCCAATTGCTGACCTCTTGCAGGGTTGTGACCGAATACCGATCTGCCAGCCATAACCAAGTCAGGACGTGCTGCAAAAAGCGCTTTGTCTATCACAAAATATTCTTGTTCAACACCCAATGAAGGCTGAACTTTTCTCACGTTTCTGTCAAACAACTGGCAAATCTCAACAGCTGCCTCATTGATTGCCTCCATTGATTTTAACAGAGGAGTTTTATAATCCAATGCTTCCCCTGTGTAAGACACGAAAATGGTAGGGATACAAAGTGTGTTTTCAAAAATAAATATCGGAGAAGAAGGATCCCATGCAGTATATCCTCTTGCTTCGAAAGTTGAACGGATACCTCCATGTGGGAAAGAAGATGCATCAGGCTCCTGCTGAACCAAAGATGATCCTCTGAATTTCTCCATGCCGGCATGGGCATCGAAGAAGGAATCGTGTTTCTCAGCTGTAGTACCAGTCAAAGGCTGGAACCAGTGGGTATAATGTGTCACCCCTTTAGAAATGGCCCAGATTTTTACAGCAGAGGCTACTTCTTCAGCTGTTGCTGCATCAATTTTACTTCCTTTGTCAATAGCTTCAATCACCCTCTTATAGGCTGAAGGAGCCAAAGACTGCTTCATTTGATCATTTCCAAAAACATTTGTTCCGAAATAGTCTGAGATTTTGGTGGATGGTGGTACTACAGCTACTCGCTGTCTCGCCTGCACCATCGATAAGGCTAGTTGTCTTTGTGTTGCCATTTCTACAATCTGTGGTTTAATATTATACCCACAAAAATAGAAAAATACTTGTTCGAAAAAGCTTTTGACCTTTTATTGGGGCTATTTTTTGAAATTTTTATAGTTTTTTCAATAAAACATGCTTTTAGGAGAGCCATTTCCCGAAAAAACTGTGAAAAAGTCCCGAAAATTGGAAAATTGAAAACAAGAAGGGATTAATTAACTTTGCAAATTCTAATTAAGGAGAGCAATTGTGAAAAAAGTAGCATTCTATACACTGGGTTGTAAGCTGAATTTCTCTGAAACTTCAACAATCAGCAGACAATTTGAAGAAAAGGGTTACCTGAAAGTTGATTTTCAGGATAATCCAGACATTTTCATCATCAATACCTGCTCAGTAACCGAGAATGCTGATAAGAAGTGTAAAAAGATTGTAAGAGAGGCTAAGAAGATTTCCCCCAACTCCTATGTGACGATTATAGGCTGCTATGCACAGCTGAAACCAGTAGAAATCTCTGAGATCGAAGGCGTGGATGCTGTACTCGGGGCCGCTGAGAAATTCAGATTAATCGAACTCCTGGATGATTTTGCAAAAGCTCAGGAGACCAAAGTCCTCGCTTCTGAGATCACCGAAGCGAATATTTTCAACAATGCCTATTCTATTAACGACCGGACAAGAACCTTTCTCAAGGTTCAGGATGGATGTAATTATGGTTGCGCTTTCTGTACCATTCCATTAGCAAGGGGAAAAAGTAGAAGCAATACCATCGAAAGCGTATTGGAATCTGCCTGGGAAATCGCCAAAACCGACGTCAAAGAAATCGTCCTGACCGGAGTGAATATCGGCGACTTTGGAATCGCCGACGGAAAGAGAAATGAGCGATTCGCGGATTTGGTTTTTGCGCTGGATGAAGTTGAGGGAATCAACCGATTCCGGATTTCCTCCATTGAACCTAATCTCCTCACCAATGAGATTATCAGCTTTGCTTCCCAATCCAAGCTTTTTGTCCCCCATTTTCATATTCCACTTCAGTCAGGTTCCAATACCATTTTGAGGAAAATGGGCAGAAGATATCTGAGAGAATTATACGTGGATCGGGTCAGCAAAATCAAAACCCTGATGCCTCAGGCTTGCATCGGTGTGGATGTAATTGTGGGCTTTCCCGGAGAAACGGATGAGTTATTTCTCGATACCTATAATTTCCTGAACGAACTCAATATCTCTTATCTCCACGTTTTCACCTACTCCGAGCGGGCAAATACCCGTGCTGTGGAAATGGACGGAATAGTACCGCTGAAGAAAAGAAACGAACGGTCCAAGATGCTTAGAATCTTGTCTGAGAAAAAAAGAAGGCAATTCTACGAGGAGAATCTGGGCAAAACTTTTACCGTCCTTTTCGAAGAAGATGTGGAAAACGGAAAGATCCACGGTTTCACAGAAAACTACATCCGCGTTGCCGCCAAGTACGATCCGATGTTGATCAACGAATTGAAGCTGGTTACGCTTGATCGAATCAACGAGGACGGAAATGTAGAAGTAAGAGAACCGGAAATGGTGTATGAGAAGCATTGAAAAAGAGCCAAACCAAATAAACCTTTTTAAAGAATTTCAAAAAGGGATTTTAAAGTGCCTAGATCACCTCGACTTCGCTCGGTGACCGGTGTTGCTAAGGTGTGGAGGGAGGGGAAATGGAGCGGCTTCGCCGCTCCATTTCCCCTCCCTCCCAAAACCATAAACCTCGGTGGCCGAGCGAAGTCGAGGCCCATTTATCAAAAAATAAATAGATTTAAACTAACATATCATTTCTTGGATCTGATTTTTTATGTTTATCCGCTACTTTGCCAGTAGATCAAAATGGCCTCGACTTCGCTCGGCCACCGGAAATTTGATTTAACAGAGGCGGGGGAGAAAATGCGGCAAAGCCTCTTTTCCTCCCCCGCCTCTAAAACAATAACCATCGGGCACCGAGCGAAGTCGAGGTGAAGCAAAATAAAATTTGCCTACTGGCAGGATTCCGTATATCCATAGATTTTTTCCTCCAAAACACCCAAAGAACTATACGTTTCCTTAAATTTTGATAATATGGAAGCTTTTATGTACATCCTTATTTGTGGAAACGGCCAATATTATACTGGTAGCACAACAAATTTGGAAAAACGATTGGAGCAACATCACCTTGGAGTAGGTGCAAATTTCACCAAAAAACACCTGCCGGTTAAATTAGTCTATTTTGAAACTTTTGACCGCATTGACGAGGCTTTTGAAAGGGAGAAACAAATCCAAAATTGGTCAAAATCCAAAAAGGAAGCTTTAATAAATCGGGACTTTAAAGTTTTGAAAGAATTAAGCAAGGGGAAAAATTAGAATCCCCTATATCACCTCGACTTCGCTTGGTGACTGGTGTTGCTAAGGTGTGGAGGGAGGGGAAATGGAGCGGCTTCGCCGCTCCATTTCCCCTCCCTCCCAAAACAAACCATAATTTCGGAGGCCGAGCGAAGTCGAGGCCGGGTTTATTTCATGGAAATTCGAGCTCTTACTTCATCCCAACTTGAACCTTTACCGGGATTCTCTAAATGAGCAGCATACCTTTTTACAAGTTCATCGATTTGAGCTTGGTTTAGGTTTACTTCACTTTCAGATTTACTCAAAATATAATAAGCCAACTCAAGCAATTCAGAATCTGCTTTTTCAATTAGGCTGTGGAGCTGTTGTTTAATTTCCGCTGTACTCATGGCAGTTTTTTAATCAAGTTGCGAGAAAATCACTTTTTTGATTTCATCCCGAGAAATTCCCCCTCTAATCCCCTTATTTTTTCTAAATTCAACTCAGGCAAAAAGGATTTTTTGTGAACGAAGAAGAAAAATTACCCCTTGTAAAAGATGAACCCTGGTTGGAGGAATACGAACCTCAATTAAAGAAGCGCTTTGACACTTATAAAAACAAGCTTCGGGAAATTGAGAACAACTTCGGCAGCATACTCGAATTTGCCAATATCCATCAGTATTACGGAATTCATTTCGAATCCGCCCTGCGCAAAGGTTGGGTCTATCGCGAATGGGCTCCGGCCGCTCAGCAGTTATTCTTTTTCGGAGATTTCAATGATTGGGATAGGTATAACCATCCGATGAGACGCAACCCTCGGGGCGATTGGGAGATTTTCTTGCCTTATGAAGCCTACAAAGATCGATTCGTGCACCAGGGCAAAGTCAAAGTCCATGTCATTGCCGCCAAAGGTGGTATTGACCGGATTCCTGCTTACATCCGAAGGGTAATTCAGGATCCTGAAAGTCATGATTTTGCAGGTCAGCTTTGGTTTCAACATGAGAAGTTCCCGTGGAATGACCAGAAATATACCGCAACCGAAAGCCTCCTTCAGCCCCTGATCTACGAATGCCATATAGGCATGGCGCAGGAGAAAGAAGGCGTGGGCACCTATGTCGAATTTGAAAAACTAACCCTGCCAAGAATCAAAGCAGGAGGATACAATACCATTCAGTTGATGGCTGTGATGGAGCATCCTTATTATGGCTCTTTTGGTTATCATGTGTCCAATTTCTTTTGCCCGACCTCCCGCTTTGGCACTCCCGAGGAATTGAAATCCCTGATCAACACAGCTCATGAAATGGGAATCGCGGTGGTCATGGATATCGTGCATTCTCATGCGGTCAAGAATGTGAATGAAGGCTTGAATGAATTTGACGGAAGTGATCATCAATATTTCCATCCGGGTGACAAAGGCTATCACGAAGGCTGGGATTCCAAACTCTTCGACTACGGCAAGATGGAAGTGAAGCAGTTTCTGCTTTCCAACATCCGCTATTGGATGGAGGAATTTCACTTTGACGGATTCCGATTCGATGGAGCTACGTCTATAATTTATAATCATCACGGATCTATCGCCTTTGATTCAGCCGAAAAATACTTTGATGCCGGGGTGGATGAGGATGCTCTGCTATACCTGCAATTGGCAAATACCGTCATCCATGGGTTCAACCCAAAGGCAATCTCGATAGCCGAGGAAGTAAGCGGTATGCCCGGTCTTTGCAGAACCATCGAAGACGGGGGAATCGGGTTCGATTACCGTTTGGCGATGGGAATCCCGGATTTCTGGATCAAGACACTCAAGCATAAACTGGACGAGCAATGGGATATGTTTGAGCTTTGGCACGAACTGACCAACCGCCCAAAAAAGGAGAAATCCATCGCCTACGCAGAGAGTCATGACCAGGCTTTGGTCGGTGACAAATCCATCGCATTTTGGCTGATGGATAAGGAAATGTACTTCAGCATGTCTGTCCTGACGGAAAATATCGCCGTGGACAGAGGAATTGCTTTGCATAAAATGATCCGCCTGATCACCCTTTCTCTGGGTGGTGAAGGGTACCTGAACTTCATCGGAAATGAATTTGGCCATCCGGAATGGGTGGATTTCCCTCGCGAAGGTAATGACTGGAGCTATCAATATGCCCGCAGGCAATGGTCACTGGTTGATGCGCCGGATCTGAGGTATCAGCAACTCGATCTTTGGGATAAAGCTATGATCCAACTGGCGAAAGAATACACCTTGCTGGCATCCGCCCCGGCGGTCCAACTGCATCTGGATCCGGATAAGAAGATCCTGGCTTACGAGCGCGCCGGACTGATATTCGTCTTTTCATTCCATACGACAGAGTCTTTCTTTGGCTTTCCAATCAAAGTTCCTGAAGCAGGCAACTACCAAATCATCCTCCATTCGGATGAAAAAGAATATGGAGGCTTTGAGCGCCTTGACAAAAAAATCAATTATACGACTGATGCGGATCAATCCATTCTGCTCTATGTGCCCAATCGAACTGCCATGGTGTTGAAGAAAATTGAATAATGAAAGAATTCACTCCCGAACCCGAAATGGAAAGATTACTAAATGAAAGTCTTTGGAAGCAATTTGGCGCAAGTCTGGATATGCTGGAAAATGCAATCCGGCTATGCCCGAAAGAACACTGGGACACAGAGAAGCAGTTTTGGTACAATGCCTACCATTGCTTATTCTTCACGGATTATTACCTGAGTCCTGAGTCTGCAAAATTCTCCCCTCCCGCACCTTTTACTTTTTCTGAGTTTGAAGATGTGATGCCGGAGAGAACCTACACTCAAGCGGAATTGCTCACCTATGGTGAGTATTGCAGGGAAAAATGTCATGTCCTTATCAACAATATGACTCTTGATCTTGCCGCAACCCGCTGGATCAATGTATCCGGCACGATGGATTATCCACTGATCGAACTCATGCTTTACAACATGCGCCATGTGCAGCACCATGCCGCACAATTAAATCTGATTTTGAGACAGGAAATTAATGACGCTCCGGATTGGGTATCGAGGGCGAAGTTGAGTTTATAGTATTTATCTTGATAACACAAATAACATCCTCAATCTATCCTTTTTTTGGCGAGTCATTTTTTATTGATAGTGGCTTAATCGGCCAAAAACCTAAATCAAGATCCTTCAGAGCTTTCTCGATACGGTTACTGAGCATCTTCCTTGCGAGTTTTGAGGCAAAGCATCCCATTGGTCAAATTATTTCCGGCGAAAAAAGTGGATTAAATCGAATTCAAAATTCTAAAAACTGAGGAATTGATCAGGTTCTAAAATTTGACATGTTAGGATAATCAGTAGTTTTTCATAAATTGTCATTTTGAAACAATAGACTCATACTTATGAAAAAACAACTCATTATCACCCTCTTATCCATTTTCCTGGTAGGAATCAGTGCCAATGCCCAAGAGGCCATCTTCCGGGCCCAGCAAATTATTTCTCCGGAAATCAATGCCGACAACTCGGTTACTTTCCGACTCCACGCTCCAAATGCAAAATCTGTTCAGGTGACCGGAGATTTCTTACCAACAGTAAAAGTGACTACTCCAAGAGGTGAAATGGATGGTCCCGGCAAAGCTGAATTGGTGAAGGACGAAAACGGAGTTTGGGCTTTCACGACAGGCCCATTGAAGCCCGAATTGTATGGCTATTCCTTTGGTATGGATGGCTTTAGTACGACCGATCCCGGTAATCCATTCTTAATCAGAGATGTAGCATCTGTGACTAATGTGTTTATTGTAGGCGCTGGACAGGCTGATTTGTACCGGACAAATGATGTTGCTCATGGTACGGTAGCTCGTCGCTGGTATGATTCACCGGGATTGGGTATGGATCGCAGATTGACTATTTACACTCCTCCGGGATACGAGAGTTCAACGGACAAATTGCCTGTGCTTTACCTTTTGCACGGAGCTGGCGGAGATGAAGAAGCTTGGATTGCCTTGGGTCGCACGGCTCAGATTATGGACAATTTGATTGCCCAGGGAAAAGCAAAGCCTATGATAGTAGTGATGCCAAATGGTAATGTCATTCAGGATGGAGCACCCGGTGAAGGAAGTGAAGGTTTCTACAAACCAACTTTTATGGTTGCCAAAACCATGGATGGAACCTACGAGGGGAATTTTATGGATATTGTAAAGTTTGTTGAAAGTAACTATCGGGTTCAACCTGATAAAGCCCATCGGGCCATTGCCGGGCTTTCAATGGGTGGCTTTCATACGTTGCATATTTCAAGGTATTACCCAAATACGTTCGACTACATCGGCTTATTTTCCGCGGCTATTATGCCTCGTGAAGATGCAACTGGAAAAGTTTACAGTGATTTTGACGCCAGTTTGAAAACTCAAATGGAGAACAACTATACGCTTTACTGGATTGCTATTGGCAAAACAGATTTCCTGTATGACGCAAACAAAGAGTTCAGAACCAAACTGGACGGTATGGGAATGAAGTATGATTATGTGGAATCAGAAGGTGGTCATATTTGGAGAAACTGGCGCGTGTATTTAACCCAATTTGCTCCACAGCTTTTCAATTAAAATAAGCTTGCCTGGTCATTTTGCTCAGCAAAAAACTTCAAAAATCCTTTGGAGGAATGGGATTTAAAAAAGGAAGACTTAGATGCATGGCACCCAGGACCTTTCCGGGAAATAGAAATTTTATTGGGTGTAGTATTCGCTGCACCCAATTTTTTTTGAGGAAAATCAAACCTGCAGAAATCCTGATAAAATCGCGGCATTTAAAATCAACTGCCCTATTTTACCAATTCCTTTAGGTATTATGATCAGGAAATTGCATTTTAATAGCCTGATGCCTCGCCGAAATCCGAAAAAAAATAATCGCTTTTACTATGTCAAACATCAATCTGATCATTGAAGAAAGAGCCGCTGATATTGGAAAATTTCTGGTTGGCAGATTGTTGCCCTTTCGCCAGAAACGAATGATCGGCCCTTTTATATACCTGGATCATATGGGGCCTGTCAAACTTAATGAGAGGGAACATTTTGATATTTTGCCACATCCACATATCGGCCTTTCGACCCTGACCTTTTTGTTTGAAGGAAGTATCATGCACCGGGACACTTTGGGTAATGAAGTGGAAATAAAACCAGGAGCTGTCAACTGGATGACTGCAGGAAAGGGAATCGTGCATTCCGAAAGAACTCCGGAATACCTGCGACATGAAGATCTGGTATTGCACGGACTTCAAATCTGGGTAGCACTTCCCAAACATTTGGAGCAAATGAATCCTGAGTTTTTTCATATTGAAGCAGAAAAACTACCGGCATGGAGAACCGCTGAGGTGGATTATAAACTGATTGCAGGAGAAATAATGGGACATCGCTCAACTGTTCAGGTTTACAGCAACTTGTTTTTGCTGGAAATAAAAAGCAGAAAAAGACAAGTGCTTAACCTTGGCAATCATCTCTTTGGCGAAAGCGGATTATACATCATGGAGGGAGGCATCGAAAGCGAAGGAAACAGCTATGGTTCCAAACAAATTTTAGTGGCCAAAGACAGCACTCTTTGTGAGTTTACCATTGAGGCAAACAGTACGATTTACATTTTCGGAGGTGAGCCCTTTCCGGAAGAACGTTTCATTGACTGGAACTTCGTCTCTTCAAGCAAAGAACTCATTGAAGAAGCAAAGCAAAAATGGAAAGCACAGAAATTCGATAAAATCAAAGGCGATGAATTAGAATTTGTCCCCTATCCTACTTTAAAAAAATAAGCCCGTGGCAAAAATCACCTCAAGCATAAAAAAAGAAGCTTACCTGACTAAAATACTTTCGCCTTCAGGCAATGTTTTACTTGCAGACGAACCTACCTCAAATGGTGGAAAAGATTTAGGATTGTCACCATCAGAATTATTGGCATCGGCTTTAGCTGCCTGCACAAGTTCAACGCTCAGAATGTATGCCGACCGGAAAGGCTGGGATTTGCAGGAAGTGAAAATTGATATCGAACTGAAATTTATCCGGGAAGAAAACAGAACTGTAATCGAGAGAAAATTAGTACTTATCGGAAATCTTGACGGTGCTCAAACAGAACGATTATTGGCTGTTGCCAATGCCTGCCCGGTCCATAGAATACTCAGCAACCCGATAGAAATTACTACAACACTTTCGGAGTGAAATCCTTCATCTGTTGAAGTTTTCACCGGATCCAATAATCCGGAATTACGAGGCAAAAAAAATCCTGCCTTCGGAAAAGCAGGATTTGAGAAAGTTTTTTAAGCTTATTCATTAAGCATTAATCTCAAGAAAATCACTTTTTCTTTTGCGCAGCCATCCACTCCATGATGGTTGCAGGTCGGCCGTTTACATGAACCGGAGAACCGTCAAAATCAGTTCTGCTCTCATTTGCATGCACATAAATCCAAGACCAATGACCGGGATAGCGATAATCCTCCCCTCCATAAAATCCCGTGATGTCAGTCACGTGGTCATAGTAGGTGAAGTGGACGTTTTTGGCTCCTGCTTCCATCAGTCGTTTATATACCGGAACCACTGTGTTTTCTGGCCTGGTGGTGTTGTCATCCTTTGAGTGCACAAACCAGATAGGGACATTTTTGATCTTCTGGATTTCCTGATCGGTGATAAATTCGGCACTGTAGGCAAGCGCACTAATGAAGCCTGCTGCGAAGTAATCCGGATGATTCAGGATCAATTTCAAAGACATATAACCTCCATTAGAACAACCTCCGACATAAATTCGGCTTGAGTCGATTTTAGGATTTGACTTGACATACTCTTTGATCAACGCCATCAATCCCTCATTGTAGATATCATTTGTCTGACCTCGGGTCATTCCCTCGGCGCTTTGCATCCAGAAAGTTGGAGCCTGGGGAACCAACACATACGCTCCACCGTCAAAAAACTGCTGGATATCGTTCGAAGCATAATTCGCCGCTTTGTTTCCGAGCAGAGCAATGGTCGGATCAGTTCCGCCTTCTCCTCCACCATGCAACCAGATGATCAAAGCCGCTTTATCCTTCACCATTTTCGGGGTGAAAGAAGCGTAAGACATCGTCAGAGTTTCGCTGTATTTGAATTTTCCGGTCAGGTCATATTGATCTACCAACGGCATCAATCGGTCAGATTCTGTATCCCAGGTTTTGCCGGATTTGGTATCGACGATGGTCAGCTTGTAGTCGATCCAGACATTTCCTTTCCCTTGGAAATATTGAATCGGGGAACCAAGAGGCTGAACGGGACTGACTGCTAAAACCAGGGTTACATTATTGCTGCTATCAGCCCGGTTGCCATCGGAATCAGAAACATAAGCAAAAACTACAGATCGGATTCCGGATGAGCTTTCTCCGGCTATTTCCCCATCGGCTGATTTTCGCGTAGCAAATACTGCAAAATCGGCAGCCTTGGCAGTAGTCACATGTTTATCCAATGACAGGATTACCTTATTGACAGCAGGTCCCCAGTCAAATCCCTCCACCACCAGTTTGTATTCACCGGAAACGGGATTGGAAATTTCGCCCAGAGGTTGATCTGGAAATTCCTTTGCAACAAGATACCAGGAGGCGAAAAACATCTGCAAAAACAAAAGCAGCTTTATCTTATTCATAGAATTGAATTTAGGGAAATTGCTTGGTTTGACAACAAGTTAAAAGTTAACTAATCGGCTCAAAGTACAGGTGTTTTTTTATATGGGTATCCGGATATCTGCACGATGGATAGAAGCCTATCGGTTTTAATGATGTGGAAATGTGACTCCCTCCGCCGCGGCGGAGGGTTAGGGGGATTTTTTCATTCAAATACCAACTTAATTCTGTTCGTGCAATCAAGCGAATACACATGTTTTTTTTATTTGAATGGCTGAATCTCCCCAATCTATGAACCAACTTCCGGAAACCTCTCGGATTAAACCTAAAATGGGAAAATCAACAGAGCATGTTGGCTGACAGTATTGAAATCCCGCCAAACCCGATTGAGTTCAGTATGGGTTTTAGCGGCCTCCAGCCCTGCAAAGGGATATAATTTGGCGTTTACCTCCCTACAGGTTTTGGTAAGTTTTCGGCTAATTCTACTGATTTTCTTCAGGGTTGGCTTAGAAATGCGATGATCATTATTTAGCTCGGCCCAGGAATCTTCGATCAGAAGATAGAACTCCATTTTAAGCACGATAAGGGTTGCTTCATTTTTTTCAAAGAGTGAAATAAAGTACAGGATATGCTTTTCATTATACTTTCTGAATTCATGCCGCTTCCAAAAAGCCTCTTTGATCAAATCTTTCATATGAAGTGTAATTCCCAGAATATTCACCGCCAAAGTCACTTCAGCAAACTGTAAAAATGGGTAGCGATAGATCGGTTCATTCAAGGTTGCTTTTTCAGGCAAAATCTCAAACGCCCGGTTAAGTGGAACTCTCAGATTCTCGGTCTTGAACGCATGGCTACCCGTAGCAATCATTCCCATATAGCTCCAGCCGTCCAGAATTTTCACTTCTTCTTTTTTGAGGAGAAAAGCTTTGACAATGGGATTTCCTTTCCGATCTAAAATTGCTTTTCCATTTTCCAAAAGCTCACAATTGGCTGTAAAATGAGTCGCATGCAAAGCCCCTGAGGCATAAGACCAATTCCCGGAAACCAAATATTCCTCCCCTTGCAAATCCGCTTTCCCTCCGACAAAACCACTTCCGGCCAGGCAAACTTTCGGATCCTGAAAAACTTCCTGCCTTAAGTCCTTTTCTATAAATCCCGCAAACCAGCCCGCACCTGCGCAAAGGGTAACCGTCCAGCCCAGACTTCCATCGGCATAAGCAAGTTCTTCCTCGATTTTCAAAGCTACCGGCAAGGAAGATCCCAGGCCTCCCAATTCTCGCGGAACAAAGAGTTTAAACCATTTTTCCCGGTAAATTACCTCCAGCCATTCTGGTGGAAGTTCAGCTATTTGTTCTGCTTTTTCGGCAGAGGCGGTGTTGAATATAAAAGGATCGAGCATTGAGATAAAAAGAAATATAGTCTGGCTACAAGCTTACTTAATATTTCCTTTTTTCAGCTCCTTCACTGCATAATCCACAGCTCTTGCGGTCAACGCCATGAAGGTAAGGGATGGGTTTTGCGTGCTGGTGGAAGTCATTGCTGCACCATCGGTCACAAAAACATTTGGCGCCAAATGCATCTGATTGAATCCATTCAGCAGAGAAGTTTTAGGATCGCGCCCCATTCTCACTCCACCCATTTCGTGGATATCCAAGCCGGGAGCCTGTTTGCTATCGTTTTTGTAGATATTGGTGACACCAGCTTTCGTCAGCATTTCTTCCCCTTGTTCGAGGAAATCTTTGATGATTTTCTCATCATTTTCATCGTATGCGATGTCGATCTGAAGTTGCGGAATTCCCCATTCATCTTTCAGATCCGGGCTGAGAGCTACCAAATTGGTCTCTTTTGGAATCGTCTCCCCCTGCATCATCATTCCAACCGACCAAGGTCCGGGTTCGGAATTGGCCTCTTTAAATTCCTCTCCAAAAGGCACATCCCGGGCATGTCCAAATCCTGCCCTTCCTGCGGAATAAAAACTCATATATCCTCTCTGGAAGTCCATTTCCTGCTTTTTTACATTCCGGAAATTCGGCAGCATCACCGCTGTAGGCCGACGCCCGAAGTAATATTTATCTTCGAATCCTTCGAATCTGCCTCCAAGCGTCCCTCTATAATTATGGAAAGCGATGTATTTCCCCAAAATCCCCGAATCATTTCCCAATCCATTTGGAAACCGGTTCGAAGTACTGTTCAATAGTATCAGGTTGGTATTTAGAGTAGCCGCGTTCAGGAATATAACTTTTGCAAAGAACTCACTAACCTCTTTGGTCACCCGATCTACTATCCGAACTCCGGTTACTTTTTCCTTTTCAGCATCATAAATCAACGAATGCACAACCGAATCAGGGCGGATGGTGAGGTTTCCTGTTTTCGCAGCATGCGGCAAAGTGGATGAGTTGCTGCTGAAATATCCTCCGAATGGGCAACCCCGATAGCATTGGTTTCGGGCCATGCATTTTCCTCTGCCCTGTGCCAGATGAACTTCTTTAGGTTCGGTCAAATGAGCACAGCGGCCTATTACAAAATTGCGATCCGCGTAGGCTGCTTTGATCCTTTTTTGCACTTCCCTTTCGACGCAGTTCATCTCCCAGGCTGGTAAAAACTCTCCATCGGGAAGTGTCTCCAACCCATCGTAATTTCCGCTGATTCCGACAAATCGCTCAACATGACTGTACCAGGGTGCAACGTCTTCGTATCTGATCGGCCAGTCAACAGCGAATCCATCCCGACCGGGACCTTCAAAATCATATTTACTCCAGCGCTGGGTTTGTCGCGCCCAAATCAGGGATTTTCCTCCAACCTGATATCCTCTGATCCAGTCATATGGCTTGGTCTGAACGTATGGATGTTCCGAATCTTTGACAAAAAAATGCTCGGTATCTTCCTTGTAAGCATAGCAGCGATTGACAACAGGATTTGCGATTTTATCCTCTCTTGGAATCTGATTGTGATGAGGCATTTCCCAGGGCGCAGCAGTCATCGTCGGGTAATCCTTCAAATGCTGAACATCCCTTCCCCGCTCCAGAACAAGAGTTTTCAAACCTTTTTCGCAAAATTCCTTTGCAGCCCATCCCCCGCTGATCCCTGATCCAACGACGATGGCATCGTAACTATGAGTATTCATAGCTGAAAAATAAGGGATTGTACCGGGAGTTTTTTGAAAAAAATTGATTTAGTGTTTCTGTCAACTTTCGACTGTCAAAAACCTGGGCAAGGGAAGCTTTGATTGGTTTTAATTCCTGGTAAAGGCTTATAGCAAAACATCTTTTATTTCTGGATCCAAATAGCAAAAGGGAATAAAAGTGGCGGCAATTCTGCTTTTTCTATTCCCTTTTTCTTACTGAAACTTAAATATGAATAGGGTCAATCCCATTTTTGAAACCATTCAACGTTTTTTAGGCATTCACACACTGAGACTGATTACCGTGACTGAAGACTGCGACTGCTCACTGAGACCGAATACTGAGACTGTTCATTGACTCAAAACTATGGACTATCACTAAAAGATATGGCCTGAGATTTACTCGTATCTCAACGACTCAATTGGATCCAACTTGCTGGCTTTGTAAGCCGGGAAAAATCCCGAAAGCAATCCCACTACCACACAAATAACAAAGGAAACAAACATCCAAAGCCAGGGAATCAGGAATCCCCCAAAACCTACCACGGTAGCGATTACATTTCCTATAATAATCCCAAGAATCAGCCCTAAAAACCCTCCAAGCACACAAATCATAATCGCTTCAATCAGGAATTGCTGACGAATTCGAAGCGGTGTGGCCCCAAGTGCTTTGCGGATTCCAATCTCCCTTGTCCGCTCGGTCACTGAAACCAACATGATATTCATCAGGCCAATGGAAGCTCCCAAAAGCGTGATAAAACCAATTCCGAAACCTCCGATTCTAAGGTAACCCGCAACTTCTTCCAGACTTTCTGCAACAGATTGGCTCTTTGTCAGATCGAAGGAATCTTCCATCGTAACGCGGTCTTGCCGAATTTTACGCATCATCCCGGTTGCCTGACCCATTTCGTAATCAATCCGATCAGGCCCCGATGCGACCCCGGTAATTTGGTAATTGAAAGTTCCCCTGCGATCCAGCCTGCTCGCGTTTTCTATCGGGATCAAAATCTGCCTGTCAGCCCCTTGATCCGGTCCCATTCCACCTTGCTTTTCCATCACCCCAACAATGGTATAGGGTCTTCCTAAAAAACTGATTTTTTGATTTACAGGATCTTCACCACTTTCAAACAGTAAGATTTGAATTTCCTTTCCTATGACGCAAACACTATTGCCGTAGCGAACTTCCAGGTTACTTAAATTCCTTCCCTTTGCAATCTTGATAGCTTTCAGGTTGACGTAATTCTCATCTATCCCTCTGATTCTCGCATTTGGATCCGTTTTTTTGGAACCTCTTTTGACTTCGGCAGCTCCAGTTACAGTGGTAAAGACTGTTGAAATTCCTATACTGCTGTAGTCATTTTTGAAATCCTGAACCTCTCTGTAGGTCATTTTAGGATAGGTTTTATCAGTTTTTCCTTCCTGAATCGCCCTTCCTCCGGAGAAACCTTTATTTCGAATATCGAAGGAGTTAGCTCCTAATCCTGCGAAACTATCCGCGATCTGAGCTTTGATCCCATCAATAGCTGTCAGCATTCCTACCAAGGAGGAAATCCCGATGGCAATGATTGCTCCTGTCAGAACTGTTCTGAGAAGATTTACTTTAACAGAGCGAAGTGCTTCGCGAATATTTTCGATCAAATTCATGGTATGTCCGAATTGGAACAGCTTTTAGAAGAATAGGTAAAAAAGGATGTTAAGTATAAGTAAATATCAATTAACAGGCTATATGAGCAGAAAATTTAACTCGGTACTCAATGCATCCTGTCGCCTCTGAGATCCATTTTTCTCAGAACTTCTGCTTCAAAATTCAACCATTCCTGCCATCGGGCATTTACTTTTTCAGGTCCGACATAATACCTGGCCAATTCGATGAACGTAACGTAATGACCTGCCTCAGAGATCATCAATTCGTAGTAAAACTTTTGCAATTCCTCGTCAGCAATATTCTGCGAAAGCAATTTGAACCGCTCGCAACTTCTGGCTTCAATCAAGGCATTCATCAATAGGTTTTCCGTGAGTTGGTGCATTCGGCTTCCTCCTGACTTCATAAACTCAAAGAGTTGGGCTACATATGCATCCTTCCTGGGCTTCCCAAAACTCAATCCTCTCTTCCGAATCTGATCCATTACCCGCTCAAAATGCCCCCATTCTTCCGCGACAATCGGGGTAAGTGTATCTACCAAATAGTCCAGATCATGATAACGCAGGATCAGACTAATGCAGGAAGAAGCTGCTTTTTGCTCGCAATAGGCGTGATCCGCCAGAATATCCTCGATTTGCATCTCTGCTATGCCGACCCATCTCGGATCCGTTGGCAGCTTGAGATGAAGCATTTTTTGTCTGGTGCTTTCCTCCCAACTCATCTTTAATCAAATAAATACCAGGTAATTCCCAGATCAAGAAATGACTTGTAGCCCGTATAATCAGGGGTTACAAAATAGCCTTCCTGCTGCATCATACCATTGTTGAAATGATTGTATTTCAATAAAACCCGAGTCCGGTTGATCCTGAAACTCAAGAAAAAATCCATTACCGGATAGGCATAGACATTGAAATTATTTTGCAAATGAAACTGCTGATAACCGGGAAAATAGGCCTCAGCATAATAATCAGAATGGTAACGAACGTCAATTCCCATCTGGACAACGACGTTGTCATCGAAGAAAGGACTATCTACGTAAAACTTTGAATTGGCGTAAATCTTTGGAATCCGGAATGCATCTTTTGCATCTCCTGTGATCTCTGTGAAAATGACCTCATTATCCCATCGGAATTTTTTGCCGATCTTGAAATTAGCCGTCAGTCCCGGCATCAGCATAAATGCTTCTCCCGAAGCCTGTGTAGCGATTTTCTCTTCGTTGAAATAAATGTAATTATTGACTCTGTTGATAGTGAGGGAAGGCCTGATCCGGAAATTCTTAAAATCCCCCAACAGAACCGCTTTGATTTGGTCCACTCCTGTGTTGGAGAAATCATTCGTCCATCGATAATGATTCCCTGCGTAATTCTGCTGCATGGAAGTTGGCTTGTAGAGTGCTTTGGTGTACTCCACAAGAAGCCAGGGTGATTTGAAAGAACCGTGAAACCGAAAAGCTCCCGGCAGCAGATATTCCCCATCGGCACTTAAAGCCCATTTTTCAGAGATATTCCCAATCAATTCCCCTCCGATATAGACCTCATTGAAGACATCACTTTCAGCCAGAAAAGGACTCTTCATTCTTCCTGATCTGAATTTTGCGAAAGTATTGTAATAAAATCCGCCAAAAGTTCCTTTGAAACCTACTTCATTTCTCCACTCTGCAAAGTCATTGAAGTTTTGAGTCGTATCGGGCTGATTATATCTCGTTTCAGGAAAAAACAATGAATCCGAAGTCGTCAAATCAGATTCGAATATCAGATCCTGTTTCTTTCGATCAAAGACATGATAAAGCTGCAATCCATCTTTGACTTTGTACTCATGGTAGAAGTGATATTCTTGCCTCAAATCTCTCGCCTGGGAGTCCTTCAACCAGACTTTTGCATCTTCGTAGGTGAAATAAATCGATGTACTATCCTCTTCAGGAGGAATGATTCCACCTATTTCATTCACTACATGGCGCATCCTCCCAAAAGTGGCCATAATCCAATACTTCCCATTCTCTGTCCGATAATTAGTCTGGAATGAATAGGAATTCTGTTCCACCATATTATCGTCCCGGGCTACCGGATTGAGTGTTTTCCGAGCTCGGATCGTGTGCAGTTCAAAGCCCACATTCCATCGGGGATTGATATTTCGGGCAAAAGCCAGATCCAGCATATTCCTGCTCCCTCCGCCAAAAAATGCAGACATTTCGGTGAAAGGTGATTTGGTATCATAATAGCGGCCGTTCTCAGGAGCCCTGTGATATAGGTCATAAGCCTGAAAGCCTGATCGTGTCCCTATTAACTCCGGAACTTTATAATAAATCGATTTGGCGGCGCTTCCGATATTTCCAAGATCCTGATATTTCCAGTTGCTTTTGGCTAAAGGATCATAATTGTGAAAATTGTCCAGCAAAGTATCCTGAGGATACAAAACCAATTTGTTCAGTTTGATGTCTTTTTCGAAGAAATGTAAACTCGAATTTGGTCCAAAGACCATGACCGTACTATCGTCCAGTAAAGGCCGCCTTCCATCAACCTCTTCCCCTTCCGGAGTAACGATTTCCCGCGTTTGACGCTGATTTGGATTAGCATTGACAGGTCTTTGACCCGTTGATGGGATCGGTCGCTGTGCATACACCATTTGTACACTGAGCAAAAAAATCACAACTAAAATCCCGAATAACCTATATCTCACTAGTTTTTGTCTTTTTTAAGACCTTTTGTTGAATCTGCTGCATCAGGGTTTCCTCATCTTCCGATGAAAATCCTACTAAAATTGGAAGTACAAAAATCGGAATTTCTCTCATAAAACCCTCCGGAGCCGTGGATTTAACTTTTGCAGCATCTTTTTCTGTAGTCAATAGGACGACTTCCCTGTCCGGATAGTTTTGACGGGCTTTTTTTAGCTTCGCAAAATCAGATTCTGAATATTCATGATGGTCCGGAAAACTCAGGACCTCGAGCACATCAAAATTATTTCTGGAAAATTTAATCAATAGCTCATCGTTGGCCAGGCCGCTCAGTAGAATTATCGATGTAGAAAATTTGCTCCCAGCCGTTATCGAATAAGGTTTGCCATAAGTGATCTGCGAAAACAAGACAGGGGTTTTCAATCCCGCATACTGCGAAATCTGATCCTTAAACTCGTTCCTCAAACCTTCAGTCATTGTCTCGGGACACTTGGTCACGATAACCAAATCTGCTCTCTTTGCTCCTGATCTGCTTTCCCGGAGCCGTCCCGCCGGCAGTAAGTGATCCGAGAAAAATGGTTGCTGAAAAGTGGTTAAAAGTATATTCAAGTAGGCTTTCACCGATCGATGCTGAAACGCATCATCCAAAATCATTATCTGCGGACTGTGCTTTTCTGTTTTTATCTTTTGCAAAGCAGCTACCCTGTCCTCCCCAACGAATACCTGAATTTCATTTCCAAATTTATTATAAATCTGAAATGGTTCGTCTCCTATCATTTGCGGATTAGAAGCTTGATTTGCTTCCATAAAACCTTTCGAAGCTCTCCCATATCCGCGGCTTAGCGCTCCCAGCTTGAAATCATCTTTCAGCAAGCGAATGAGATATTCGACCATTGGAGTTTTGCCGGTTCCTCCCACGCTTAGGTTTCCCACCAAAATCGTCGGGATCGGTGATTCAGTGGTTTTGAGCCAACCCTGATCAAAAAACCAGTTTCTCAGTCGGGTGACCAAGTTATACAACAGGGCGAATGGATAAAGCAAAAAACCGTACCAGTGCATACCTTAGAATTACTATTTTTGATCAAATAAACAGAAAATTATGGGAATAAAGGTCAGCGAGGTGATCTCGTACTTGGAGCAAATAGCCCCTCCAGCGTATCAGGAATCCTACGACAATGCCACTCTGATCACGGGTGATCGTGAAGCGGATGTCAAAGGTATTGTCTGCAGCCTTGATTGTACCGAGGATGTCGTGCGGGAAGCGATCGAGCTCGGTGCTAATATGATAGTAGCCCATCATCCCATTGTATTCAAAGGGATGAAAAGTCTGACCGGGAAAAATTATGTAGAGCGAACGATCATTCTTGCCATCCAAAACAACATCGCCATCTACGCTATCCATACCAATCTTGATCATGTGGTTCATGGTGTCAATAAAAGAATTTCAGACAGGCTTGGATTGATAAAAACCAGGATTCTCCAACCAAAAAAGCAGATTTTAAGTAAGCTGGTATTTTTTGTTCCGGAGGAAAATAAAGAGACAGTACTTTCCGCTGTTTACAATGCGGGCGCAGGAAAAATCGGAGAATATTCGGATTGCTCCTTTCAGATAAAAGGTCAGGGCACATTTACTCCTTCGGAAAAGGCAAATCCTTCAATCGGAGAAAGAGGAAAGCCTCAAACTGAAGAAGAAATCAGGATTGAAGTCCTGGTTGCAAATCATTTACTGCCAAGGGTTCTCCTGGCAATGAAAAAAGCTCATCTCTATGAGGAAGTAGCCTATTATGTACAACTTCTCGAAAATGAAAATCAGGAAGTCGGGGCAGGAATGGTCGGCGAACTTTCAGAACCGATGGATGAATTGAAATTCCTCGATCATCTCAAGGAAAAGATGGATCTAAAAGTCATTAAACATACAGCGCTTTTAGGAAAAAAAATCAGCAAAGTTGCAGTCTGTGGAGGTGCAGGAATTTTTCTCCTTGGCGATGCAAAAAAAGCCGGTGCAGATGTATTTATCACGGCTGACGTGAAGTATCACGAGTTTTTCGACGCCGAATCCAAAATAATTCTTTGCGATATCGGGCATTATGAGAGCGAAATTTTCACAAAACAATTACTTGGAGAAGTTTTGTCACAAAATTTCCCTAATATTGCACTCTATTTTACAAGAGTAGTTACAAATCCCACATCCTACCGATAGTACATGGAAAGTACAGTAGCACAAAAACTTGAGGCTATTCACAACCTTCAACTCATAGATTCCAGATTAGACGCCATTGTTAAAGTTCGCGGAGCTCTCCCAGAAGAGGTTCAGGACCTTGAAGATGAAATCATCGGCTATGACACTCGTTTAAATAAATTTCAGTCTGAAATTGAATCTTTCGAGGATGAAATCAAGAGGCTGAAAGAAAGCATTAAAGATTCTGAAAAACTGATCAAGAAGTATCAGGAGCAGCAGATGAATGTGCGGAATAACAGAGAGTATGACGCCATCACCAAGGAATTGGAACTTCAGGACCTGGAAATTCAGGTAGCCAAAAAGAAAATCATCGAAGCTGGCGTTAGAATTGACCAGAAAAAAGTCGATTTAGACGAGCTTACTGCTGTGATGAAAGATCGAAAGAAAGATCTTGATCAGAAGAAAGATGAACTTTCAACGATCGTATCCGAAAGCGAAACTGAAGAGTCTAAACTAAGAGCTGATCGCGAGAAAGCGAGCAAAAAAGTTGAGGAGAGACTTATCAAGTCTTACACCAAAATCAGAGCAAACGCCAAAAATGGTCTTGCAGTAGTAATGGTGAAAAGAGGAGCTTGCGGAGGTTGTTTCAACACAGTTCCGCCACAGCGACAGGCTGATATTCGTGAGAAGAAAAAGCTGATCATTTGTGAGCATTGCGGTAGAATCCTTGCTGGTGTTGAAGACGAGGTAGAAGAAGAAGGAACAGCAAAGAAGAAAAGAGCAAGAGCTTAAGAAGTTTTTCTATTCCCATAAAATCAAAACCCTGAGAATAAATTCTCAGGGTTTTTTATTGTTAAAAACTCTAAAAGAGTTGATTATAAGGGTATTTATATGCTATCTTGAACTTATGAGAAAGTTTGCAGTACTAATCCTTTTATTGTTATGCTCCGGTTCTGTTTTCGCCAAAGGAACAGAATCCAAAACATTTTTGGTGCTTTTCAAAGCAAAGGAATTAAAATCCTGGAAAATCTCCCTTAAGGACATTGAATCCCAATTTTCTTCCTTTAAGACCCGAACCTACACAGGCAATTCTGAACTGGCTTTACTTATTGATATTCCTGACTGCGAATTTGACGAGTGTTTTCTGGGTCAATTCCTGGTTGAAACAGAATCTGGTAAGGGCTTGAAACTTCAGGATATAGCATTCCGGCTTTTTGACATGACTGAATGCCAAAAGAATCTTCAAGTTTACCTTACAGCCTACGAGGAAAGTCTTCAAAAGAAGAAAAACAGTAAACACGAAAAGGTTACTCCAACCCCCTGAGGTGAGCTACCTCATTACTTTTTGAAAGGTTAAATTTCCCATCCTCATTTTGTTCAAGAAGATACAAGCATAAGTTCTGATGGTCGTAAGTATCCATATTTCGCAGGTCAATTTCCAGGATCAGACTCAGGAAAATTCTCATAGCCCGGCCATGCATACAAACCAAAATGTTTTCTCCCGGACCAGACAAAATTGTCTCTATCCCTGTTCTCAGCCTTGCTGCCACCAGGTTAGGACTCTCGCCTCCGGCTATGGCATAATCCAGGTTTCCAAGTTGCCATTGATTCAGCATATGGCGGTAATATTCCCCTTCCTCGGGAGTCATAGGAGTGCCCTCATAAGTGCCCCAGGAAATCTCATTCAGTTCCGGAAGTGAAATGCTTGGAATCCCCATGTCCAAAAATCCCTGAATCGATTGCTTCGTACGAATGAGCCCGGTGTAATAGATCTGATCAAAAGAAACATCTTTGTAAGCCTGGTAAAACGCTTCCGCCTGTGCTTCTCCGGTTGCGTTGATGGGGGCATCTATTCCGCTTCCCTGTACCACTCCTCTGAGATTAAAATCCGTCTGTCCGTGCCTTACGAGGTAAATTTTTTTTCGGTTCAAGTTTCTTTATTTTTGTTCAACACCCAAAGAAAACCCATTTCGATTAGATTTTTATGATATTCCAGATAAAGCCTTCACTTACCCAATTGAATAACACAAAGCATCAAACCATGGTTACTCATTTGGGAATTGAATTCACCGGAATTGGGGATGATTTCCTGGAAGCAACTATGCCTGTCGATCATCGTACCATACAGCCAATGGGTTTGCTTCACGGTGGTGCAAATGTGGCTTTGGCAGAAACACTCGGAAGTCTGGCCGCTTCTCTTACCGTAGATCAGGAAAAACAAGCTGTGGTCGGACTTGAAATCAACGCCAATCACTTGAAATCTGTCAGATCAGGAAAAGTTAAAGGAATCGCGAAACCAATACATATAGGCAAATCAACCCAGGTTTGGGAAATAAAAATTTTCAACGAGGCGGAACAATTATGCTGCATCAGCCGGCTTACAATGGCAATTTTGGACAAAAAATGAGTAATCAGACTGTCTACACAGTATTTTCAATTCAAGAGGCTCTTAAACTTCTATTAAACACAGGTGTTTCTTCCGGTGGTTCTTTTGCGATTTGGAGAAAACCGAAATCAACCAAACTTGAGTATGTGCTGGACGAATCCCCGGAACCTGAAAAAGTGAGTATGAACCTGGAAGAATTAGCTCCCGGTTTTATTGTTCATCCTTTCGCAGATCAGGAGGATAAAAAAGCCTGGTTTATCCGTGCTTCCAAATATCTTTTTCTGAACCTGGATCAACCGATTGAAGAAGATCATCTTCCTGAGTGGGTTTTGAACTCTGGAGAAAAAGTCCAAAATCAGCGGATTGACAGCCATCATTTTCAAGTAAATTCTTCCGGTGATTCCATTGAAAAAAGAAATATCGGAGAGGAAAAAGAGCATTTTAAGAATCTTGTGAAACTTGGAATTCAGGCTATTTCCGAAGGGAAACTTGAAAAAGTCGTCCCCTCCCGCACCAAAACTATTCAACTTTCCGAAGAGTTTGATCTGAGTAAAAGCTTGTTCAGCATGCTGAAAGCTTATCCAAATTCTTTTGTCAATTTCTTCCACATTCCCAATGTAGGAACCTGGATCGGGGCTTCTCCTGAAATCCTGATTGAAACCAAAGGTGAATATTTTCACACCATGTCCCTCGCCGGCACGCAACCTGCAGTAGGCGAAAATCCTCTGAAAACGGCAGCATGGACTGCAAAAGAAATCGAAGAGCAAGCGCTCGTAAGCAGATATATCGTGGATTGCTTCAAGAAAATCCGCCTGCGCGAATACGATGAATACGGTCCAAAAACTGTTTTAGCAGGAACGCTCCTGCACCTTCGGTCGGATTTCAGAGTCAACATGACCACGACTAATTTCCCTCAACTCGGATCAGTGATGCTCGAATTGCTTCACCCAACTTCTGCAGTTTGCGGGATGCCAAGAGAGGCTGCACATGAGTTTTTGAAACAATATGAAGGCTTTGATCGATCCTTTTTTGCCGGATTCATAGGGCCAGTGAATATCAATCAGGAAACCTCCATTTATGTGAATCTACGAACAGCCTCTATCGAAGGAGATAAAGCTGTGCTCTATGCCGGTGCGGGTGTGACAGAAGATTCTGATCCTGAAAAGGAATGGGAAGAAACTGATCTAAAATGCCAAATCATCGGTAAATTCATCCAAAATCCTAACGCTTGATTCTCCAGCCGATTAGTAATTTAGTAGCCATTTGTGCAAAAAAAGGCATTCAAAACGCTATTCTATCACCAGGTTCCCGGTGCGCACCTTTGACTCTGGCTTTTTCCAGACATCCCGATATTCACGCCCGTACAATCTCAGATGAGCGATCTGCAGGATTTATTGCGTTAGGGATGGCCCAGCAATTAGAAAAACCCGTGGTATTGGTTTGCACAAGCGGGTCAGCAGCCCTGAATTATTATCCGGCTGTGGCTGAGGCCTTTTTTCAGCAAATTCCTTTGTTGATTTTAACTGCTGACAGACCTCCGGAATGGATCGATCAATGGGATGGACAGACGATTTTCCAGCCGGAAGTTTACGGGAAACACGTAAAGAAAAGCTTTCAATTCCCTGATTCTTTTGAAAATGAAGAGCAGGTATGGCATGCTAGTCGAATCGTAAGCGAAGCGATTATTCTATCTAAACAGTTTCCTCCCGGTCCGGTTCATATCAATATTCCACTGAGAGAGCCTTTCTATCCGGAAGCCAGAGAGGAGTTGGTTTTTCCCGAAAATCCGAAAGTTGTAACCCTTTCTCCAAGCAATCCGGTGTTGGGAGAAGACAGCCTGAAAAACATTAAAGACAGGATTCAAACAGTCAAAAAGATACTGATCGTGGCAGGCCAGCAAAAACCTGATCCCAGGATTCAAACGCTTCTGGATCAACTTGCCAAAGATCAAAAAGTAGTCATCATCACCGATGCAATTTCCAATCTTCAATCGGATCAGACCATTAGTTTGCATGACCATTGGCTGGGAAATGAGCTTTTTCATTCCGACCTGGCTCCCGATCTGATTATCAGTTTTGGCAAATCGGTCATTTCGAAGTCACTCAAACTATTCCTTCGAAAAACGGAAGCCTCGCATTGGCATATTCAGGCTGATGGTCAGGCAAAAGACACATTCCAGAGATTGACCAGAGTTTTGGCCTGCACTCCCATTTCCTTTTTAGGCTGGCTCAGCCAGAATCTTCCTGCGCAGGATGGTGAATATCTGCTTCAATGGAATAGCCTGGAAAAAACTGTCCAGCAAGCTTTACCTTTGGCATTTGAAAAAACAGAATTTGGTGAATATCCGGCTTTGAATCTTCTGCTGAAGAAAATCCCTCCTTTCTCTAAGATTCATGTCGCCAACAGTATGGCTGTCCGGTATCTGAATTTCCTCGGAAAACGGAATCAGGAAATCATCTGCAACCGGGGTACGAGCGGAATAGATGGTTCAAACAGCACTGCTGTCGGATGCATATTTACGACAAAAGAACCGGTTACGCTGATCACCGGAGACATGGCTTTCTTCTATGACCGCAATGCTTTTTGGCATAATTACTCCATGCCAAACCTGAGAATTATCGTATTGAATAATCATGCCGGTGGAATTTTCCGGTTGATCGATGGTCCTGCAAAGCAACCGGAATTAGAGGAGTTTTTTGAAACAAGACAAAACCTGAATGCGAGTCATTTAGCCGATGAATTCGGTTTTAATTACACTTTGGCAAAAAACCTGGAGGAACTTGAGGCTGCAATGAGCAGTTTTTATGCTCCGGGCATTCAACCTAAAATCCTGGAGATAGAATCTGTCAGCGCTGACAATGCAACAATACTGAAGCAGGTGAAGTCCTTTGTAAGCTCGGAACTGAATAAGTCCAAAGGGTAAAAATCTCCTGTTCACCAGGAACACCAAAATTAACTTTGAAAAGCTGCATTATATGTGGAGAAATTGGCTTTGACAATTCCATCGCCAAGGTATTGGATTTCAATCAGAAGGTTATTTGGAAGTATAATTTGCTAGTCCAAAGAATTTTCAGAAGATGAAAGAATAAAAATTGAGCAATGAAGAAGTCAAAAAGAAAACTTGATGAAATCATTGATTCAAGTTATTTACTTGAATAACAGGGGATTTTATTGATGATGAAAAAAACTGAATTCTTCTTTTGCAGACAATTTCAAAAATCAGACATGGGAAATATCGGGAGAAGAATTTCTCCCAATATTGTTAATTGCCCAAATCATCATGGCAAGCTGGCCCAATTCAAACATTGTCAAAGGAATCAATCCAATAAGCATACCTATCCCCGAAAAAATCAGAATACCTGCCACGATTCCCAATGCTCCGATAACTTGAGGAATATTGGACCAAAGCTTTTTGCAAGCCAGATATCCAATACCCAAAAACGCATAGCACAATCCGAATGAACTAATCTTAATGAGATAGTAATCCTCTATAGCTAATTGTCCGGAAATCAACGCAAATCCATCTACAGAATACCAGATTACATTTGCCCCCAGCATGGTCCAAAGTGCGATTTTGAGGACTTGGTTTGGAATAAAGGACTCCAACTTTATCCAACCCAAAATGAATACAGAGTAAGTGATAAATGTTGCTATTTTCACACCCAATAAGGATGCGGTATCAGTCTCGCCTTCTCCTTCTATCCAATCATATTCCATTCCGATTTCAAAAAAACCGATAAAAAAATACAACAAACCCGTAGCAAAAGCGAGGTAGAGATAGGAAGGTACCTTCTGATTTTCCTCCGAAAACCCGGATTTCAATTCCTCCCATTTGTAATCCAACGCTTCAAATAGAGCCTTGATCGTGTAACTCCTCGGAGTCACCTCACCGGCTTCGATTCGCTGGATGGTTCGTACATTCAGATTACATTTTTCGACCAACTCTTCTTGAGTCAGTCCTTTGGCTTTTCTCAGTTCAGAGATTTTCTTGCCCAGTTCAGGTTGTTTCATTTCGAATTGTTTTTGATTTACCATGGCAAGTTCTAAGATTGATTTTTGACTTTGGACGTACTCATCTCGGATTTGACCCGACATTTACCCGACTTTTTGAATTTAATCTAAAAATGGGCAATGGATCAAATCAAAGGCAAAACCTGCTTCAAGGCAGGATTACGGTTGGCGGATTTCCAGATTGCTGATAGCTCCGTAAACTGAGAAATTTGCGGAATTTCCATAAATCTTACTTTCAGGTCATAGCCTTCTTTCAACGAAGTCGGGACAATCGCAACTCCCAAACCGATCTCGACCAACTTGAAAATCGTGAGCGCATGCACAGATTTATGCCGAATCTTGGGCGAAAAACCCGCATCTCTGTAAATACTCATGATTTGCTCAAAGTAAAGATTGCTGTAATCGCTTGAGAAAAGAATGAAGGACTCGTCCTTAAACTGGTTGACCGAACTGAAATCAGCTGCTCCAATCGGATGATTTTCGGGTACCACCAAAGAGAACGAATCCCTCAAAACCGCTTTCATTTCCAATCCCTCCGGGACTGAAGCCATCCGAACAAAACCCAGATCAATCTTATCTTTCTGGATCATCTCCACTTGCATAGAATTACTCAATTCCTCCAAACTCGTGCTGATCAGGGGTTGGTGGGCGTTGAGTTTAGCAAGCAAATCCGGCAAAATCTGATTGGATGCAGAACCCAAAAATCCGACTCTCAACTCCCCCACTTTCCCATCAGCAATCAGTTTCAACTGGCTTTTAGTCAGCTCAAGATGGTTCAGAACAAAGTCTACTTCCTCTTTGAAGAAAGTTCCGGAAGCGGTCAGTTCCACGTGTTTTTTATCGCGGTCGAAGAGCTGAACTCCCAGCATTTCCTCCAATTGCTTGATCTGCCGACTAAGCCCGGGCTGGGAAATAAACAACCGTTCAGATGCTTTCCGATAGTTCAATTCCTCTGCTACTGCTTTGAAATAATGTAAATGTCTAAGCTCCATTGATGCCTATTGGTTATTGAGTATTGATATAACTGGTATCAATAAGTATCAAAAGTACAATTTACATTTGTATGAATCCTGAATTTAAACCCAAATCCAATGGAGATTTTTCATTACGGCCAAGATCATTTGACTAGCTCGAAAGCCTTAAAACTTGCCAGAAAAGAAATCAAAGGGGTTTTCAGCCCGCAAATCCGTGAAAAAGTTCTGGCTTCGGCAAATGCTGTGGCAGAAATCGCCCGGGGTGAGCATGCTGTTTACGGTATCAACACCGGGCTTGGACCACTTTGCACCAGCAAAATCTCGGCAGAAGATACGCAGACTTTGCAGGAAAATCTGTTGAAAAGCCACGCTGTTGGGTTGGGAAAACCTGTTCCGGTTGAAATCTCAAGACTCATGATGGTGCTGAAACTTCAGGCTTTGGCCCAGGGATTCTCTGGTATCCGGATGGAAACGCTCGAACGAATTTCCTGGATGCTGGAGAATGACATCATTCCGGTTGTCCCGATTCAGGGTTCTGTTGGAGCTTCAGGGGATTTGGCCCCGCTTTCTCATTTGTTTTTGCCCTTGATTGGTTTGGGGAAAGTTCATTTCTCAGGAAAAATCACTCCGACCCAAAAAGCCCTGAATCGCTTTTCTAAAAACCCGCTTTCCTTAGGTCCAAAAGAAGGTCTTGCTTTGATCAACGGCACCCAATTCATGGCAGCTTACGGTGTGAAAGTTGTGGATCGACTGAATAATCTGCTCGTTCATGCGGACATCACAGGAGCGATGATGCTGGAAGGATTGATGGGTTCGATCAAGCCATTTTCTGCTGAACTGCATCAATTGAGGCCTTTCGCAGGAAATAAACATGTGGCACAGACAATCCTGAATTTGCTTCATGAATCCGAAATCGTCAATTCTCATCTGAATTGCGCCCGGGTTCAGGATCCCTATTCCCTGCGCTGCATGCCTCAGGTTCATGGCGCTTCGCGAAATGCCTGGCTTCATCTGAAAGATTCGATAGAAATTGAGATAAATTCTGTGACTGACAATCCGATCGTTTTTGACGCAACTCACACCATTTCCGGAGGCAATTTCCATGGGCAACCCATTGCTATGCCGTTGGATTATGCATGCCTTGCAGCTTCCGAATTAGGGAATATTTCCGACAGGAGAATTTATCTTTCCTTGTGTGGGGACACGCCGGGTGTGCCTAAATTATTACTGAAAGAAACTGGATTGAATTCCGGCCTGATGATTCCCCAATACACGACCGCAGCTTTGGCTTCGGAGAATAAAGGTCTTTGCTTCCCTTCCTCTGCGGACAGCATTCCAACATCCCTCGGTCAGGAAGATCATGTGAGCATGGGAAGTATCGGTGCCCGAAAGGCGCTTCAGGTGATCGGGAACGTAGAGAAAATATTGGGAATTGAGCTATTCTATGCCGCACAAGCGGTAGATTATCATGCTCCAATGAAATCAGGGAAGGTCATGACTGCGATTTACAATCGGGTTCGGGAGAAAATCGAACCTGTCGTAAAAGATCGTGTGATGTACGAAGACATGGAAACCGCTATTCAAATGATCCAAAGCGGAGAATTGATTGAGCTTGCGCAAAAGGTAGCCAATGAGGAAAATCTGGCTTTTGAGACAGAGTGGAGTGAATTGTTTGAATATTAATATTTCCCACAGATGTCCACTGAAAAAGCCACAGATTTCAGGCATCTCAATTCTGTGCTCATTTGTGAATCAATCGGTGAAAATCTGTGGGAAATCTAAAACACTTTAAAAATGAAACTAATCGGCCCCATCACCCAAGTCCTTACCCTTGACAAACTCCCACTCAAAGCCGCTTTGAAAGATGAGCAATTGGAAATTTTGGGAAATGCCGGAATTCTGATCGAAGGTGAAAAGATTCTTGAAATCGGAGATTTTGAAACTCTAAAGGCAAAAGCCTTAAGCCTTGGAGCAGAATTAATCGATTTGAAAGGTGATCACGTGGCGGTTCCGGGTTTTGTGGATTGTCATACCCATATCTGTTTCGGAGGCAGCCGGGCGAGAGATTTTGCTTTGCGAAACTCCGGAAAAACCTACCTCGAAATCGCTGAAGCCGGAGGAGGAATCTGGGATACAGTCACCCAAACCAGAAACCTGAGTTTGGAGGAATTGGCAGAGAAAACTTCAAGAAATGCCAACCGCCACCTGAGTGAAGGTGTGACCACGATTGAGGTTAAATCTGGGTATGGTTTGAGTGTAGATGAAGAATTGAAAATGTTTCGGGCGATCCAAAAAGCCAAAGTGTCAACTTCCGCAGATCTGATTCCAACTTGCCTGGCAGCCCATATGAAACCCCGGGACTTCGTGGGTTCTAACTCAGAATATCTGGCTGAAATCAGCGAGCAACTTTTCCCAATCCTGAAAGCCGAAAAACTTTGCAATCGCATCGATGCCTTCGTAGAAAAATCAGCTTTCAATCCCGAGGAGATCAAGCCCTATTTCCAAAAGGCAAAAGATTCAGGCTTCGATATCACCGTTCACGCCGATCAGTTTTCCCCGGGAGGATCTGAAGTAGCAATCCTTTTCGGAGCAAAATCAGCAGACCATCTGGAAGCCTCCACCGAAAAAGAAATCAGCCAATTGGCTAAATCCGATGTGATTGCTGTGGCTTTGCCCGGTGCCTCTTTAGGTTTGGGTTGCGCCTTCACTCCTGCCAGAAAAATCCTGGATCAGGGAGGAGCTTTGGCAATTGCCTCAGACTGGAATCCGGGTTCAGCGCCGATGGGAGACTTACTCACGCAGGCTTCCATTCTCGCCACTTTCGAGAAACTCAGCACTGCAGAAGTTTTCGCAGGAATTACTTTCCGTGCAGCGGCAGCACTTGGATTGGAAGATCGCGGAAGATTAAAAGCCGGATTGTTGGCTGATTTCTGCCTTTTCCCAACTTCCAACTATCAGGAAATCCTCTACCAGCAAGGAGCAATGAAACCTGTGCAGGTTTGGAAAAAAGGGGAAAAGATTTTAGATATGAGATTTTAGATTTTATGATTTGAGGAACAATAAACTCGTATTTCAATATGACTTTCCAGGATCAAATAGTACAAGGAATTCCTAATCAGCTTCCTCCCAAAAAAGAGCGGGATCGCTCACTTTCTCACGCTCCCAAGCGAAAGGATATTTTGAGTCTGGAGGAAAAGAAACTGGCACTCAGGAATGCTCTTCGCTATTTTCCGAAGGAATGGCATCAAGAACTTGCAGCAGAATTTTTAGAAGAACTGGAATCCTTCGGACGGATTTACATGTACCGGTTTCAGCCGGATTACCCCATGTTTGCCAGATCAATTCATAAGTATCCTGCCAAAACCCAACAAGCCGCAGCGATCATACTCATGATCCAGAATAACCTGGATCCGGCCGTCGCTCAACATCCGCAGGAATTGATTACTTACGGAGGAAATGGTGCTGTTTTCCAAAACTGGGCGCAGTATCTCCTTGCTATGAAATTCCTGGCTGAGATGACTGAATCGCAAACTTTGCATATGTATTCCGGTCATCCGATGGGACTTTTCCCCTCCTCTCCCGATGCTCCGCGTGTGGTCGTTACCAATGGAATGATGATTCCGAATTACTCCAAACCGGATGATTGGGAGCGATTCAATGCCCTCGGAGTAACTCAATACGGGCAAATGACGGCGGGTTCGTACATGTACATCGGCCCACAGGGAATCGTCCACGGTACCACGATCACGGTGATGAATGCATTTCGGAGAAAGTTGGAATCCGGTCAAAACCCCAAAGGCAAAATCTTCCTGACTTCAGGCTTGGGGGGAATGAGCGGCGCGCAGCCAAAAGCAGGAAATATTGCCGGATGCATTACGATCTGTGCAGAAGTGAATCCAGCAGCTGCGAGGAAAAGACATTCTCAAGGTTGGGTGAATGAGTTGATAGAAGATTCCGAGGCTTTGGTCAGCCGCATCATCGAAGCAAAAGCTCAGGAAGAAGTTGTTTCGATCGCTTTTCTGGGAAATGTGGTGGACGTTTGGGAGCGATTGGATCAGGAAAATATCCTGGTGGAAATAGGTTCTGACCAAACTTCCCTCCACAATCCCTGGTCGGGTGGCTATTATCCGGCAGGATTGAGTTTGGAAGAATCCAATCAGATGATGGCTGAAAATCCCGAAGGATTCAAGGCGAAAGTTCAGGAATCCCTTCGCCGTCAGGCGGCCTCTATCAATCGGCATGCTGCCAAAGGAACCTACTTTTTCGACTATGGGAATGCCTTTTTGCTGGAAGCTTCCCGAGCCGGCGCGGATGTAATGGCTGAGAATGGAATTGATTTCAAGTATCCTTCCTATGTTCAGGATATTTTGGGGCCGATGTGTTTTGATTATGGTTTTGGTCCGTTTCGATGGGTTTGCACTTCGGGAAAAGCCAAAGACCTGCGAAAGTCCGATCGGATCGCTGCCCGGGTTTTGAAGGAAATCATGCAAAACTCTCCGGCTTCGATTCAGCAACAAATGCAGGACAACATCACCTGGATTGAAGAGGCAGAAAAGAATAAACTGGTGGTGGGTTCGCAGGCGAGAATACTTTACGCAGATGCAGAAGGCCGCGCAAAAATTGCTCAGGCTTTCAACGATGCAATCAATTCTGGGGAAATTTCCGCTCCGATTGTGCTTGGAAGAGACCATCACGATGTAAGCGGGACGGATTCTCCCTACCGCGAGACGAGCAATATTTACGACGGCAGCAAGTTCACCGCCGACATGGCGATTCACAATGTGATAGGCGACAGCTTTCGCGGTGCAACCTGGGTTTCGATCCATAATGGCGGTGGTGTCGGATGGGGTGAAGTGATCAATGGTGGATTTGGAATGCTGCTCGACGGAACGGCAGAAGCTGAAAGAAAGCTGAAATCCATGCTTTTCTACGACGTCAACAATGGAATCGCTCGTCGTGCCTGGGCAAGGAATTCAGGTTCGCTTGAGGCAATTCAAAGGGAAATGGAACGAAGGCCTGATTTAAAAATCACCCTTCCAAATATGGTAGATGATGATATTTTGGATAAATTAATATGATTATCCACTACTTTGCCAATAGGTCTAAAATGAGGTTTGAGTAGCGGATAATTCGACCATGCGTCCGCTACGCCATGGGCGCACAGGCGCGGTGGAGCCCCTCTATTTGGACCTCAGACCTTGTTTATTTGGTTAGTGGCAAGAATGCGGATAGTCGTATAAATTAAGATAGGAATTCCTTTACCCCTTTTCAAAGCAGAATAGGCCCAAGTGAATTCAACACTTTGCATCAGGATTTTAATTTTTTACCAACTTGAAAAAAAAATCAAATGAATCATCTCCACACAAATCCCGAAACCTCCAATTGGACAGGCAGAAAATCTGAAGACATCGAATACTGGCATCAGGCAGTAATTCCGGTCAATAATCTGGAGTATGATTCAGATGCAAAATCGAAAAAAATCGGAATCCTGGGTTATTCGGGAGAAGAAGGAGTAAGAAGAAATCGGGGTCGGATTGGTGCTTCTGCCGGGCCTGAAATGATCAGAAAAATGCTGGGACCTTTGGCCTTTCATCTCCCGAAGGGAACGAAGATCCTGGATTACGGAAATATCCACACAAATGGTGAAGACATGGAATCAAGCCATGACTTAATTTCCGATGTGGTTTACAACTTGCTTCAAACCCACCACTTTCCGGTTTTACTTGGCGGAGGACATGATTTGGCTTTTGCACATGCCAGAGGAGTTTTCAAGTATCTGGAGGCCAAAAATGAAAAGCTGGGAATCATCAATCTGGACGCTCATTTCGACCTTCGTCCCCTGGTGGATGGCAAAGGACATTCCGGCTCACCTTTCTTACAACTGGCACAAGAACATCCCGATAATTACCATTATTTATGTCTGGGAGTTCAGCGATCTTCCAGCCCAAAATCTCTTTTTGAAACTGCGAAAAACCTGAAAGTCCGATCGATGCTGATGGAGGATTTCAGGCTGAATAATTGGGAAGTCATCCAGGAAAAAATCCTTTGGTTTATCGATTCTGTAAACAAAATCTACCTCAGCGTGGACATGGACGGGTTTTCATCGGCATTCGCACCGGGAGTCTCCGCTCCTTCTCCCATGGGTTTCAGTCCCGAGATTGCCTTCAAAGTATTTGAGTTGATCACCAAAAGCAAAAAAATGATCAGTTTGGATGTAGCAGAGATGAACCCGACCTACGATTACGACAATGCTACCGCCCGATTGGCAGCAAGATGCTTGGAATATGTGGTAAGGAAAACTTTTGAATAGGTATTTCTAAAGATCATCCCAGATCATTAATCACAGAAAGTCGAGGATTCTGTTTCGACCGGATTTAAGTCTATCATAATCAGTGACTTTTTCAGTGAAAATCTGTGGGAAATAATCAGTCAAACCCTCCGAAGAGATTTCTCTCTTTACCGTTTATTATCCGTAAGAAAGTCGCGACAGCAACTCGATCCGCATTTTATATCTGTGAAAATCCGTAACCTTTTCCGTGAAAATCTGTGGGAAATAATCAGTTCAAACCCTCCGAAGTGATTTCTCTCTTTACCGTTTATTATCCGTAAGAAAGTCTGGACGGCAACTCGATCCACATTTTATATCTGTGAAAATCCGTGACCTTTTCCGTGAAAATCTGTGGGAAATAATCAGTTCAAACACTCCGAAGAGATTTCTCTCTTTACCGTTTATTATCCGTAAGAAAGTCCCGACAGCAACTCGATCCGCATTTTATATCTGTGAAAATCCGTGACCTTTTCCGTGAAAATCTGTGGGAAATAATCAGTTCAAACCCTCCGAAGTGATTTCTCTCTTTACCGTTTATTATCCGTAAGAAAGTCTGGACGGCAACTCGATCCGCATTTTATATCTGTGAAAATCCGTGACATTTTCCGTGAAAATCTGTGGGAAATAATCAGTTCAAATGTTCAGCGCTTCCCACAAAATCTCCACAGGATGCTTGGCTTTTTTGCCCGTTCCATCAGCGATTTGGTGACGACAAGACGTTCCCGGAGCAGCGATGATCGTATCTGAATCAGCATTTCTCACCGCCGGAAACAGCACCAATTCCCCGATTTGCTGGGAAATCTCATAATGCTCAGCTTCATACCCGAACGAGCCTGCCATTCCGCAACATCCGCTTGGAATCACTTCTACGAAGAAATTTGCAGGAAGTGAAAGTACTTTTTGAGTCCAGTTCATGGAAGAAAGTGCCTTCTGATGGCAATGTCCATGAAGCTTGATTTTTTGGGTTTTGGTAGTGAATGCCTCTGCTTTGAGATTTCCTGCCGCAACTTCTCTCCCCAAAAACTCATCAATCAACAAGGTGTGGTTCTTCAGCTTTTTTGCAGCCTCCACCAATTCAGGACTTACTATTCTTGGATATTCATCCCGGAAACTCAAAATCGCTGAGGGCTCCAAACCAATCAATGGCGTATTTCCATTGACGATTTTCTCAAAAATCCGAACATTGGCCTCTGCGTGTTTTTTAGCTTTCTCCAGCAAACCCTTGGAAAGTGCAGATCTGCCGCTCTCCTCATGATCCACAACCATGACACCGTAACCCAATTTCTTCAGCAAGGAAATTGCCTTGATTCCAATTTGGGTATCGTTGTGATTGGTGAATTCATCCACAAAGAAATAGACCTTCTTGATTTCGGTTTTTGCTCCGGGAAGGGAATCATAATTTTTAGCAAACCACTTCTTCAGGCTGATTGAGCTGATTTCAGGCAAATTTCTTTGCGGAGCCACACCCAAAACCGACTTCATCAATCCTCCCGTCAGGCCATTTCCCAGGAAGAAATTAGAAATACCGGATACTTTTGAACCCAATTCGTTCAGTTCATTGATATAGGCAAAAGCCCTGGAACGGAGCGGAACTCCATTGGTTTTTTGGTATTGATAGAGGAATTCGGCTTTCATACTCGCCATATCCACATTGGATGGACACTCAGCCGTACAGCCTTTGCAGGAAAGGCAAAGATCCATCGCTTCCTTGATCTCAGGATGGTCAAAGGCATTTTTGGTATTGTCCATCGTCAGAAATTCCCGAAGCGTATTTGCCCGGCCACGTGTGGTATCGCGCTCATTTCGGGTTGCCATATAGCTTGGACACATCGTCCCGCCAGATCCGGGCAGTTTTCGGCAGTCTCCGGAACCGTTACATTTTTCGGCCAATCTTAAAATCCCGCCCGCCTGAGAAAAATCAAAAATCGTCTTGTGCTCCGGCGTAACCATCTCAGGCTCGTAGCGTAGGAACTTATTCATCGGCGCAGCATCCACGATTTTGCCCGGATTGAAGATATTCTTCGGATCCCAAGTGTATTTTACCCTGCGGAAAAGCTCGTAATTCTTATCCCCAACCATCAAGGGAATGAAAGCAGCGCGAACCCGTCCGTCTCCATGCTCCCCACTCAGCGAACCTTGGTATTTTTTAACAAGTTTGGCGGAAGCCAGGGAGATCTTGTAAAACTCCTCCACATCTGCGGCTTTTTTCAAATTCAAAATCGGACGCATGTGAATTTCTCCGGCGCCAGCGTGTGCATAATGCACAGGGTTTTGGTTGAAGCCTTTCAGGATTTCATCCAATTCGTCAATGTAATCTGCCAAATCTTCGATGTCGACAGCCGTATCTTCGATACAAGCCACAGCCTTCGGATCGCCCGGGATATTTCCCAACAAACCCAAACCAGCAGCTCTCAAAGCCCAGGCTGAAGTAACCATCGGAGGTTCGATAATCGGATAAGCATAGCCCAATCCAGCCTCAATCAGGTCAGCGACCAGTTCCTCGCCTTTGGCCATCGCCTCTTGCAAAGAATACCCACGAAACTCAATCATCAGAATCGCCTTCGGATCGCCTTCTACGAAATAGCGGTTTTTGCTGTATTCGATACTTTCCTTGGTGCAGTCCAGGATGATTTTATCCATGAGTTCGACGGCCGTTGCCGGATGTTTCATGGCCACCTGAGCAGCTTTCATGCTTTCATGAATACTCTCAAAATGCGCCGCAACCACAATCTCAATCGGCTCGGGAAGCGGATCAAGGCTGATTTTTATTTCAGTGGTGAAAGCCAAAGTACCTTCAGATCCTGCCAAAAGCTTACAGAAATTAAACTTTTCATTTCCTTCGAAAAGCTCAGCTTTCAGCAATTCATCTACCGCATAACCAGTATTTCGGCGATGGATGGATTTCTTGGGGAACTGTGCATGGATCTCTTCCCGGATTTCAGGATTATTCAGCTCATCAAAAATCTGCCTGTAAATCTGCCCTTCCAGTGTATTCAGAGCACATTTCCGATCAAAGTCATCTCGTGTGATTTCTCCGAAAACAACCGAATTACCATCGCTGAGAATTGTATCCAAAGAAATCACCTTGTCTCTAGTGACTCCATATACAATGGAAGTGGTGCCTGAAGAATTATTTCCCACCATCCCGCCGATCATCGCACGATTGGCAGTGGAAGTGATCGGACTGAAGAATAACCCGTGAGGTTTCAGAAAGCGATTGAGTTCGTCCCGCACCACACCCGATTGCACTCTAACCCAAAGTTCTTCTTTATTGAATTCCAGAATTTGAGTGAAGTTTTTCGACACATCGACCACTATCCCATTCCCCACACATTGCCCGGCCAATGAAGTACCGGCTGTGCGCGGAATCAGGGAAGTGCTGTTTTTCGCAGCAAAAAGAATCAGTTTTTTGATATCCGATTCAGTCTTGGGAAAAGCAACTGCCAAAGGAATCTCCCGATATACAGAGGCATCGGTGGCGTACAGCGTCTTGGTCAATGAATCAAATTGCAGACTTCCATCCAATTGGGTGGATAATTCCTGCAGTAAAGGCAATAGGTCAGGCTGTTTCGAACTCATGCACAAAAATAACCCGACGAGGTGGATTTAGGGGAATGAATACCAAAAGAAATTTTTCAAATCCTGAAAAGCTATTCTTCAAGCAGATCATCTTGCAAAAAGTCGGGTTGGCAAGGGAAAGTTTCGCTAGGCAAGAATAAAATTGGATTCGCGAAATCATAACTATTTGGGACAAACTGATTTTCTTTACTTGCGGTAAGTTTAATCCCCTTTCATGTTCTTCTACCTCTCCCAGTTTTTGAGTTTTCTGGCCATGCCGCTGACGATCATCAGCATTCTGATCGTGATCGGTGCACTTTATGTTCGGAAGAAATGGGGCAAAATAAGCCTATGGATAGGAATCTTAATGCTTTGGTTTTTCTCCAACCAGTTTATAGCCAATCAGGCGATGCTGGCCTGGGAACATGATTTCAAGGCTTTTGATGAGATCAAAACGTATGAAATCGGAATCGTTCTGACCGGTGTCACCAATCTGAGCAAAACCGCTTACGACCGGACTTTCTTCCAAAAAGGAGCAGACCGGATCACTCACGCGCTCCAACTCTACCGAATGGGCAAAATCAAGAAGATCCTCATTACCGGTGGCCAGGGACTGAATCCAACAAATCCGAATACAGAATCCAAACTTCTGAAGGACTTTTTACTGATGACGGGAGTGCCGGAATCTGATGTGATGATCGAGGAATTGGCGAAAAATACCCGTGAAAACGCGCTCTTTACGAAAGAGAATTTGGAGAAAAATGGAATCGATACCAATCAGGAATTTCTGCTGATCACCTCAGCTTTTCATATGACCCGAGCCAAAGGATGTTTTGATAAAGTAGGTCTGAAAACCGAGACTTTCCCGGTAGATTATTACAGCCACGACACGAAATATGATCTTCCCGCATTCATTTATCCCGATCCCTCCTCAATTGAGAATTGGCATAAACTGGTGAAGGAATGGATCGGGATTTTGGTTTACAAGATGGTTGGGTATCTGTGAAGGTTCTATAATCCAATAAATCTTTTGATTCTTGGTTAATTAATTGCGTACTTTGCGCAACGTACTATGCGCAACGCACAATACGTAAAAATCAACTTATATGAAGGCTCCATTCAATCCCTTTGTAATAAATTCCCATCAGGGAAAGGACTATTTCTGCGACCGGGAGAAAGAGCTTGAAAAGCTTTTGAATCACTTGAAAAATGACAGAAACGTAGTCCTATATGCTTGGCGAAGATTGGGGAAATCTGCCCTGATTCATCGTCTTTTTGAGGAGTTGGAAGAAACCAAGGAATTTGAAACCATTTATATTGATTTACTGGCCACTCAAAACCTTGGAGAAGCAATACAGGCGATTACTTCTGCCATTTATGAAAAATATGGTAAAACCTCATCAGGAATAGGCGTTACGCTACAAAAACTCCTGGCATCCATTGGGGCAACCCTGAGTTTTAATGCGTTTACAGGTTTACCGGAAATTTCCGTAAACATCCGTCAGATGGAAAAAGCATCCGAATCCCTACGCTCTTTGGGCGACTTTTTGAAATCGCGAAAAAAGCGAATTGTACTGGCTATCGATGAATTTCAGCAGATCGGTGAATATGAACATCAGCAGGCAGAGGCTGTCTTTCGGACATGGGTGCAACAGATTCCTGAGGTAAGATTTATTTTCAGTGGTAGTCACAGATCCATGATGGAGGCTATGTTTTCCGAAACCAAGCGTCCATTTTATCAGAGTGCTCAATTGGAATCTTTAAATCCCATCGATTTGGAATCCTATACAAATTTTATTCAAACTCATTTTTCAAAATCAAAAAAAGAAATTAGTTCGGAATCTGTACAAAAAATATATACCTGGAGCCGGGGACAGACCTATACGATTCAGTTGGTATGCAACAAACTTTTTTCTGAGTTCAAAGTGATTGATGATGATGATATTCTATTTGTTTTTGATCAGATATTGGATCAGCAGAAGGGATTATTTGCTAATTTTCAAAAAATCCTGACCCGAACACAATGGACGGTTTTCAAGGCAATCGCTAAAGAAGAACCTCTAATAAATCCATTTTCGAAAGAATTCATCGGCAAGTATGATTTGGGTGCAGCAAGCTCTATCCGAACTGCAATTAAGGCCCTCGAAAAACAAGAATTGGTCATTCAGGATGAAGGGGCATATCTCGTCCATGATGTACAGTTGGCTAGATGGCTTTCTTCTCTTTGATTGGAAGTAAACTAACACATAACTTTTCCACTCGCCGGTAATGTAACTAAACCAGCAAGGTTTCCCGGATTGAATCTCTGAGCTTTGACTCCACTTTAACCGCTTCAGCAAATTCATTCCAACGTTTTACAGCTGCCTTGACTTGCTCGATCTTATCTTTTGGCTTTTTGATATTCATCTGTCTGGCGACTTCAAGGAAATCCGCCTCGGTAATCCCTTCTCTTTTACCATTCACTGTAAGCGACTGCGAACTCACCCACAAACTTCCGGGTCTAAATGCATGGCAGATATCGAAAGCCGGTGATTGACTCCATTTTCCGGTTTGATCCATCAGGAAAGCAAAATTCTTGGTATGATCGTCACAGTTCCTGGCCAAAACATTAAATACCATTCTCAGGAACATTTGCTCTGCCTCCGGATAAGATAATCGGAGCATTCGCATTGTTTCAAAAACCTGCTCGTAGCCAAATGCGCCTACTTGATTGAAATCAAAGTGTCGAAGCCCGAACAAACTCTGCATATGAACTTTTTCTCCGGTTTCGGTTCGGTCAAATCGTTTGGTCATGAAATGTGACCGACCCTTTTCTTCCAGCAAGCGACATTCACTCATCTGAATTTCGGCAGCCTCAGCCATTAAATAATAGGCCATTTCCACTCTCCCATAACCTGACGATACTCCAAGCTGAGTATCCATGACCCCGTCGAATTTGATCAGCCAATACGAAAAACCAGCAGGAGCTTTTACCTGACCACTTTTCACTTCTCCGGTTTTGGGATTGTATGCAATCACAGCCTTTGCTCGTGCACCACCTGCTGAAGTTCCGATTTTCAGGATATCTGCCAGAGCAGATTCTTCCTCTTTGGAAAGATCAGTTTGAAAATCCTCTCTGGAATTCAAAATCTTGTTTGCGATTCCTACCAGACTTTCGATCTCCAGCGAACTTGATTTTGCAGCCTCATCCCGCAATGGCGGCTTAATTTCCAAAGCCCCCACTCCTCTTTTTCCAATGAAACAAAGGAGTTCGACAGGGTTCAGACTATCCGAAGGACGACCATTTTGAACCAGCCAGGCGTTGATCAGTTTGTTTCCGTATTTATCAGGCAGCATATCTGCCAAAAGTCCTGGCAAACCTTTGAAAGTATCGAAAGCCTCACCCCGCGCTTTTCGGAGTTCGGGAAACGAATGAATCTTCCTCCCTTGGGATAAAGGCATTGTCATCGGCGCGATATCCCAACCAGTTCTCAGAAAGCCCGGTTCAAACTCAAAACTCGCAAACTGCCGATTTTCGTCCCAAAGGATCGCACCAGCCAGCTTATCCCAAAGCCATATTTCAGCTGCAATTACCATGTAGTCGGAGGCTCTTCAGCCGCCATGTCGATATTTCGGATACGCTGAGGCTGCTTTTTCTGAAGCTTGATGTATTCCAGCGGACTGATTTCCTGCTTCACTTCTAAAGCTTCCAAAACCTGTAATTGGTCCAGGACACGAAGCACCTGGATCAGGGTAATCAGATTGACCTTTTCTCCCCTCTCCAATAAACTCAGAGTAGAGCGACTTATTCCGGCATCCTTTGCCAATTGATCCTGTGACTTTAGCAGATTGACACGGTGATGCTTAATGAACTCTCCAATTTTTCGAAGAATCGCCAAATCATTTAAATTTCGATAATCCATGTATGAAATATCATTCGTTACACACAAATTTAATCATTAACGAATGATATTTCATACATTTTACTAAATTTAAATTGAATGATTAATCATTCATTAATTCGATAATTATAAGTTAACGAATGAAATATCATTCTGAAAATACCAATATTAAATCAAAATAGATAAATCTGAATTACGAAAGAGGATAGATCTTGAAATTTCTGATTTCACCTTTCTGACTTCTCACTTCTAAAAAGCCACTCCCTGCTCCATATAAACTCATATTTCCAGCCTTTCTCTTCGAGCAAAACCGGATGAAAAGCGACAGCAGCTTTAGCAGTCGGGCTGTTAAAAAAGCGCTGATCATCTGTGAGTATGGCAACTTTGTTTCCTTCGGAATCGATGCGAACCAGGTCCATCACAGAAGAAGGGATTTCTTTGGAGAAGACAGAATCTGACTTCAAAAGTTGTTTTTTCAAACTCCAATCAAGTTCGTATCCTTTCACTTTTGCCTCCGGTGCCGGAATTGAAGAATTTTTACTCTGAACTTTCACAAAGCTTAAAAACTCCCGGAGCAAACCCAAACCGATGTTTTGAAGTTGACCCGGACGAAAATCTTCAGGTTCGATGCTGCTGATCACATGCATTCTTTTTCGGGAACGGGTAATCGCAACGTTGAGTCGGTTTTCGGCACCTGATTTTCCAAGCAACCCAAAATTGGTCACCAGCTTTCCTTCCCGATTTGGAGCATAGCCCAGCGAAAGAATCACCTCATCAAACTCATCACCCTGGACATTTTCGATGTTGCGAACTTTAATAAATTCCTGCTGAATTCCTTCTTTCCAGAGTTTCTCCCGGATGAGTTCCATCTGAAAATAATTACCCGTCACGATTCCTATAGAACCATTGGGTGAATCTTTGAGAATAATTTTCACTTTATCAACTACCGCATCTCCTTCCGTTTTATTCACCTGATTTTCCCAGATTCCCTCTACTTTTTCCCAAGTGAAAGCAGGTTTCCCTGCTTTGGCAGTCTCATAATCCGGTAAAGTTTCAAGTTGGTTATCGTAGAAATTGGAGTTCGAAAAATGAATCAATCCCGGGTCCGCAGACCGGTAATGGCCTTTCAACTGATGTTTTTCGAAGAAATGACCCGCCAATTCCAGAAGTGATTCTGCTTCATACTCCTTTCCTTCTTCTTCCGATTCCCACTTCACCTGATAAAAATCCGAAGGCCGCAACTGCTTGGAATCACCGGCAATCACAACTTGCTTTCCGCGAAGCATTGCGGGCAAGCCACGCTCCACATGACACTGAGAAGCCTCGTCAAAAACGATCAAATCAAAACTTTGGGCAATCGGAAATAAAGCTGAAACGGTTTCGGGAGAAGCCAGCCAGCAAGGAAGCAATCGAAAAACCTCAGACCCCATTTCTTCTACCAGTTTACGAACAGACCAGCGCTGTCGCTTTTTGCTCACCTGATGCAAAAGTTCACGGTAGGTAAGTCTATTTCCAAGCCGGTTCAGTTCCAGATTTGAACTGACTTGCTCGCGCAATCTCAGCAAAGTCATGAATCTTGAAATCTTCCGTTTGTCGAGAATTGCAGTTTTCAGTTCGGTCAATTCGTTCTTCAACTTCAATCCTCCTGCTTCCGCAAGGACGGGATGAGTTCGCTCAATCAGAGCAATCCAGGCCAAATACCAGCCATTTCGGAAAGCCGAAAGTTGATCGTCAGTGCTAAGACTATCAAAATCAGATTCCAGCTTTTTTGCTAATTCGCTTTTCCCTTTTCCCCAGTTTTCCTTAAAAGTGTCAAAAGCCGTGAGTTCGGAGAAAGTCTGATTCAGGCTTAATTCATTTCCAAAATCAAGGTCTTTCAACCCCTTCTCAACAATCTTGTGAATTTGATCAGAAATCAACCAAGCCTTCCATCCAAGGGAGGCAGTTTCAAAATCCTTGAAAAGTTTGGAAATTTCTTTGAGCCAGGATTGAAAGGCAGTTGGGTCCAAACCGGCCCATTTCAACAATCCATGAATCTCCTGACTTTCCTCCCAGTTTCGCGCCCAGTTCAGAATCGGATTGATCTTTTCGAGTTGGATCTTAAGATTTTCAGGTGAAAAAGATTCGGGTGAAAAAGCCGGACTTGATGGCAAGTTTTGGAATTCGTGATGAAGTAAAATCAGGGCTTTAACCTCTTCATTGATTTGAGTCAGGGATTGAAAATTGAACTTCAACCCATTATTTACCATCGCTTCGAAAGTCATGGGGAACTTACTTCTGCTCCAGTTTGCCTGGATTTTTCCAAAAAAGGACTTAGACTTTGGAAGCAGAATTTGGAGTTCTGATCCAAGTTTGCCAAGTTCTTCAGGATGATCAGAAAGCTTTAGATCCAAGTTCTGAAACTCTTGAATTGCCTTTTCAATCCATTTTTGAATTAAATTCAGTTTCTTGATTTCTTTTGGCTGAAAAGCCAGAGAAATACCCAAATTCTTATCTGAAAGCAGATTGAATGAATTATGAAGACCGGTAATTTTGGGAGAAATAGCTTTTGAATCCAGTATTGACCGCAAGATTTCCAACAGGTTTTTGAATTCAAATTCATCCGAAATTGAATTTTTGAATGCTTCAATCTCCCAAAGGCTTTGAAGAATTCTTGCAAAACTTCCAGGCTCGACCTGCGCAAACGAGATTCGTTTATCCCAAAAGCTATTTCTGAATTTCCCTTGATAGGATTGGTAAACCATGTACTCCTTCTCAAACTCCAGCGCTTGATCGTAATCAAATTTCAGAAGTTCGGACGAAGCATCTAAACTCGCCTTCCCCAAATCAGCTTTCAGATACATCGCCTTCACGGGTATCCCGGCAGGTTTTTCATTGTAGAGTTCCTTGCGGAAAAGCTCAAAATTCACTGATAACCGGGAAATCGTTTTGGAAAGCTGAGAAATCTCCCGCTCCAATTGGATCGAATCAATTCCCCTGTTTTGCTCCTGATACCGCTCAATTGATTCAATTTGCTTGCGGATCTTTTCAAAAAGCAACTTGTGATCTGCACGAAAATCATGCACCAAACCCAGAAAATCCCCGAACCCGGCTTTTTCCATCCGCTCAAAAACCACATCCAAAGCCGCTCGCTTTTGAGAAACCACCAACACTTTTTTTCCGCGCGCAACATAATCAGAAACCAGATTTGCGATCAACTGTGACTTACCTGTACCCGGAGGTCCTTCGACGACAAGGCTTTTCCCTTGACGAACCTGAACAAGAACATTCTCTTGTGAGGCATCGAGCGGAAAAACAGGAAAAAGCTGATCTTCTCTCGGGAGAGGCAATTTTTCACCGAAAGCAAAATACTGCTGGAATAACTCCTCCAGTGATAAATCACCCATTTTTTCTATCAACTCCTCGTATTCCCGAAACAGGAAACTTCCCTTTTGGGCGAATTGGCCAATCAAAGCATACATTTTCAGGCTGATTTTACCATCCTGAAAACGGTCAAAATCCAAACTGATTTGGGAATTGGGGAATGCCGGAACCTGATCTTCGAAGAGAGTTGAACTCAGTTGAATCGAAAAATTCTCCTTTAAGATTTTGGTGAGTTGGGTTCGGAATTCGGTCGGATCTTCGGAAAGGTTTTGCAAACCTTCATCCAGTTTTTCGAGATCCAAGTCATTTCCATAAGCATGCCGGTAAGCAAGTAAAAAAGCAGGATTCCAGGTCCAGGAATCTGTAGGAATCAGGTTCCAAGCGCCTTTTTCTTTCGAAAGACTGATTGGCAACATTAATAACGGAGCTCTTAAAATTTGCCCGTTGATCAGCTTCCCCTCCACAAAAGGCCAGGCAAGAAACAGAGATTGATCACCCGTTTCTTCTTGTGTCAATTGGTCGCGGAAGGCGGTTCGGGATAGGTTTTTGGAAAGCGAGTTGATATCTGCCCTTCTTGGATCAGACTCAGGAATCAGGTGAATTCGCTTTTTACCTGAAATGAGTTTTCGCAGAATCTCAAAAGCCGGTTCCCCGGTTAAAAAATCAAACTCCCTCAAATCGATCATACCCAGACTTTCCGTTCGGGGCAAATACAATGACCTGTTTTTGGAAGAAAGATCGGTTAGTCGATTGAGGTAAGTCTGAAAAATAGATTCAGGCATTTACTTGAAAGGTGAGTCCTTTTCTTTGGCCATTTGACGGTAAACCACCCCATCCATCAAGGAGGGCAGCCACTTGTTTAAAAAGACAACCAGTTTGCCCTGGAGAGTTAAAACCAGATCCCTTTTTCGTTTCAGCGTTGCAGTGAGAATTGATTCTGCCACTTCACTTGGGCTCATCATTTGATTCTCATCTCTTGGTGATTCTCCCTGAACAGATCCATCTGCTTTCAAAGCATTATTTCGGATGTTGGAACTTGTAAAACCAGGGCATGCAACCAGCACATGGACACCCTTTTTCATCACTTCAGTGCGAAGCGATTCAAAAAAGCCATTCATTGCAAATTTACTCGCGGTATAAGCTGTTCTGGCTGGAGTTCCCCGATAGCCGTTAATTGAGGAAATTCCGATGATCGAACCTTTGCTTTCCAAAATAGCCGGCAGGCAATATTTGGTGGCATAGACAGTTCCCCAAAAATTAGTGTCAAAGACTTTTTTAAATACTTGCAGATCAATATCCTGAAAAAGTGCCCGCATGGATATTCCTGCATTGTTGATCAGGATATCTATTTGACCAAACTCTCTGATGACATCCTCTGCCATTCTTTTGTTGTCGGATTCAGTACCGGCATCCGCAAGTATCGGAAAAACCTCAATTCCCGCATCCTGAAGCTTCTTTGTGGTCAATTCAAGTTTTTCCGGGCTTCGTCCGGTAATAACAATTTTGGCACCTTCTGCTCCAAAAACCGAGGCGCAGGCTTCTCCAATGCCAGATGTAGCACCGGTGATAATTACGACTTTATCTTTTAATCTCATGGGTCTATTTCGTTTCCAAAGATATGGAATTGACAGTTTTTATCCTTTACCAGTGACTAAAGTAGTAAAGGTTTAAAGGAGATTTTAAATAAGATGGTTCGGATTTTAAAACAGAATTTCATTCTGGAAAAATATTTACGCCATAAGAAGGCCAATTGGAAAGTCCGGAAGTCTTTAGAGTAGATAAGACCAAAGGCTAAGTGCCCTTTTTTTCCTAATTTTGCAGCCATGTCGCGAAAAATGAAAAATAAAGTCATCGAAAACCTCCTGATTGAGCGCATTGCTGCCGAAGGCAAATGTGTGGGTCATCACGAGGGAAAGGTGGTATTTGTAGCAAATGTTGCTCCCGGAGATGTCGTAGATGTACGGGTGACAAGAGGTAAAAGCTCTTATATGGAAGGTGAAACCATCAAATTTCACGAGTATTCCAAAGATCGGATTGAGCCTTTCTGCAGTCATTTCGGTACATGTGGCGGTTGCAAATGGCAACATATCAATTACGCCCTGCAAAAAGATTACAAGCGACAGCAGGTAGTTGATCAGTTCGAGCGCATTGCCAAAGTGTCGATTCCGGAAGTACGGCCAACTCTTGGATCTGAAAAGACTCAATATTATCGCAACAAAATGGATTATACTTTCAGTAATAAGCGATGGCTGACGCTGGAGGAAATCAAATCTGGTGCTGAATTTGAACGAAATGCACTGGGATTTCACATCCCAAAGATGTTTGACAAGATCATCGATATCGATAAATGCTATTTGCAGGGTGGAATTTCGAATGATGTCAGAAATGACCTGAGAGCCTTTGCACGGGAAAACAACCTGAGTTTTTACGATATCCGAAATCAATCCGGCTTACTTCGCAATCTGATTATCCGAACCACAAGTACTGGACAGACGATGTTGATTGTCCAGTTTGGAGAAAATGACCCTGAGTCAATTGATCTGGTAATGGAGTTTTTGAAGGGTAAATTCCCTGAAATCACTTCGCTGCTATTCGTAATCAATACCAAAGGAAACGAGACTTTCAACGATCTTGAACTCGTGACTTTCGCAGGTTTGCCATATATAGAGGAAGAAATGGAAGGATTGAAGTTCCGAATCGGACCTAAATCCTTTTACCAAACCAACTCTGAGCAAGCATACGAACTTTATAAAGTCACCCGTGATTTTGCTGGCCTGAAAGGTGATGAGGTGGTATATGATCTTTACACCGGAACCGGAACTATTGCAAATTTTGTCGCAAAACAAGCGAAACAGGTTATCGGAATCGAGTATGTGGAAGCTGCGATTGAGGATGCAAAACTGAATTCCCAAATCAACGGTTTGGACAATACGCTCTTCTACGCAGGTGACATGAAGGACATGCTGAATGAAGAATTCATCGCAAATCACGCTGCTCCGGATGTGATCATCACCGATCCTCCACGCGCCGGAATGCACGAAGATGTAGTGAACATGCTGCTCAGATTAGCGGCTCCCAAGATCGTGTACGTATCCTGCAACCCGGCAACTCAGGCTCGGGATGTGGCTATTTTGTCAGAGAAATATTCGGTTGAAAAAGTGCAGCCGGTCGATATGTTCCCGCAGACTTATCACGTAGAAAACATCGTACTCTTAACACTCAAATCATGATATCCGATTTCAACGATCCGGAACTGAGTGGGAAATATTTGGGCACAATTACCAGTGATTTTGTAAAAATATCTGATGTGCTGAAGGAAGCTTCGTACCAGATCAGATCCCGCAAATTCTCTGATTATCCGATTTTCCCCATCTCCAAAGAGATGCAACCCATCGGAAAAATCTTCATCGGAAAAGCTGAAAAAGATTTGGATTGGAACTACTTCGTTACCTATCTGGATGAGTTTGTACAGCGAACTCTAATAGGTGAAGAGGCAGTGGAAGACTTCAAAAATGCCTACAAAGACCCTGATGAATTTTGTTGTTTATTTGTGATGGACGGGGCATTTACCCGATTTGTATTCATCCCTTACCCGAACGATTAAGAAGGTTTTAACGCATAAAAAAAAGCTTTACCCATCATTCAGGTAAAGCTTTTTTGTTTATTGATAATCAGACTTATATCATCTTTTTGGTAGACTCATTGTTGATATTCATAATCGATCTTTTTCAAGATGAAAATCAAAAATGCTTCCAGCCCTGAGCCTTCAATTGTACAGCTGTTCCGCTTTTGGTCACCAGGTATTTACCTTCTTCAGGCTTGGTGATATGGCCGATAAAATGAATGTCCGGATGCTTTTCCAGCTTCGCAAAATCCTTCTGATCAATCGTGAACAGCAACTCATAATCTTCTCCTCCATTGAGCACACAAGTGATCGGATCCAGGTTCAATTCGACTGCAGTATCAAAAGTTTGTTTGTCAATCGGAAGCTTATCTTCATAGATTGTCGCTCCTACTTTTGAAGCTTTGCAAATGTGAAAAATCTCCGAAGCAAGTCCGTCCGAAACGTCGATCATACTAGTCGGCACTACTTCCATTTCCCGCAATTCATGGATGATATCCATCCGCGCATCGGGTCTGAGTTGCCGACCGGTTACTACCGTATATTTTTCCAAATCAGGCCTCATATCCGGATTTGCAAGATAGACTTGCTTCTCTCTTTCGAGGACTTGCAGTCCGATCAATGCTGAACCTAAGTCTCCGGTCACGCAAAGGATATCATTCACTTTGGCACCGGATCTATAGCTGATTTGCTCTTTTTGTGCTTCGCCAATGGCGGTAATCGAAATCACCAAGCCGGTTCGTGAAGCGGTCGTGTCTCCTCCTACCAAGTCCACTCCGTAATGCTCACATGCAGCATTGATTCCTTCATAAATCGCATCCACCGCCTCCACTGAAAATCGATTAGAAAGTGCAATGCTCACCGTGATCTGCTTTGGGATCGCATTCATGGCCGCTATGTCTGAGACGTTGACCGCAACTGCTTTGAAACCGACATGAGTTAAAGGAGCATAGGAAAGATCGAAATGAACTCCCTCCAGCAAAAGGTCAGTCGTCACCACTTTTACATGGTCTCCAGCTTCAATCACCGCCGCATCATCTCCGATGCCTTTGATGGTTGAGCTGTTTTTAATAATTACTTTTTCATTCAGGTGATCAATCAGACCAAACTCGCCCAATTCACTGATCTCAGTTCTTTCCTCTGACATGTTTTTCATTTCTTGGTTGGAAATGCAAAGATACTTCTAATTCCCAATTGCGTCATTCCTTCCCAATTAGTGGGAAAAAACGGATTGGCATTGAAAGTGGGGGCAATCAATAAGGCGTATTTTTCTCCCAATCTGAACTCCTTGCCAAATCCCAAAGAAAATCCAAGACGAAAAGAACCAAAGGAATTACGACTGGCCTGTGATAGATTAGGACCAGCCTGTAGGAAGAATCGGTTTGGGAGCCATCGTCGGAAATTGGCGGAGACCACCCAATTATTGATTTCTAAATTGTAAGGATCATCAGGAAATCCGGGAGGATTATTCGGGGTAACTTTAAACTTATTGCTGGAATACACTAGTCCTGTTTCAAATTCCCATTTATCAGAGAAGGGCTTTAAATAGAGAAAGCCAATATCAAAAAAGAACCTTCCATCATAGGCTGGCGCTCCATCCGCATAACTTGGGATGTAAAATGGGTTTCCATAAGAAACTTGAATACCAAATCTATCGGGCTTTTTTTCTTGAGCTAAGGCAAAATGCGACCAGAGACTAAACAAAACAAGACCAGTGAAAAAGGTTAAATATTTCATTGAATATCCTTGAATAGTAATACCATTAAAAATCAATGTTTGAAAACTAAAAACCAAATTTTACCCAATGATTTAGGCAAATGCAGCCAATTCACCGATTTCTGTTTTCTTAAACTTTGCAACTTTCCCACCTTTCAATCCAAAATTTTCAAATCTTTCAATTTTTCAATCCTCTTTCCTGACAAAGCTCCACCAAAACACCATTTGTACTTCGGGGATGCAAAAATACGACTAATTTATTGTCTGCTCCCAGTTTAGGTGTTTCATTGAGGATTTCGAAGCCTTCTTCTTTCAATCGCTCCACTTCGGCTAAAATATCCTCCACGTCAAACGCGATATGATGAATTCCTTCTGACTTTCGGTCAATGAATTTTGCAATGGGACTGTCTGGTCTTGCGGCTTGCAGCAATTCAACTTTGGTTTCCCCAACCTGGAAAAAAGAGGTCTCTACTCCTTCCCCTTCCACTAGTTCGGTTTTGAAATGAGGTTTCCCTAAGAGTCTGGCAAACAATTCATTCGATTTTTCAAGGTTAGCCACAGCAATCCCAATGTGTTCTATTTTCCTCATGATTTAATGATTTTGCTCATCTTTTAATTTCTATCTTTACAGCTGAATCATTTTTCGGATCAGCTTGTTAAAAGCTTATCTGCACACACTCTAATATAAAGGTATAAAGATATGATAATCGTTTCCGACAAGGCCAAAGAGAGAATTCTTGAGCTAAAGAAAGAAGAAGGTCGTACTGAAAATGAAAATATTCGTGTTTCCGTAAAAGGTGGTGGCTGTTCAGGATTGATGTATGATCTTGGATTTGACGCAACCATGGCGGAAACAGACCATGTGTTTGAAGATAAGGGAGTAAAAATCCTGGTGGATCGCAAAAGTTTGCTGTATCTGGCAGGAACAGTTCTTGAATTTTCAGATGGATTAAACGGCAAAGGCTTCCAATTCATTAATCCGAATGCAAGCAGAACCTGCGGTTGCGGGGAAAGCTTTTCGGTATAAGTACCATTTAACGAACTCTTCAAAAGGCAATCTCAACAGGTTGCTTTTTTTTTTTTCTGCCTGACGAAAGTTCAAAGACTCCATTTTAGGTCTCCAAACTAATCATTGGTACCCAAACTTTACTCCTTAAAACAAATCAGCCGGAATTATTGGGCTTTCGAAGTAGGGCTTTGGTTTTAATGATAATCTACTTTTTTGTCACCAACCAAGTAACCAAGTTTGGAAGTTCAATTGCGGGAGCTGTGGACTGTTGACCGTCGTCTGTGGACGATTTTCCGCTTTCAAGGCTCTATTTTAGCACTTCTGGAAATGTAGCGGATAATCATATTGGTTTTTCTCCAAAAGAGGTAAAGCAAAATTCCACTCAATCCTTACCTTTGCCCACGATAAATTTTACCCAAATATGGAAGATCAAATCAAAAAAGTTCAACTCAATGACCTGCACACAGCCCTTGGCGGCAAGATGGTGCCTTTCGCCGGTTTCAATATGCCGGTGCGATACAGTTCGGATATGGAAGAACACCTCTGCGTGCGCAATGGAGTTGGGGTTTTTGATGTTTCCCACATGGGAGAGTTTATGGTCGAAGGACCCGAGGCACTGAATCTGATTCAAAAAGTAACTTCTAATGACGCTTCCACACTTGTGAATGGACAGTGTCAATATTCTTGTTTTCCCAACGAAACAGGTGGAATCGTAGACGATCTGATTGTCTATAAGTTTGCTGACGAAAAGTACATGCTCGTCGTGAACGCTTCCAATATCGAGAAGGATTGGAACTGGGTAAATTCCCACAACACAATGGGCGCTAAGCTGACGAATATCTCTGACGAATATTCACTTTTTGCGGTGCAAGGTCCAAAAGCCGTCGAGGCAGTTCAGTCTCTGACTCCTGTAAATCTATCTGAAATCAAGTTTTACCATTTCATTGTCGGTGAGTTTGCCGGTGTGAAAGACGTGATCATCTCCGGAACGGGCTATACCGGTGCTGGAGGATTTGAGATTTATGTGAAAAATGAAGATGCAGAGCATGTCTGGAATGCGATTTTCGAAGCAGGAAAACCATTTGACATAAAGCCAATCGGTCTGGGTGCCAGAGATACTTTGAGACTAGAAATGGGGTATTGCTTATATGGAAATGACATCACCGATACCACTTCCCCAATTGAAGCTGGTTTAGGCTGGATCACCAAATTCACCAAAAACTTCACCAACTCCGAAGCGCTTAAAAAGCAAAAAGAAGAAGGCGTAACCCGCAAGCTTGTGGGATTTGTAATGCAAGAGCGCGGAATCCCAAGAGGACATTATCCAATTGTCAACGAAGGCGGAGAAATCATCGGTGAAGTGACTTCCGGAACTCAATCTCCAAGTATGGGTTTGGGAATCGGAATGGGCTATGTGAAAACAGAATACAGCAAGCCGGGCAGAGAAATTTTCATTCAGGTGAGAAACAAAAACCTGAAAGCCAAAATCGAGAAACTCCCTTTGCTGAAGGCATAATGAGAAAAGTTGAGGTCTGCTTTAGTCCTGAGTTAATTCACCTGCATGAGCTCAAAGGGAAAATCGTAGTGGTGGTAGATATTTTTCGCGCCACTTCTACGATGGTTGCCGCTTTGGCGCATGGAATCACGGAGATAAAAACTTTCGCAGAACTGGAAGAATGCCGGGCAATGTCTGATCAGGGATATTTGATTGCCGGAGAAAGAGAAGGCCTGACTGCTCCCGGCTTCGAAATGGGCAATTCTCCGGTAGCTTACCTGGCAGGTGATTTTGCCGGAAGGAAACTTGCCATGACAACAACGAATGGGACCCAGGCGATTCATAAGTCAGCTGGAGCATTTGAAATCCTGATTGGGGCATTCCCTAATCTGGCAGCAACCGCCCGATATATTCAGTCTCTGGAGAAAGATGTTCTTATTCACTGCGCTGGCTGGAAAGGGTTCTTTAATCTTGAGGATTCTCTCTATGCGGGTGCTTTGACTAAGTCTTTGGAATCCACCCATGTGGCAGATGAAGACGGAGCTATGGCGATGAAATCTGTTTTTGAAAATGAAGGATATAACCTGAAAAGATTCCTTTCTCAGGCTTCTCATGCCAAGCGCCTCCAAAATCACGGAATCGAATCAGATATCGATTTTTGCCTCACGTTGGATTTGTATGATTTGGTTGGAAAAGTTGAAAATGGAGTTTTAATTGGAATTACAAATTGAATATCTCTTGATTTCCGAAAAGGAAGTAAAATATACCCAAAGCCCGGACGATTTTCCCGGGCTTTTTTGTTTCAATTTATAAGGAAATCGATTTGTAATTTTTCCCCAAAAAGATCAAAAACATTCATCTTAGGTGACAAATATCATTCACATCTGGAAAAATGTTTGGTAATATTGTCCAACATCAAAGTCTAAAAAACCATGATCAAAAAACACCCATTAACCGAAGAATTCCCTGAGTTTGCAGAGAAAATCCATGAGCTCAAAGTCGAGGATGAAGATTTTAAAGAGCTTTACGATGAGTACGATGAACTGGACCACGAGATCTATAATATCGAGTCCGAAGTAGATCCTACATCTGACGAAGTTCTGAATCAACTTCGTATTGAGCGGTTAAGAATCAAAGACGAGATTTACGAAATATTAAAAGGAGAAGAATAAACCATAAAAAAGCCCGGACTTTCAGTTCGGGCTTTTTTAGTGCTTTCGTTTTGGTTCTTATTTCTTTGCCAAAGGCCTCAGTTCCACTTTTCTGAAAAATATCTCTGCCCCTTCAGATTGAATTTGGATACGGCCTTTGCTTGGTTTCACATGGGTAGCATGATTCACCAGTTTTCCGTTCAGGTAAATCGTGATTTCATCACCCTCGACCACACATTCCACTTTATTCCACTCACCTACCGGTTTCTCCACGTCCTGGGAACCCCGGAAGTCGATCACATCTTTCCAGCCCGGATCACGACCATACCAATTGATCCTGCCTCCATTGATAGTTGCGAGTTCTCCGCCGGGTTGAAAAATATAAGAACTGCCCTGCTTTTCCGATGCCACCGGACTTGTAATGCTGAAGTTTTTGCTTCCATCTCCCACCACAATAAAATCGCCTGTTCCGCCTTCTATCAGCTGGCATTCGATGGAATGCATCCAAATTCCGTCTGATGCCCCATCCTCTCCGATCGAATGCAGGAGGATTCCTGAATCGCGGGCATTTTCCAATCTGGGAGCAAAGGTTTTTCCTCCCCATTTGAACTCGACAATAAGTCGGTAATTCTCAAATTCCTCATTCGAAGTGATTCCTCCCCACTCCTCTCCTGAAATCCGGATCATGCCATCCTGAACAGTAAACACATTCTTCGGATCAATATCTCGTCCCCGGTTTTGCACAAATTTGTACCAGCCATCCAGGTTTTTACCATTGAAGAGGGTGACTTTATTTTTTATGCCTTGCTGTAATTGGCTTTGGGAAAAAGCTGTGATTGAGAAAATCAAAAGGAGCGATACGAGGATGACTTTTTTCATTGGGTGTTTTGGGTTTTATGTATGTACACTTTCTTACCAGAGGATAATTTTCTTTGGGTAAATGGCTGGAAGCCTGCCTGTAGGCAGGACCGATGACGGAAGACCCCACCACGGTGGGCAGGCGAAGAAATCAGAATCCTGCGTTTTCCAGTATTTTGACTTGTATAAATAAATTACTGGCAGGATTGCGGATAATCATATAGGGTTTTTAAACAAAGTTCAATTACAAGATAGAGGAAGGAGAGTTTTTTCCATTGAGTTTTACGAAAGCTTCGGCTGCGGGCACTCCGGATTCCATGCCCCGGAATATCTCCATGGCGGCATGTCCGCAAGCATAGATTCCTTCCGGATCCTGACTTACATGACAGAATAAAGCCTTTCGCTTGGTTTCCTGTTCATTCGAAATATCCACAAAATCCGTGGGATGAAAGGTCATTGTTTGTTCACCGGCGCAAACTTCATAAAAGTAAATCTGGAATTTTTTCTTCGTCCTCAGTGCTGCCTGCATCGTCAGCATACTCGCAGCCTGATGATCTCTATGGGAATCAATTGGCCACTGGGTGAAAACCAAATCGGGTTTTTCATTTTCCATAAACTCCGTCATTTTGGCTATCCACTCATTATTGACCATCGTGTTACCATCAACCTGACCGAGAAATGAATGCCGGACATTTAAAATCGTACAAGCAGCTTCCGCCTCTTTGGTTCGGATGCCTGCCGACTCATCTGCTGATTTACCATCAATTCCACCTTCGCCCCGCGTCAGGTACAAGACTTTCACTTCATGGCCTGCCGCACTGAACTTAGCCAATGTGCCTCCGCAACCGCTTTCCGGATCATCCGGATGGCCTCCCACGCAAACGACTTTCAGTTTGGTGCTTTGATCCACTGAATTTGTTTGGGCAAGAGAAGAAAGCGGCAAAGTTGCCAAACTTACCAGCGATGCTTTTTTGAAGAATTCTCTTCTTGTGTTTTTTTGATTCATAGTTTCAGCTAGGGTGTTGCTTTATTGATAGCTAGCGCGCGCGTGTCGCGCGTGCTTCAAGTTTCTACTTACAAGTAATCAATTTCCAAAACTCCCTTTCCTCCGGAGTAATCAACAGCGCTGCTGTATTTCCAATGTTGCGGTTCAAATACCAATCCAGCCT
>JAKFCO010000102.1:0-9714 GCA_036676605.1 Algoriphagus sp.
ACTAAAGGCTCATTTTCTGACTTCAGATTTCTAAGAACGCATTGAGATTTATTGCAACGAGTTTAAGCTCCCGCAGAGGCGCAAAGGCACAGAGATTTGTATGAGAGGAAAGAGCTTTACATGTGCATTTTAGATCATTTCAAAATTAACACCTGGCTATCTCTAAGAAATCTCACTCCTTTCTCCTTTGCAAACTTTGCGGCTCCGCGGTAAATGGAAACCTTTTCACCTGAGAAAACACAAAGAACTCAAAAACTCGACCCCGTAAAATTCTGTGCTAATCTGTGCCTTTTTCTGAGAAAATCTGTGGGAACAAAAGACTAAAGGCTCAATTTCTGACTTCAGATTTCTAAGAACGCATTGAGATTTATTGCAACGATATTATTCTCACGCAAAGATTCTGTGTATAAATGGGCTGAACGTTTTCTTTTTTAACCACAAAGTAAACAAAGGGCCACAAAGAAACACGCCATAAACCAAGCTCTTTCAACTTTACAAAGTTGAAAACCTTCAACCAACTGAAAACTTACTTTTTCAAAAGATTAGGATTTCTCTCTGCGCCTGCCTTCAGCAGACAGGTTCGACATGACAGTAAACTGCGACTGAGACTGAAAACTGACCACTGCGACTGATAACTGCAAACCGACAACACACATCAGACACCTGACAACCGACTAATTCTTCAACACCAGCACCCTCCCCTCCTCAAAACTCAAATAAACCCGGTCTCCTGCCTGATACTTTCGCAGCGGATCATCGACTTCCCAGAGTTGCCCGCTGCTTTTTAACCGGACCTGGAGCGAATTGAAATGCACCAGGAACCTTGAATCCACCACATGGGCGAGGAATTCACCTTTAGTTCGCAGCTTCACATCTGCTGGTCGCACGTAGGAAAACTCCCGATCGGGAATCATATTGATAGGCGAAAAAAGCCGCGCGATGTAGCGGGTTTTGGGATGCTGGCATAGTTCCTGAGAATTGCCTTTCTGCACCACTTTCCCTTTCTGCAGGATAATCAAATTATCGGTGAGTCGCAGCGCATCGTCGAGATCATGCGTCACAAAAATCACCGTCGTGCCCATTTCGCGAAACAGTTCCTTCAGTTCGGTGATCAGCTTTTGCTTCTGGATCGTATCCAAACTGCTGAACGGCTCATCCAGCAACAGGATTTCAGGTTCCACGCTGAGTGCTTTGGCGATCGCCACTTTCTGCTGCTGTCCTCCGGAAAGCTGTCTCGGCAACCGGTCCCGAAATTCCTTCAATCCCAACAACCGCAGCAACGTCTCCACCCGGTTTCTTGCATATTCCTTATCAAAATGCAGGAGCGTGCGGGAGATATTTTCCTCCACATTGATATTCGGATAGAGATGAAAATCCTGATGAATCAGCTTGATTTCATTGTAACCGGAAACCAGCTTTTTCTTGGGGTTCAGGATCTCGTCCTTGCCCAGATGCACCGTCCCCGAGTCCTGCACTTCCAGTCCCGCCATGATTCGCAGGAGTGTACTCTTGCCCGAACCGCTCTCTCCGACAACGGCAAGAAACTGTCCCTTGTCCAGGTTCAGTGAAAAATCATGAAGCGCTTTTTGAAAATCGTAGGATTTGGAGACGTTTTGAATGGAGAAATAGCTCATGGACGGATTTCAGCTTGGAGTTTCTTGGGCAGGCTTGCAAAGATGAGTTCATAGGAGTGATCTGCCAAGTCCAGGATCAATTTATCAGGAACATTTCCACTGACGCTGACCGAATTCCAGAGCTTTTTATTCATATGATATCCGGGTGTGATGCCATCATACTGCTCACGAAGCTCAATTGCGCGCTCAGGATCACATTTCAGATTGATGTAGTCGAAGGCCTCAATATCCAAAAGCGAAAAGATCTTCCCTCCCACCCGAAAGCAAAGTGTATTGGCATCAAAGGGCGTATCCTCGGTCACACCGGGCTTGGAGAGGCAATGAGTGCGGTAGAATTCAAGAGTCATTTGATTTATGATTTGGGATTTTTGATGTATGATTTGCCGTCCGGGAACGGAGCTCCAAATGCATATTTGAAAATAGGAAAATCTTTGGGACAAAGAATGACTAATTTTTTATGAACAGTTAGGATTTAAACTAGATCATTCGATATCTTGAGCAAAGATTTTCTAGAAGGAGTGCCAAAGCGGATATTTTTTGAAGCGAAGAAATCTGGGAAAAATTAAAGGCTTGAAAATTACTCAATTGCGACTATCCAACCGAAATGGGAGAATTATCGAGAGAATTTAAATGGAATAATTAAGTTAGAACAGAATAAAATTTACTAAACAAATATAGAGGCTTAAAAAAAATGGCAAAATTTCTAGACAAGGAAAAAGCAGTATCAGCACTAAAGGATTTAATTAAAAATGCTGACAAAACATTAATTCTAATTTCACCTTATTTAAAATTGTCGAAAGACTTTAAAGAACTTCTTTTTTATAGAAACAGTAAGGATAAAATAACAACTGTTGTTTTTGGTAAGCAAGAATTGAATCCTGATGAAATGAAATTCTTACAAAGCCTGCGCTTTGTAATACTAAAATACAATGAAGATTTACATTCAAAATGTTACATGAATGATGACAAAATGATTATTACATCATTAAATCTTTATGAATTTTCGATGGCCAACAATAAAGAAATGGGAGTTCTTATTGATAAGAATGAGACAGCTGACACGGAATTATTTAACGAAGCATTTAGAGAAGTTGATTATATAAATGAAACAAGCCAACGCTTTGAATTAAATGCACAAAAACCACAATGTTTTTCCAAACAAACAGAAACGAAGCCTCTTCTAACTAAAACAAAAACCACCAATTCACTTAAAGGTTATTGCATTAGAACTGGTAATGAAATTCCATTCGATGTTGAAAAACCAATGAGTTATGACGCATTTAAATCTTGGAGCAAATATAGTGACCCTGACTATGCTGAAAAATTCTGCCACTTTTCAGGAGAACCGTCAAATGGTGAGACAAGTGTAAACAAACCAATACTAAAAAGGAATTGGAAAAAAGCGAAAGAAATATTTGACTTTTGATCCTAATTACTAAAGGTAAAATTATACCCGAAATAGTTTCAAAAAGCTTTTAAATATTGATTGCTTGTACAAGAAGTAGTGGAATAAATCTGAAGAACTTTTGTTTTAAAATTTTATAAACATCCAATTAAAAATGACCGAAATATCGAAGGAAGAAATTATAGAACGAATAATTGAAATCGCTAATAGTTTTGATTCCACAAAAGAAAATTATCTAATTTCTTATCCTCACTTCTTAAACTACTTCAAAAACCTTGAAGAAATAAAATTAGAAAACTTAATAATCGGAATAAGTTTCACCTATTCCTGGATGCCAACAATCCTAAAATCTATTAATATTAAAAGCAATGAAGAACCAATTTCAATTCTTAACAAGGCACGAAAAGAGGAACTATTAAACGAAAGCGAATTTCTAATCCTAAAATCGACTTTTAATAATTCGCTTGTTGGGACTTCTAAACTTCTTCATTTTATAAATCCAGAAATATATGCAATTTGGGATAGTCGGGTTTTTCGATTCTTAAATACGGATATAGAACCTCATAAATACAGATTAGAAAGACCTGAAACTTACCTTGAGTATTTAAAATTCATTAACTCACTAAAAGAAGAAAAAGAGTTTGACAGGTTTTATGAATTAATGAAAGAAAAAGTAGGATTTGAAATCACTAAAAACCGAGCTTTAGAATTAGCTTTCTTTAAAGGAAATAAAAATGAATAAAAATAGAGAACAAATAATCGGGGGAATCAACAATCTAGTTGAGGCAAGAGATATAATTTTCAGTCAAATTGTCAATTTTGCGATGTTAAACGGGTTTAGTCATATAGATGATGCTTTTGATGAAGGCGATGTTTATTCTTTTACATTGGAACAATTTGAATATATGCAAGATGTAAACGTCCAGCACTTGGTTAGGCTTTGCAAGGGAATTGAAGAAACGATTTTTGCCCTAATGGACTTAAACGGAATTAAATCCGAGGAAGTAAATCTTGACGGAAATGAGTAAGAAGATTAGGTTTTAGGTTAGGCTTTTTTTATCTGGACGGATCAAAAAATGATTTTTGCTCTAATGTTCCAGTTCTGATCTCGGATGTTTCGGCTTTTAGCTTAAAGCTCGAGCTCTGATCCGATTTACTTCCTTACCTACTTCAAACACGCATCGTTCCTTAAAAAAACGCATCGTTGGGTGATTTTAGTATCCGTCCGACAAACCCATGTTGATTAACTTAGATTTTTATTTAGGGCGGTATTCTTCCCAGTTTGAGGGCAGGAGTTGATAAAGGTCCTTTTGTTTATGGCTCTGTATTCTTTCAAAGACATTTTTTAGCCAATCAAATTCATTGACTTTGTTTTTTTTGCAGCTGGCCATGAAAGAGTACATGGCAGCGGTCATTTCTGCTGCCTGATGAGATCCTGCAAATAAATATGCCTTACGCCCGATTGCCAGTGGTCTTACAGCATTCTCAACAAGGTTATTGTCGATTTCCATCTGTCCGTGGAGTACGTAAGCACTCAGTCCTGCCCATCTTTTACGTGCATAGTCGACAGCTTTCCCCATTGGACTCTTCGGTCTGTAATCGTACTGCTTTCCTTCCAGCCATTTACCGAGATTTTCCAGAATGGGCTCAGCATGTTCTTTTCTTTGAAGGGTTCTTTGTTCCCACTCCAGGTTTTCATCTCTCATCTTCTGTTCGAGGACGTATAGCTTTTGCATCTCATCCAGCACATGTCCTGCCTGCTCTTCATTGTCCTTTAGAGCATCGACAAACTTGCGTCTGGCATGTGCCATACAGAAGGTCAGATGGATATCGGAATGATTCCCATAGAGTGAATCATAGACGGTGTAACCGTCCGTCTGGATGATCCCCTTAAAATCCGCAAGCATCTCTTTGGGACCTGACTGATCCCTGCCTTTTCTGTAATCAAACAGCACAAGCCTGTCCACCGGTGCATGGTATAGCCACATGTAACCTTGATGGATACCGTTTTTGTGATCTCTGTCCAGAACTTTTATCGGTGTTTCGTCAACCTGAAGGTATTTTTGGCCGGTGACTATCAGCCGGAGAAGCTCCCAGAGCGGCTTGAGATGATCCCAGCCTCTCAGTATCCAGTCCGACGCACTGGAAGCGGGAATGCGCACCCCCATCTTGCCGTACTTGTCAATCTGCCTGTGCAGTGGCATTCCGTAAACATATTTATCTACGGTCATCTGGGCTATTACAGACTCGGAGGGGATTCCTTTTTCGATCACTCTGTCAGGAAGGGTACCGATGAGGATGCCTTCTCCGTTTGGCCGGGCATACTTTGGCCGTACATAACGCTTTACATAAATGATGCAGGCACAACTTCCAGCACTTCGGTAGCTTCCTCCCCGATCTTCACACAGCCTTCCACAGATTCCGTCGGTTCGATCACTATCACTTCCCTCCTGAGTTCTTCGGGAAGGGTCATACGCCCTGTGCCTTTCTCTCTTTTCCCGGGAGCGGGTTTTTGGTTTGCGGAAACTGATTCAGAGAGTTCTTCCTGTACCGATTTCGTTACCCCGAGTTCAAAAAGTCCCATCTGGTTATCCCCGGTGTTACCGATCCGCTTTTCGCTTTTAGCTCCAAAAAGATGTCTGCGGAGTTTGTCCAGTTCGGACTGAAGATCTGAGATGATGTCTTCTTTTTGTGACACGGTCAACAGGGCTTCTTCATACAGTTTTTTGTAGTCCGCCCCCTTGTTTTCCATGACATAAAGATACCATAAAAAAGGCTTTTTACGTATCTGAAGGCACTTTTTTAATGAAAAACACGCGCTTTTCTCATGCTCTTTTTAAGGGTTCATAGCGCTTTCTGTAGCTCACCGATTCCAGCTTTACCCCCTGTAAAAGCAGGGTCAGCTGGCTGCTTGTGATGGCGTTTCCGCTCAGTCTGGGCCGCTCAAAAGTCCCCTGCTCCAGCTTCTTAACGTACATGGCAAACCCGTCTCTGTCCCATTGGAGTAACCTGACTTGATTGGACCGCTTTCCCAAAAACAGGAAAACATCCCCGTTCATGGGATCGAAGCCCAGCCTGTTGCGTACAAGTCCAGCCAGGGAGTTGATCCCAAACCGCATGTCGGTAGGTTCGCCATAAATAAAGTAACGGGTCGAACTCGACAGGGCCAGCATCAGAAAACCAACTCCTTGATCCTGCCGGTGTCAAAGGATCCAAAAAGCTCCACACTGACTCCGCTTGGATAGTTGATCTTGGCTACCGCAGATGAGGAAGCGGCCTGGGGAAGTTCGATTCTGGCAAACCCGGACTGAGACTCCTGCGAATCGGTCTTGGTTTCAAACTTTTTGCTCCAGTAATAGAAACTCACTTTTGAAATACCCTCCCTGTTCGCAAAAGCGGATTTACTCAAACCTGATCCCTGCCATCTGTAAAACAGCTCATAATATGTTTCGATACTTGTCTTTTTCATCCCGCAACTTTAACCCATTAATCAGAGCATATCAAGATGCAGTTTGTCGGATGGATACGATTTTATGCATCGATCCGTGTTTGATACTCAACGATCCGTATAAAAGACGCAACGTTCCGTGTTTCATACTCAACGTTCAGTGCTAAAGACTGAATGCTGATACTAAATCACTCAACGTTCAGTAAAAAAGAGTGGAGCTTCCTACTAAAAGACTCAAGGTTGATACTAAATCACTGAAGGTTCAGTATCAAAGAGTGAATCGACTGTTCGGCTGGTGGATCCAGATATTCCTATCGTAGGATTTCCAATCCAAAAAATCCTCAGACTTATATAATCCTTCGATGTTCAAAAACCTCAAAGAATACTCTGACTTCTTTGCGTTCCTTCGCGGCCTTTGTGGTTAAAAAAAATTCTCCATTCAGTTTTCCGGCTTCTTCCGTTTAGATGGCATACGAATGGAAAGCACTTGATCGAAGTGATTTTTTGACTAAAGTTTTACCCTATTTCAAAATAATATTTTCTAATTGTAACATTGATCCAACTATTAACGTCAGATTTAAAACTCGGTATTTTTCTATCAACCAAACTTTCCTCCTATGAAATCGAGCATGACTCAAGCGTCACACAGAAGGATGTTTATCAATCATGCGAGATTCCATGTGACCATTAAAAAACAATTATAAACACATGAAAACGAATGGACTTTTACCTCTGATTTTGATTTTGATGGTCTCCGCCGGTTTTTTGTCCTGCCAGGACGAAATCACAACCACTTACACTTATCGGGCTATGGTTCCGGTTTACCTCGAGATGAGCGATGTGCGGGCGAGGACGATTGTGATCGAACCGGGTCAGGAACTCGAAAATCCGGGTAAAATCTACCTTTATGGCAATTACCTGCTGATCAACGAACCTCAGGAAGGCATTCATATTTTAGATAACACCAACCCCGCTTCTCCGGTCAATCTGAATTTCATTCCCATCGAAGGCAACGTGGATTTGGCGGTCAACAACAATATGCTTTATGCGGACAACTATGTGGATTTACTGGTTTTTGACATCAGCAATATCCGATCAATCAAACAAGTAGAGCGGGTAAAAGATGTTTTCAACCATATGTATTCCAATTCGGATACCGGAATAATCCTGACATTCAAAGATTCGGTCATCACCACTGAATCTGATCGGCGGATGACAGATGGTGGTTTTTGGCTAAGCAATGCAAGCTTGAGCTTCGCATCCAATTTCTCCGGTGCTGCGCAAAGTTATGGGCAGGGCGGATCGATGGCTCGTTTTACGTTGATGAGTGGTCATTTGTATGCAGTGGATAATTACAGCTTGAGGGTATTTGATGTGAAAGACGCTGGCAAACCCAAGCATCTTCAAAACATTGAACTCGGTTGGGGGATAGAGACGATTTTCCCTTTTCAGGAAAAACTATTTATCGGATCTAACACAGGAATGCATATCTACGATGCCAGCACGCCTTCCACTCCGACCAAAATATCAGTTTTCCAGCATCTAAGAGCATGCGACCCGGTTGTGGTCAATGAGAACTTTGCTTTTGTCACGCTTCGAAACGGAACAAATTGCTGGAACGGAGTGAATGAACTTCAAGTGGTTGATATTAAAAATCTCAGGGAACCCAAGCTGGTAAAAGCCTACCCCATGCTCAATCCGCATGGATTGGCTTTGTCAGGAGATCATCTATATGTGGCCGAAGGACAGCATGGATTGAAAAGCTTCAATGTCGCTGATGTGATGGGCATTGACCAAAATCAATTGGAATTTTTAAAGTCAATGAAATCAGTTGACATCATTCCCGGCCCAAAATCGCTGATCGTCATCGGTCCGGATGGAGTTTGCCAGTTTGACTACAGCACTCCTGGTAAGCTGAAGCCACTGAGCTGTATTGATGTGAAGAATCCTGTTGTAGTTTAGTATTCAGTCAATATTCAGTCGCAGGATCCAGTCGCAGTATCCAATCAAAGTATTCAGTCGCAGTGATCAGTCGCAGTGATCAGTTCACCGTCATTTCGAGCGTAGAGAGAAATCTCATCCTTTAGAAAAAGTAAGTTTTCAGTCGCAGGATCCAGTCGCAGTATTCAGTCGCAGTATTCAGTCGCAGTATTCAGTCGCAGTGATCAGTCGCGGTGATCAGTCGCGGTGATCAGTCGCAGTATTCAGTCGCAGTGATCAGTCGCAGTGATCAGTCGCAGTGTCAGTCGCAGTATTCAGTCGCAGTGATCAGTCGCAGAGGTCAGTTCACAGTTTCGGGAATTGAACTTCCCAATAATCTAAAAAAATGAAGGTGAGATTCTTGATTCTATGCTTTTTGATACTTCCTTTCTCCCAATCCTTTGGCCAGGAGAAAGTGTATTACAACCAGACAGAATTGGGAGTTTTGTATGGAAATGGCGTGGATGATTGGTCCGGGGAGAGTAAAAATAGAATTGACTTTTCAGCAATCAGTTTTCATGGTGCCAAAATTTCCGAACACCATGTAGCCGGGTTTTCAGTGGGATTTGATCAATACGAGTCCATTTCGGTCATCCCTTTTGCTATAGGATGGAGAGGTTTTTTGGGAAAAGAAAGCAGACCTCAGCTGATCGGAGGATTTGATTTTGGAGGCGGTTCACCCCTATTTGAGGATAAAGAAAAAACCGAATGGTACGAAAGCTGGTATGTAGGCGGTATCATGGTGAGTCCTTCAATCGGGGTAAAATTCCCGGCCAAAAAAGGAAAAACCTCGTTTACATTGACCCTCGCTTACAAAAGGCAGGAACTTGGATTTTTTATGGGATACTTTGATCTGGGCGACAACCCACGACCTTTATTCAGCACCCAGCTTCTTCCGGGTTATAGTTCCATGAATGAAACCTCCTACCTCTTCCACAGTCTCGTTGCCAGGGTAGGATTGATGTTTTGACTGCTATTCGAGATTTAAAATCTCGAATCCAGATCATAGGATTTCCAATCCGAAAAAATTCCTGCTCTTAAATTATCCTTCGAAACCCAAAGGATTCTCTGCCTTCTTTGCGTTCCTTCGCGGACTTTGCGGTTTTAAAAAAAATCAACCTCATCTGTTTTTGGCGACTCCCGAAATTGGATTTTGACATTTAAATGGCCAAAAAAACCAATGACAATCCCATTCATTTTACCTGGGGTTCCGCAAGCTTCACCCCAGGCTAATATAATGTCGGCCC
>JAKFCO010000103.1:0-79558 GCA_036676605.1 Algoriphagus sp.
AAGATTTGGGAAAAGGGACTAGTGATTAGGAAAAAGGGATTAGAGACCGGAGAAGCGGCAACTCCCCCTTAGTTTCGAATAGTTAAAGTATGAAGTCAGAAGTATGAAAAGACGTAGCGGAACCGACAACCCACAACTGATAATACCCGACATTGATTACCTCATTAAGCAATAATCATTTATATTTGCTTAATAGAGAAAGCAAAAATGGATTCCCTCTTCGAGAAATATTTTAAGAAAATTGACCTGGTTTCACTTGACTTCAAGAGAAGCTTAATGGATCAGATCCAGTGGAATGCCAGATTGATAGGGATCAAGGGGGCAAGGGGAGTAGGTAAAACGACACTTTTGCTACAGTATATCAAAGAAAACCTCCCCATTGATTTAACTACTCTATACGTTAGTTTGGACAATATATGGTTTGCTGAGAATAAACTGAGCACTCTCACCGATACCTTTGTAAAACGGGGAGGTAAGTTTCTGTTCCTGGATGAGGTGCATAAGTATCCGAATTGGTCGCAGGAATTAAAAAATATCTACGACGACTATCCCGAACTCAAGGTCGTATTTACGGGATCTTCCCTCCTGGAAATATTGAATGCACGAGCTGATTTAAGCAGAAGGGCCGTGGTCTATACCCTTCAGGGACTTTCGTACAGGGAATACCTGCATCTCAAAGCCGACATCAAACTTCCAAAACTGAACCTGGAGGATTTACTTCAGAATCATTTGCAACTGGCAAGAGAAATTAATGGGCAGCTGAAGCCTTTACAATATTTTGATGAGTATCTGAAGACTGGTTATTTTCCATATTTTCAGGAGGTGCCTTCCTTGTATTATCAGCGGATTGAAGAAGTAATTAACATGACTCTGGAGATAGAATTACCACTTTTAAGAAAGGTGGAAGTATCTTATGTATCGAAGTTGAAGCAACTCTTGCAGATCATCTCTGAGTCAGTTCCATTCATTCCCAATGTGAGCAAACTAAGTGAGCGGATTGGATTAAACAGGAATACATTCACTACCTATCTGTTCTTCCTTCAAGAAGCAAATTTAACAAGAAACATCTACAAGGATGCTTCCGGGATCACACAGCTCCAGAAACCTGATAAAATCTATCTTGAAAATACCAACTTTCAATATGCCCTGGCTCCCAAAAACACGGAGAAAGGATCCATCAGGGAAACCTTCTTTGTGAACCAACTAAGCTATCAACATAGAATAGAGTATGTGGAACAAGGAGATTTTCTGATTGATCAATCCTACACCATCGAAGTCGGCGGTAAAGGAAAAACAAATCGGCAAGTACAGGGAATAGCTAACTCCTATATCGCATCGGATGACCTGGAATACGGGACAGGGACCAAAATCCCCCTTTGGATGTTTGGCTTTTTGTATTGAGAGTAAATGTTAAAACGGTAACCGGAAAATGGTAAACGGTAAATGTTAAAACGTTAAACGTTAAATGTTAAAACGGTAATCGTTAACCGTTAAACGAAGTCAAACGTACGATTAACGCCTTTAACGCTTAACGAACTTAACGCTTAACGATTACCCAAAAACAGATCACTTCGTTCCTCGCGATGACGGTTCCATTTAACGTCTTTAACGCTTAACGTCCTGAACGCTTACCGTCTTCACCTCCAACAGATCGCTTCGTTCCCTGCCTACCGGACAGGCAGGCTCGCGATGACGGTGGCAACTCCCCCTTCATTTCGAATTCAACCTTGAAAAAGAAAAGATATTCATCCCGATAGCTATCGGGAGGGGCAAGGGGGATTTGATTTCGGATATATGATTTTGGAGATTAGAGAAAAGAGATTAGGAGACTGGAGAAGCGGTAACCTCCAACTTCCCACCTCCTCCCATGAATGATGACTGATGAAAAAGGGATTAGGAATTGGAGATTAGAGATCAGAGAATAGCGACTGGAGATCAGAGATTTTCACAACCTCCAACTTCCTGCCTTCCAATCAATGACTGCAGACTGAGACTGAAAACTGACCACTGCGACTGATAACCGACAACTGCCAACTGACAACCGACAACCGAAAAAAAACAGATCGCTTCGTTCCCTGCCTACCGGACAGGCAGGCTCGCGATGACGGTGGCAACTCCCCCTTCATTTCGAATTCAACCTTGAAAAAGAAAAGATATTCAAAGGGGGCCAGGGGGATTTGATTTCGGATATATGATTTTGGAGATTAGAGAAAAGAGATTAGGAGACTGGAGAAGACAACTGACAACTGACAACCGACAACCGAAAAAAACAGATCGCTTCGTTCCTCGCGATGAGTGTCTTTCCAAACCTTGAACTCAAAACTGTTCTATACCAGAGAATAAAAAACATTATATTTGTTCATTGTCAATGAACATTAAATCGTGCAGATAGACATCCTCAAACAAATTATAATTGACCAAAAGGAAAATTTCAATCGAAATCGGCAATTGATTGAACGGGATTTGGATCTCAGTTCCTATTTAAGCACTAGTCAGGTAGTGGTGATTACAGGTGTACGACGCTGCGGAAAATCCTCTTTGTTGTATTTGATTAAACAAAAACTTGAATTGGCTGAGCCTGACTATTGTTATGTCAATTTTGATGATGAGCGAATAATACCTCAAACTTCCCTCATGGATCAAGTTTATTTGGCACATCTGGAACTATATAAAACCGAACCGGTTTTTTTCTTCGATGAAATCCAACATGTGCCAAACTGGGAAAAATTTGTAAACCGGATACATGAAAAAGGGCTAAAAGTCTATGTGACCGGCTCAAATGCTAATCTTTTAAGCTCTGAAATAGCAACTAGCCTTACTGGCAGAAATAAAACCATTGCTTTGTACCCTTTTTCGTTTGCTGAATTCTTAAAGTTGAAAGGTCAACTAGTTGATATCGGCAAACCCTCCTCAAAAGCGATAAGTCTTATTCAAGCAGAGCTACAGGAATATATGCAGTATGGTGGCTTCCAGCTAGTGATTAAGGAAAACGATCTGGAACTCATCAATCATTACTTTCAGGATATTTTATACCGGGATATCATTGCGCGATACCGGATTGTCCAAGTAAATGAATTGAAACAAATTGCACTTTACCTAGCCTCCAATACAGGGAAGCTATTTTCTTATGCCACCTTGCAAAATATCTCGGGAGTCAAAAGCACCAACTCTGTAAAAAGTTATCTAGACTATTTTGAGCAATCGTATTTGTTCTTCTACCTTAAGAAGTTTGATTACTCCGTTAAAAAACAAATAATGAATTCCCGAAAGGTATATGCCATTGATCCGGCGGTCTGTAACCGGCTCGGCTTTCGGTTTTCTGAAAACAAGGGAAGGATATTAGAAACTATCGTTTTTCTTCAACTCCTCAAAATGAAGCAAGAGGTGTTTTACCATAGTGGAAAAAAAGAGTGTGATTTTTTAATCCAAGATGGGTTGAAAATAAAACAAGCAATCCAAGTCGTTTACGAACTTAACGATGCAAACCTAAAAAGAGAAGTTGAGGGTTTACAAGAGGCAATCAGGGATTTCAATCTTGAAAAAGGAGTTTTGGTCACTGGTGACAATCAGGTTCAGAACGCTTTAATCCCAAATCAAATTGAGATAATACCCGCATGGAAATGGCTGCTTAATAACAGTTACTTAAGAATCAATTAAAATTAGCAGTCTGGTTCAATTGGTTGGTCAGTTCAACCCTTTTTCAACCCGCCACGGCTAAGCTTTGCCAAATAGCAAGAAAAAAGACGGGATACGGAAGACCGAAGCAACAGACATCCGACACTTGTCCGCTACGCCACGGGCGCACAGGCGCGGCGGAACCGATAACTGACAACAGCGGAACCGACAACTGACAACAGACAACTGATAACTGATAACCGACAACCGACAACCGACAACCGACAACTGACAACAGCCAACCGACAACAGTCAACCGAAAAAAACAGATCGTTATACTCTGATCGATTAAATATTATAATTATATTTATAACTTTACAGATACGCTGTCTAAGTTATAATTGTATTTATAGAAATGGAAATTAAGCTTCCTGCAAATCTCCGCGTACGAACGCATTACTTAAACAGACTTAGGCCGTTTGTCGGTAAAAATTTGATCAAGGTACTTACCGGACAACGGCGGGTGGGTAAAAGCTATCTGCTTTTTCAGATTATTCAGTTGATCCAGGAGGAAAATCAAAATGCCCCGATCCTGTACATCAACAAAGAAGATTTGGGCTTTTCCTTTATCAAATCAGCAGAAGACCTAAATGAGTATATCCTCACCCATAAATCAAAATCCGGTAAAACTTACGTTTTTATAGACGAAATCCAGGATATCGACAATTTTGAATCAGCACTTCGCTCCCTATTGCTGCATGAAGATCTTGATATTTATTGCACTGGAAGCAATGCCAACCTGCTTTCGGGAGATATTGCAGGGTTCTTGATTGGAAGATATGTAGAGCTACAGGTATTTAGCCTTTCTTATGTGGAGTTTTTGGACTTTCATCATTTGAGCGAAAGCAGTGATAGTTTGGAGAAATACCTCAAATACGGAGGTCTGCCCTATTTGATACACTTACCGCTTGAAGATGAGGTGGTGTTCGAGTATCTGAAAAATATATACAACACCATCGTCTATCGTGATATTATCAACCGCTATGCTATCCGAAACGTCCCGTTTTTGGAACAACTGGTACTTTTCCTTGCAGCGCATACAGGCAGTGTTTTCTCTGCAAAAAAAATCAGTGATTTTCTTAAATCGCAGCGGATCAACATGGCACCCAATCAGGTACAAACTTACATACATCACTTGGTCAATGCCTTTCTTTTACATCAGGTACCTCGTTATGATCTGATTGGAAAACGGCTGTTTGAAATCGGTGAGAAGTACTATTTTGAAAACTTGGGCATCCGCAATGGACTCTGGGGATACCGACTGGAAGACAGGGGTAAAATAATGGAAAATGCAGTATACAATCACTTGGTTTTCAAGGGGTATAAAGTTCGGATAGGAGTAGTGGGGAATAATGAAGTAGACTTTGTAGCCGAAAAAGAAGGAGAGAAAAAGTACATTCAGGTTGCATTGACCATCAACGATCCCGTTACCCTTGAACGCGAATTCGGGAATTTAAAAAAGATTGGTGACAATTATCCCAAGATGGTGATCACGATGGATACCTTTTCGGGAAATACCCATGAAGGAATTCAGACGAGAGAATTGGGTCGTTTTTTGCTTTCTTAGGTTGAAGATCAAGTCGATTTAGGCCCACTTCGCCAAGCGTTAAACGTTAACCGTTAAATTGTAAAACGTTAAACGGTAATCGTAAATGTTAAAACGGTAAACGTTAACCGTTAAACGTTAAAACGGTAATCGTTAAATGTTAAAACGGTAAACGTTAACCGTTAAACGAAGTCAAACGTACGCTTAACGAACTTAACGCTTAACGCTTAACGTCCTTAACGCTTAACGCCTTTAACGCTTAACGACCTTAACGCTTAACGTCCTTAACCCTTAACGTCCTTAACGCTTAATGCCTTTAACGTTTAACGTAAAAACATCGAAAAACTAAAAGGTATTAGCTAATAAAATCGCATTAAAACAGTGCAAAAAACAGTAAAAATCGCACTATCTTAGTGCAAAAATCTAATTTTTTGTTTTTATTCGGTGAATGGACAGTTTGTTTCAATATTCCAACCAGTTAATCGCTCAAGTAGATGCAGCATTTACACGCTATGCCTACGATAAGATAAACTGGCAAAACAGGTTACTCGGACTCATCGGGCCTCGGGGTGTTGGGAAAACTACCCTCATTTTGCAGTACATTAAAAACAATCTGAATCTTCAAGAAACACTTTACGTGACAGCTGAAGATTTCTATTTTGCAAAAAATCGTTTGACAGATCTGGCAAGTGACTTTGTAAAGGCAGGAGGTAGCTATTTGTTTGTTGATGAAATTCACAAATACCCGGATTGGTCAAAAGAACTAAAGCTAATTTACGATTACCATCCTGCGTTAAAACTGGTGTTTACGGGTTCCTCAATTCTTGATATTAAAAAAGGGAGCTCCGATTTGAGCAGAAGAGCGGTTGTTTACTCCATGCAAGGACTGTCTTTTCGTGAATATTTGATGCTGTTTCATCAGTTAGAAGTACCATCTTATTCAATCGATGAAATTGTGAATCAGCAAGTAATTGTACCTCAAATTCCACATCCACTTCCTTTGTTTCAAGAATATCTAAAAAGAGGATATTACCCATTTGCCAGGGAAGATGATTTTGGATTGAAACTACAGCAGGTTGTAAACCAAACCTTGGAAGTAGATATCCCGACCTATGCCCAAATGAACGTTTCAACGGGAAGAAAATTAAAGCAATTATTGGCAATTGTGGCACAAAGTGTACCCTTCAAACCAAATATGAGTAAAATAGCTGAAATGCTAAATATAAGCCGAAACAACATAGCCGATTACCTGCTCTACATGGAGGAGGCGGGAATGATCTCGCAGTTGAGAAGTCAAACAGAAGGCGTTCGTGCGTTGGGTAAAGTCGATAAAGTGTATTTGGAAAACACCAATCTGGTGTACAGTATAGCCGATGAAAATCAAAACAAAGGAAACATACGGGAAACCTTTTTTTTCAATCAATTGAAAGTGAATCACCAGGTTTTGGCTTCATCTCTGGCCGATTTTAAAATTGATACCATGGATTTTGAAGTTGGGGGGAAGGATAAAGGAAGAAAGCAAATTCAAGCTGCCAATGAAGGATTCCTAGTCAAAGACGATATAGAAAGAGGATACCTTAATACCATTCCCCTCTGGCACTTTGGGTTGATGTATTGATTGGTCAAGTCCTTAACGCTTAACGAACTTAACGCTTAACGACTTACCGCCTTCCACTCTTCCCGCTAGGATTGCAAAACTCAAACATCCGTTAAACGGTAAACGGAAAATGGTAAACGTTAAATGTTAAAACGGTAAACATTAACCGTTAAACGAAGTCAAACGTACGATTAACGTCTTTAACGCTTAACGACTCAACGCTTAACCACAAACAGATCGCTTCGTTCCCTGCCTACCGGACAGGCAGGCTCGCGATGACGGTTCCACTTAACGCTTAACGTCTTTAACGCTTAACGACTTAACGCCTTTAACGTCTTCCACTCTTCCCGCTAGGATTGCAAAACTCAAACATCCGTTAAACGGTAAACGTTAACCGTTAAACGAAGTCAAACGTACGATTAACGTCTTTAACGCTTAACGTCCTTAACGCTTAACGCTTAACATCTTTAACGCTTAACGTCTTTAACGCTTAACGTCCTTAACGCTTAACGACTTAACGCTTAACATCTTTAACGCTTAACGTCCTTAACGCTTAACGCCTTTAACGCTTAACGACCTTAACAAAATACGTACTTCGTGTATTGATCTAGGATCCTTAAAATCAGGAATCGAATTAACTCTTAGAATCGTCAAATAATTCAATCCCAATGTGTCGGATAGCAGGAATAATAGAAAAACAACCAAGTGATGAAGCTTCCAATAAGCTAAATTCTATGGTCCGGTCATTAATTCATGGCGGGCCGGATGATGGAGGAGTTTTTGAAGAAATGGGAGTTCATCTTGGACATAGGAGACTTTCTATTTTAGATTTATCACCTTTGGGGCACCAACCAATGCAAACTGCTGAAGGTGATATTATTATAACATATAACGGGGAGATTTTTAATTTTCATTCAATCCGTGAGGAATTGCAGAAAAAGGGATATCGATTTCAATCTGCAACAGATACAGAAGTCATATTGAATGCCTGGAAAGAATGGGGAGCAGAGTCATTTTCCCGTTTCAATGGGATGTTCGCCTTAGCCATCTACGATCGTAGAAACCAGAAAATAATATTAGCCAGAGATCATGCAGGTATAAAACCTTTATATTATTCATTTGACAATGAGAAGTTGGTTTTTGCTTCCGAAGTAAGAGCATTCAAACATTACAATCATCAATGGCCTGAAAACCCTGACTGGAAAGCTTTATTTCTGACGTTCGGGTCGCTACCATTTCCCTTTACAACCTTGAAGGGAGTTCAAATGCTTCCAAAAGGAAGCTATCTTAAGCTAGATCTTCAGAACTTCGATTGTCAGGTAATTCAATTTCAGAAATTTTCTTTTTCATCTCTTATTACCGATCCAGAAGAGGCGGAGTTTTTGATAAGAGAACAAATGATAGAAGCAGTAAAAAGGCATTTAATTTCAGACGCTCCCATAGGGATTTTTTTAAGCGGGGGGATTGATTCTAGTTTGCTTGCTTTAATAGCGAATACTTTGGGAACTGATCAACTTCGAACCTTATCAGTAACCTTTAATGAAGCTAGTTTTGATGAATCGCCATTTCAGCAAATGGTTCTTGACTGCATACATAGCCAGCACACTGCATACCGCGTTGATGAACAAATGTTCCTCGAAAACCTGGATGATGTTTTTCAGGCAATGGATCAGCCTTCCATCGATGGTGTAAACACTTACTTTGTTTCGAAATGTGCACATGAGACCGGTTTGAAGGCAGTTCTGTCCGGATTGGGAGCGGATGAGTTTTTTGGAGGATATGGATCTTTTAAAAGAATCTTGGTAATGAATCAAATCAAAAAACTTCCCGGGAAAAAGTGGATTGCAAGAAGTTTAGGTTCTGCAAAAGACGAATTCAAGCGGATTGCCTGGCTGGATTTGAATTCTACAGTTGGGGATTATCTGTTTTTAAGGGGTATTTATTCTTCAGATACCACTGCCCGATTACTAGAAACTTCTGAGGAAGATATTTGGAATATCGTGAGGAAAGTAACTATCTCAGGTGCTCCTGACATAAATAGTCCCAATTATGCCAGCTTCCTTGAAACTAATGTGTATATGGAAAACCAATTACTAAAAGATTCTGATGCCATGAGTATGTGGCATGGACTTGAAGTAAGAGTTCCATTTTTGGATAAGGAACTCATAGCACTAGCTATGAAGACTGCTCTTAACATTAAGTTTCGCCAAGAGCGACCGAAGTATTTGCTCACACACACTTTCCGGGATTTGCTGCCGGATGGGGTAGTTTTCAGGCAAAAGCAAGGATTTACTTTTCCTTTCGAAAAATGGCTTAAGAACAATGATAAGCGAATTCATGAAATGATTCCTTCCGATCATGTAACGAATAAATTGCACCAAAAATTTTCTCAAGGATCACTTCATTGGAGTAAATATTGGACATTGGCTGTTTTAAACCGTTTTTCAGACCAAGTTAATTTGGATTCAAAAAATAAGGCCCTTATTGTTTAATGGGTTCTTTGAAAATAGTTTTCTTTTATAGGAAAAAGAGAACTTTTGAAAATTTTAGTATTGAGAAAGTATTTGATTTAATTCAAAGCCATCTTCCATCACAGATTCAACCCATTCGGTATTCTGTTTCTCACGAGAGTTCAGGATTCTGGAAGAGGCTTTTTATAACTTGGGAAGCATTTAGAAACCAAGGTGATATCAATCACGTGACAGGCGATATAAATTTTATTACTTTTTTATTAAAAAAAAGAAAAACGGTTCTGACCATCCATGATGTGGGGTTTATGCAACATCCGAATCGGATAGCCAGATGGTTATTAAACTGGTTTTGGATTATCCTGCCGGTTTGGAGATCTCAAATAGTTACTGTTGTTTCAGAAGCCACCAAGCAGGAACTATTGAAATACGTTAACTGCAAGCCAGATAAAATTAAAGTGATCTATAATCCGATTGATTCTTCTTTCAAACCTTTACTTAAACCATTTAATAAAACCAGGCCAACTATCTTGCAATTGGGTACAGCACCTAATAAAAATATTGAACGATTGTTAGAAGCACTAAAAGGTCTTCCTTGCCATTTGGAAATGGTAGGAAAACTTAAACCATCATTAAAAAGCAAACTTGAGGAATATGGTATTAGTTATACGAATTCTTGGGAATTGAGTAACGAAGAAATCAGAGAGAAGTACGAAGCCTGCGATATTGTAACTTTAATTTCAACGTATGAAGGTTTTGGGGTTCCAATCGTAGAGTCTAATGCTTCAGGACGAGTTGTAATTACAAGCAATGTCCTTTCTATGCCGGAAGTAGCAGGAAATGCAGCTCATTTGGTAAATCCGTTTGACATAGAGGACATGCGAAAAGGAATAGTAAAAGTTATCGGAGACGATACCTACCGCGAACGATTGATTGCCGATGGATTTGAAAATGTAAAGCGATTTGAGGTGGAGAAAATTGTCAAAGAGTATTGTGAGGTTTATGATAGTCTTTTAAATGCCTGATATGTCCACGCCAATTATTTTTATAAATTCTCACCCGATACTATATTTCTCTCCTCTTTAAAATTATTTACAGAATTGGAAAGACGGAGGCAGCATGAACCAATGCTAAAGAGCGAAGAAGAAGCAACATCTATCTTTCAATTGTGGCGGAATTTTCAAAAAACAGATCACTTATTTACTTGAGACGTCGGATAACTTAACGCTTTTAACGATTAACGCTTAACCACAAACAGATCGCTTACAACCTCGCGATGACGGTAGCCTACAAACAACTCGCTTCGTACCTCGTGATAACGTTAAACGCTTACCATCCTCACCCCACACCCCTAACATATAAATGAACTCAGAACAACAAACCTGGACAGAGGAGATCAAATCTGAGGAAAGCCTCTTTACAGTCAATTTGAAAGAAGTTTGGCAATACAGGGATTTACTTCTTATGCTGGTGAAGAGGGACTATTTGACCTTCTACAAGCAGACTATTCTTGGCCCTCTTTGGTTTTTTATTCAACCCATGCTGACTACAGTGGTTTATGTCTTTTTATTTGGCAGGCTGGCGGGGTTGTCTACTGATGGTACGCCACAAATAGCTTTCTATTTAGCGGGAATTACGATTTGGAACTACTTTTCCGAATCTCTGACCAAGACCTCTACAGTTTTCAGAGACAATGCAGGAATGATGGGCAAAGTGTATTTTCCCCGTCTGATTATGCCACTCTCCATCGTGGTCTCTGCCCTGATGAAATTCGGAATTCAGTTTGCGCTTTTTGTAGCGGCAGTGCTCTATTTTACCTTTGTAGAAGGATCCATTCAACCCAATCTATGGGTTTTAGCTACTCCATTTCTGTTGATGATGATGGCTGCTTTTTCCCTGGGATTGGGGATGATTTTTTCTTCCCTGACCACCAAGTACAAGGACCTGGGTTTTCTGTTGAGCTTTGGCATCCAGCTTTTTATGTATGCCAGCCCGGTGGTTTATTCCATAAGTTCTATTCCTGATAACTATCGCTGGTTGATCCTTTCCAATCCGCTGACTCCCATCTTTGAGTGTTTTCGCTATGGGTTCCTGGGTTCCGGAAGTTTTGAATCAGGTAGTCTGCTGCTGAGTGCGGGGATTATTGCCTTCATTCTTGCCACGGGAATTCTGATTTTCAACAAGGTGGAAAAAAACTTTATGGACACGGTTTGAGGATGGTCGGTTAAGAAGTTTATGTAATTAATTGATCAAGGTTAAGTACAAATGTTTTGGTTGCTTTCTTCGGAGTGCCAAAACGAAAAAAAATACCTAATACTAATGAAAATGCTAGCCATCAAGGCAGAAAATATATCCAAACAGTACAGACTAGGCGAGGTAGGAACCGGTACCTTAAGCCATGACCTTAACAGGTTTTGGTACAAAGTGCGTGGAAAAGAAGACCCTTACCTTAAGATAGGCGAAAGCAACGACCGGAGTAAAAAGGGAGAGAGTGACTATGTATGGTCACTACGGGATATCAACTTCGATATCGAGCAAGGAGATGCGGTAGGAATAATTGGAAGAAATGGTGCGGGTAAAAGCACTCTTCTAAAGATTCTGAGCAAAGTCACCAAGCCGACCACAGGAAGCATTAAAGTAAATGGTCGAATAGCATCCCTTCTTGAAGTAGGTACCGGATTCAATCCCGAGATGACCGGCAGGGAAAATATTTACCTGAACGGTGCCATTCTGGGCATGCGCAAGCATGAAATCACCCGCAAGCTCGATGAGATCATAGACTTTAGTGGAGTAGAGCGGTACATTGATACACCTGTGAAACGGTATTCTTCCGGGATGTACGTCCGGCTTGCCTTTGCCGTAGCTGCCCACCTGGAGAGTGAGATTCTGATCGTGGATGAGGTCCTTGCTGTAGGCGACGCCGAATTTCAGAAGAAGTGTCTGGGAAAGATGGGGGATGTTTCAACAAAAGAAGGAAGAACTGTTTTATTTGTGAGTCACAATATGGAGTCAGTTCTTAGGTTATGTAAAAACGGACTGATACTTCAAAATGGAAAAAAAATATTACAGGGAGATATCAATTCAGTTGTTCAAAAATATTTATCACTTTCAAAAAACGAGAATTTAAAGGTTGATATAACTAAGCCTCATATTACTTATATAGAATTCGATAAAGAAAGTTTTATTAAAAATAAAAAGTTTGAATTAGAAATTCATTTTTCTTCACCTTATGATATAAAGAAGCCAAATTTTGGCGTGGTTGTCAAAAACAAATACCAAATGCCTGTTTTTGGTACAAATGCTGAAATCAATAATGTGAGTTATTCAAAGGAAATCTATTTAAATGGGATTGCAAAAGTTACTGTAAATCAATTAAATCTATTGGCAGGTGAATATTATTTTGATTTGTATTTGGCAGGAATCAATATAGAAAGCCAGCTATTTGAAAATGTAATGGAATTTGAAGTGATGAATGTTAATAATATTTACTCTTTAAATGTTCCAAGTCAAAGTGTGATTGGTTCATTGGCAGTAGATGCTTATTGGAGTTATAGATGATTTATTGATGTTGCGTCGCATAATTTTGTTTGTAAAAAAGATCTATTTTTATTTCCGTTTTGGAAAGCAGTTCCATTCAGTTGGTAATGTAAAAATTGGAAAAAACCTTTCAGTAATTTTTGAAAATAAAAATTGCGAATGCTCTATTGGTTCAAATGTTGTAATTGGTTCAAATGTTGTCTTGCATTGTGACGGTTCGAGATTAATCATTGGAGATAATACAACAATAGATCATAATACGGTTTTGCGGCTTTGGGGAGGAGAGATTATAATTGGTAACAATGTTTACATTAATTCCTGTTGCGTCCTTGATGGGCATGGATTATTATCTATTGGTGATAATTGCCTAATTGGAATGCAGGTAGCTGTTATACCTAGTAACCACATAATAAAAGACCTTGAAATGAATATCAACAGACAAGGGGAAGAGGTTTTGCCGGTAATTATTGAAGAGAATGTCTGGATTGGGAGTGGTGCCAAAATCCTGGCAGGTGTGCATCTCAAGAAAGGAAGTGTGATTGGAAGTAATGCCGTGGTAAAAAACAGTGTTGAAGAAAACACAATTGCAGTGGGAGTACCGGCAAAAAAAATGATTAAACGTTAAGCGGTATGGATTTAAGCATGTTTACTCTTGTAAATAAATTAAAGTATGCTGTTGGCAAGTTTTTGCCAATCCAAAGTGTAAGAAAATTTTTAAAGTATGATGAATTGTTCGAAGAACGTGCATTTTATTTTAATCATAGAGAGTACAAACCAAAAAAAGTGAATAAGGAATTAGCTATGTTTTCCTCTACTTCAGAGAAATATGGACTTATCAAATCTTATATTAGATTAAATACCAGTGATATTCATGTTTTTAGAGAGGTTTTGATGTTTGATAAGATATTTAAAAATCAATTTAAGGAAGGGAATGTAATTATTGATGCTGGAGCTAATATTGGTTTAACATCAATTGTATTGAGTAAACTAAATCCAACTATTAGAATTATAGCTCTAGAGCCAGATGATGAAAACTTTAAATTATTTAAAAGAAACATTGAACTGAATCATTGTAAAAATATTCAACCTTTAAACAAAGCTTTGTGGACTTACACCGGAGAATTAACTTTTGGCAATGCGTTTAGAGATAATGATAGTTGGTCGTTGTCTGTTGTGAATGCTGAATCATCAGATTCTAAGACTATTGTTTCCAGTATTTCTCTATTAGAGCTAATTGATAAATATCATATCAGTAATATTGATTATTTCAAAATTGATATTGAAGGAGCTGAAAAAGATCTTTTTGAAGATGAAGAGTTTTTAGATTTACTAGAGCATAAATGTAAAAAATTAGCTGTTGAAGTTCATGAAGAAGTTATTTCTCTTACTGATGCAATTTCTATTTTGGAACATTTAAATTTTCAAACAAGAAAAGTTGGTGAGCATGTCCATGGGATAAATATGAAGTTTGACATAACCTATTAATAAAATTAATCAGTTTATTAACTTTTATGCTTTCGATCATTACCTGTACCTATAATCCTAACCCAATTATATTTAACCGCTTAATTAAGGCAATTAATGGACTTATTATACCAGATAATGCTACGATTGAATGGATTATAATAGATAACAATTCAAACCAAAGTATAGAAAAATTGTTTGATTTTTCATTTATTCAAATCCCACAGCATCATATAGTTGAATTTAAGCCAGGGTTAACATCTGCACGAATAGCAGGAATAAAAGCCGCAAAATATGATTGGCTGGTTTTTTTTGATGATGATAATGAACCTGCCAATGACTATCTCATAAAAGCGGTTGAAGCCATTAGCCAATTTCCTCAAACAGGAGCTTGGGGGCCCGGAACGGTTAATGTTGAATATACTGATAAAACGACTCCTCAATGGCTAAATAAGTATAAGTCAATTTTCCAACAAAGAAATGATGAGAAAGTAAAATATGATAACAATTCTTGGTGGCAATTTTGTTATCCATTTGGTACTGGACTAATTATTAAAAAAATAGTTTGTGAAGAATATATCTTAAGGGTTGAAAAAAAACACTATTTATTAAGTGACCGGAAGGGTAAAAGCTTAAGTAGTGGTGGAGATATGCAAATAGTTTACACAGCTTTAGCAATGAACTTTTATGCTGGTGTTGCTCCTGAAATAAAGCTTAATCATTTGATTAGTAAGTCAAAATCTAATCAGAACTATATAGCAAGGCTTTTATATGGGAGTGCAGCATGTAATTTGCCTGCATACTTCCAATGTTATCCCAATAATTTCCAGAGGCCTGAATATCCAACAACAAAAGAAGTTATTCGTAAATGCTATTATTTTTTTAAAGTTGTTTTGTTAAAGGATGGATTTCGTGAATTACATTTTCAATTTTCAAGGTATTTGGGTGAGCTTGAAGGTATTGTGTTATTAAATCGAGATATCAAAAAAGCAAAATTTGTTTTAATTATTGAACGAATACTTAAACTCAGGTAATGTTTACTGACATTGTAAGAAGCAAGCCTGTTAATTTAAAAGAAGAAGATGAGTGGTTGTTTAATAAAGCGTTTAATTACCGCTTTGAAGAGCCAACCTATGAGCAGTTTGATCAAGGATTATGGGACTGCTTTAAAGGCTCTGTAATCGAAACACATTGTAAGAAATTTAATATATTTATACGAATACTGATTAGACGAAAATTGTTGATAAATATTGATTCTTTTATTTGGGTTACAAATGAGTATTCAGAAAATTATTTTCATTGGTTTAATGATGTAATACCAAGCATTTATTTTCTCAAAAAATCAGGCATTGACAGTCCTGTTTTGATCAACGAGAAACTAGCAAAGAAAACATTTGTAATTCCTTCGCTCAATATTCTAAATATCAATTATACAATCATTGATACTAAAAATGTTATTAAGTTTAAATTAGCAATCAGGCCTACTTTAACTGCTGGAGAGGGCAATCAACATCCATTATTCTTTCCTCAGTTAAATATATTCTTTAGGAAAAAAATTAATTATGATACTAATGCTCAGTGTAAAGTTTTTATAGTACGCAACAATTCAAAAAGTCGAAATTTTTATCCGTTAGAACAGGTTAATAGATTATTTGAAAAATTCGGTTTTATTATTGTAGATACAGGAGCTATGTCTTTTGCCAAACAATTAAAATTGTTTTCAAAATGTACTCATTTGGCAGGAGTGCATGGTGCCGGTTTGACAAATATGTTATTTATGAAATCAAGTAGTAAAATACTCGAAATCAGAAGGAATAATGATGATCATAATAATTGCTATTACTCGATGGCAAGTAGTTTAAATTTGGAGTATTATTATTTGCTCGCATCCGGAGATTCAAATGGGGCAAGTGTTCAGGAAGATAATTTTATAGCAGATTTAAGTAATTTGGAAAACACATTAGCAATATTTGCAAAATAATATGGAAAAAACAAAGCATAATTTAATCATTGCAATTGCATCTGGCTACAAATTCGAACAAATTGAATTGTTTCTCAAAACTTTGAATGATTATTTTTCTGATGAATTGTTGCTCTTAACTGATCAGAAATATAAGTTGCCATCATATAGGTTTAAAATTGAATTAGGGGATATACAATCTGATTATTTCCAAAGATCAGTTCCATTTCCATTTAACAGTGCTAATAATAGGAGACTTTATTTTGCAAAGAAATTTATTAATGACAATAAACAATATCAAAATATTTTCCTTACGGATATCAGAGATGTTATATTTCAAGAAGATCCATTTAATGCTATAATAAATGAAAAATTGCAGGTTGCTGTAGAAGAAGTTTTGATAGGTGAGAATGAATATAACAGCAATTGGATACGTGCTTTAATGGGAGAGGATTATTTTCAAAGCGTCAAGACAAAAAATGTTTTATGCAGCGGAACTATTTTGGGAAACAGGTCGATTGTTTTACAGTATTTGGAGTTTGTTACTAATTTAATTAATGAAAAAGGAGTTCACTTAGACACAGGAGAAAAGGTGTTTATAATTGATCAAGGTGCTTTTATTGTATTTTGTTATACTCATCCTGAATTAATTCATATGCATACGAATGCAAATGGAAAAATTTTCACAATGAGTTACATTCAAAATATGATATTAACGTCTACTGGAGAATTAATCAACAAAAATAATGAGCCTTATTCTGTTGTACATCAATATGATCGTTACCGCTTTCTTGTTGAAATGTTAAAGAAAAAAAATCGAATCATCCAAAAGCAAGATTTGAAAGATACCCTTAAAAATTACGTAAAGAAACTTCTCAATGAAAAAAATTAATCGCCTTTTAAACCAATTTTTATCTAAAGACAGCTTTTTTTATTTCCTATTAATAAGGATATATTATTATTGGAAACCAACATATCTTGAAATTGATGATGTATTAAGCAATTATAGCAAATTAAAAAGTAAAATATTTTTTATACAAATTGGTGCAAATGAAGGAAAGAAAACTGATCCTTTATATAATTATATTTCATCGTATCGTTGGGAAGGAGTATTAGTTGAGCCTGTTAAATTTCTGTTTGAAAAGCTTGAATCCAATTATAAAATGTATTCCGAACAACTTTTTTTTGAAAATGTTGCTATTGGAAAAGAAGACGGAAAACAGATTTTTTACTATGTAAAAGCGAAAGAGGATATTGAAGTTCCGTTTTGGGCTGAAGAACTTGGTTCTTTTGACAAGGAGGTTATTTTGAAACACAAAATTTATATTGCCGAAATTGAAAGTCTGATAATTGAGGAAGAAGTCCAGGTTACTTCAATATCTAATCTGCAAAAAAAATATGATATAAAGGAACTTGACATTTTGATGATTGATACTGAAGGATATGACTTTAATATACTTATAACATATCCATTCTATGAAATAGTTCCTGATATTATCATTTACGAACATAAACATCTTGGTAATACTCGGCATAAGGAAAGTTTATCCTTTTTGCGTAAACATTGTTACAAACTGTTTTCTTTAGAAGGTGACACTCTTGCTATACAAAAAAAATACTTAAAAAAGTTTCCTTCGTTACTTGATGGGGCGAAAAAGAAGTATGACAGAGAAAGAGTTGTTAAAATGCTTCGGTTTAATAATAGCCACTAATTAGCTTTTGAAAACAGCTATCTTACTCATTATTTTTAACCGGGTCAACACGACGCAACAGGTTTTTGAAGCCATACGGTGTGCCCAACCTGCAAGGTTGTACATAGCTGCCGATGCTCCGAGGCTGGGTAACGAAACCGATGAAGAGAAATGCCGGTTAACAAGGGCAATTACCGAACAGTTTGACTGGCCCTGTGATGTAAAACGATTGTTTCGGGACGAAAATCTTGGTTGTGGCAAGGCAGTAAGCGAGGCGATTAGCTGGTTTTTTGCACACGAAACTGAAGGGATCATTTTAGAAGATGATTGTGTTCCGCATCCCGATTTTTTTTCATTTGCAACTGCTATGCTGGAGCGTTACAGAAATGACCCTCGTATAATTTCCATTAATGGTTCAAATCTTGGATACCCGCTTTCGAATAATAATAGTTACAGCTTCAGCCGCTTTATGAATATGTGGGGCTGGGCAACCTGGAGAGACAGGGCAACAAAGGTGGATTATCAAATGAACGAATGGAAAACAATTCGAAACAAAAATTTGTGGGTGTACAAACATACAAAGCAACACATTTTTGATTCGGATATTAACTGGTATCGTTTATGGTGTTCTAAGTTTAATAAAGTGGCATCTGATCCAGGATTTACGTGGGACTGGCAATGGATGTATTACCAGTTAAAAAGCAAACAATTGTCCATTGTTCCTTCGGCCAATCTCATTACAAATATCGGGTTCGATGTTAATGCAACTCACACGTTTGAAGCAGAAAATCCGGCTGCCAATATACCCACACAGCCCATGCCTTTCCCATTACAACATCCTGAACAAATGAAACCCGATTTTGTGTATGAAGAACAGTTTGTAAAATGGGTGTGGTGTTACCATAGGCGATTGCCTAAGCTTTTTTATATCAAGCAATTTATTTCCCGTTTGATTGAAAGATTATGATTCAGCAAATGCCCAAAATATCTATCGTTACCCCTTCGTACAATCAAGGGCATTTTATTAAACAGACTATTCAAAGTGTGCTCAATCAACAATACCCTAACCTTGAATATATTATTATTGACGGGGGCAGTACCGATAATACGATTGAGATCATCAAGAAATATGAAAAACACTTAAAATATTGGGTAAGTGAACCCGATAAAGGCCAGGCCAACGCCATTAACAAAGGATTGCAGTTGTGTACCGGCGATATTTTTAACTGGCTGAATAGTGATGATTATTTGGAGCAGGGTGCTTTACAAAAAATAGCTGATGCTTTTGCATATGAACAGGTGCAAATCTTAGCGGGGCGTGTGCGGAATTTTTCTACTGCTTCAGAAGAGATCATTCCAAATCAACAACTATCGGCCGAAGGATTGATGTGCTGGAAGCCGGGTGTAAAATTTGTACAGCCGGGTGTTTGGATGCGCAGAAGTTTAATAGAACAATGCGGTGGTATTGATGAACAGTTTCATTATGCATTTGACTGGGATTTGTACATCCGTTACCTGTATCATTTTCCACAGGTAAAAGAGCTGGATGAATTGTTGGTGCATTTCCGGTTACATGATAATTCGAAAACGCAATCGCTGAGCGACCGGTTTGCGATTGAAGAGCGAAAGATCATTGAAAAAATATACGGATTACCGGAGTTTAAAATGATTCACGCAGTCTGCGATTATAAAATTCAGAAATCCAAATGGACTGAATTCTTGTCTCAACTCTCGGAAACGGATCAATCCTTTTTCCATAAGGCAGTTTCAACAGCTGAAAAGATGAGTGCTTATTCCCGTGTCAGCTATTCAAGACAAACAGCTGGTGCGTTGCGTGCTTTTTGGGAAAAGCGTGTCATCTGAAACGGGAACCTGTACATTTCGGTCCTTTGATCTTTGGTTTATTTGGCTGAGTCTGATGCTTCGGATAAGAAGGGCACTCGCCTGTTAGGAGTTTTGTGTTAAAATCTATAAAAAATTGCAGAAAAAGTTAATTGTTTGGCAGGCCCATGAAGGTAATCTGAGTGGAGCCAATATCGCCATGCTTGAATATATCGATACCTTGCATGAGAAGTATCAGTTTCACGTGCTGCTACCGCACGAAGGAACTATGCGTAAAGAACTTAAAGAACGTAACGTGCCAATTACAGTTATTCCACAATATAATTGGAATGGCCCAATTCCTCTCACGCATATTTTAAGTCACATCAAACGATTTGTACGAACACGACTTGCACTGAAAGCAATAAAACAGTTACTGCAGCAAACAAATGCTGCACTTGTTTTTACCAATACGTTAGTTCCGTTTGTGGCGGCAAAAGCTGCGTACGATTTGAACTTGCCTCATGTGTGGTGGATCCATGAATACGGCGAAGAGGATTTTGGTTTCCGAATCGGAAATGGTAACCCTGCAAATGCCTATAAGCTAATGCAAAAATGGAGTAAACTGGTGATCTGTAATTCGGATGCCGTTACCAATAAATTTAAAGCCTTATTGCTTGCCGTTTTGGTTCAACGAATTTATCAACCGGTGAGCTGGAAAATAAACCGACAAATCGCCCAGGCAAAGGAAGCAACCTATTTGATGTTTGGACAGATTACCCCATCTAAAGGTCATATGGAGGTGTTGGAAGCAATCGTTTCTTCTGCTAAAGAGGGAATTACTGTTCAGTTACATATTAAAGGACCCTGTGAAAATCCTGTTTATCTTGAACTTTTGCATGCCTATATTACTGAACATGAGTTAACAGAACAAGTGAAAATTGAAAAGGGCTTTTTTGTAAAAGAAGAGGAGTTGCCGAAGTATGATGTATTGATCGTTGCATCCCGTTCGGAAGCCTTTGGCCGTGTAATTATGGAAGCGAACAAAGCAGGGTTGCGCGTATTGGTAAAGAATAGGGGCGGAGCACCCGAACTTGTGAATGAAACGAATGGCTTGACGTTCCAAACAACAGAAGAATTATGTGAAATCTTCAGCGGTAGAAAAGCAATGCCTGCTGGAGCCATCCGCTTCAACTATAATGAACAAACTGAATTGCAGCGACTACATAATCTATTAGCGGGCATTTCATGAATACGATTCAACCATTATTTACAGTAGCAACCATCACCTATAATTCGGGTAGATGGGTAAACCAGGCAATTGAAAGCATCTTGTCATCTACATTTACTGATTTTGAATTACTGATCTCTGATGATTGCTCGACAGACGATACATGGCTAAACATACAAGAATATAAGGACCCTCGTATACGTGCCTGGCGGAATGAAATAAATATTGGTGAGTATTCGAATCGCAATAAGGTTTTACGTGAAGCAAAGGGAACGTTTATTATTTACATCGATGGAGATGACATCCTGTACAAAGATTCACTTGCAAGATTTGCTCGCTACTTGCATGCATTTCCAAAAGCAAAGGCTGTTTGGGGAGTATATCCTGTTTACTTTGATTTTGTAGCAATGCCTTATTTTTTTACGCCAGAACAGTTAACACGTTTAAATTACCTTAGTACATACCCCGTAACTGTTGTTGGTTTTGCAGAATCACTTTTTTCAGTGGATGCGTTATTAAGTATTGGTGGGTTTGATGAACGGTTTGCAATAGGTGATACTTATATTAAACGCAAGTTCAGTTGTATATACCCAGTCTTATTAGCTACTGCCGGTTTTGCATTTTGGCGTCAGCACCCGGGGCAGGCGAGTAACCGTGTGCGGAGTTTTTATAAACAGCTGATCGAGAATTTCCAGATTGATAAGGAGATTTTGTGGAGTAATGATCTGCCATTGGACGCAGAAGATCTTAAAATTGCAAAAATGAATTTCCGGATCCGAACGATAAAATTGATTGTTCTGAATACCCTACGGAGCGGAAAGCTGATTGATTTTTTTAAGTTATTGAAGGAATTGCATATTCCTTTATCTGATATGCGTTATCTGTTGAAGAAAGGAGCGTATAACTACAAAGCCGGCGCAGTTGCCGGTAATCCTCTCTTAAATGATTACAATTTTAAACTATAACCATGCTGCGTTTATTCTTTCGGTTGGTTCGCAAACTCAGAGCTTTTTACAGACGTTTGCAATAGCAAATGCAACAACTTGAGTGGAATGCTTTGTATGCAGCCCGTTTTTCAGCAGATAAGAAATTTGTGCGGGGGCGTTTGCTCGGATTGTACTTTGATGCATCTGATTCGAAAGTTGAAATCGGTACTGATGTTCAGTTTCGTGATTATTGCCAAGTTCGTACCGGTATGAACGGAAAGCTAACCATTATAACAGGGTTTTCTTTAACAAACATTGCAACATTACCTGTTTTGATTCTATTACAATCGGCGATGATTAGCAGTTTTGCGAGGGTGTAAAATTATACGATCATAATCATCAGTACAAAGCAACCGATAAACCGATTAACGAACAAGGTTATTCAACAGGCCATATCCGTATCGGAAATAACAGCTGGTTCGGTTCGGATGTAATTGTACTAAAAGATGTGGAAATTGGAGACAATGTTGTTATTGGTGCAGGATGTGTTATACATCAATCTGTTCCTTAGGGCTCTATTATTATAAATAAACTAGAACTTCTAACACTATAAAAAAAATCCTGCATGGATGATGTTAAACTCACTACACAAGAATATTGGCAATTAAACAGTGAATCGGTTACGTTTAAAAGACAGGAAGCCGGTCATGGTATTGACGTGTTTATTCAAAAATTCACTCCATCAACAACAAATGGCAGTGCTATTGAAATAGGAAGTTTTCCTGGCTCGCATCTTCCAACATTTGGTGATTTAGGGTTCGAGTTGAACGGCATTGACTTTTGTCCCGATAACGCTGTTGGCTTACCGCAATGGTTAAAGCGTGAGGGGTTTAAAACAGGCGATTTTTGGGTGGATGATTTTTTTGAGTTTGGCTGTAACAGGCAGTTTGATGTTGTTTGTTCGTTTGGATTTATTGAACACTTTCTGAATTATGATGAAGTGATTGCAAAACATGCAGCTCTTGTAAAAAAAGGTGGACATCTTTTAATTACCACACCTAACTTCAGCGGTAGCGTTCAACATTTTTTACACAAGCATTTCGATAAGGATAATCTTGCTCTACATAATGTGGAAAGTATGCAGCCAAATAAATGGGCTGAACAATTGAAACAGGCAGGGTTTGAAATTTTATATAAAGGATACTTCGGTGGATTTTGGTTCTGGAGGGGTTCTGAAGATTTGTCTTTTATCAAAACAAAAATTCTTTGGGTTGTTCAGAGGCTTATCCCGCGTCTACGAAAAATAATAAAATCGGATTCGCCCGCATTGTCTGCTTACTGCGGTATAGCTGCAAGAAAGCTATAAATTTAGATGAAAGTTATCCAGGTTCTTACTCATTTTTTACCTGCGCAAACCGCGGGTACTGAAATGTACGTCTACGCTTTGCAGCACCGGCTGCAACAAATGGGAAACACAGGCGGAGTAATAATTCCTTTTTTCGACACAAAAAGTGAATCAGAATATGTGTATAACGGTATCAGGGTTTGGGGTTATCCTCAGGATTCTGTTCCTTATGATAAAGTAGTAAAGGGATTTGCGCCACCATCAGGGTTGCAGGAATTTGGCAAATTACTGGATCGGCTTCAGCCTGATATGCTGCACTTTCATGAACTTTCTGGTAGCAATGGTATCACTGTTTTTCACTTGAAAGTTGCTCAGGAAAGAAAAATCCCTGTGATATTAACTATGCACTTGGTGGGTTATGTATGTGCAGCAGGTACACTTATGGAAAACAACACATTTCAGTGTAATGGCATTATTGACATGCATCGTTGTACACGTTGTACGTTTAGGCACCAGCATGTTCCTGAGGCAATTGCCGGAATATATACCAACTTATCTGGCCTGTTTAGTAAGGCTGGAGTCCCTATGTATTCTCAGAAAGGGCAAATCGCAGGATTGCTTGGGCGTTCGGAACGCATTAAACGGCATAAGGAAAGGTTAAAACAAATAGCCAATATTTGCTGTGGTATTGTAACATTAAACATGTGGTTTGCTGAGATGCTTGTGAAAAATGGGGTAGCTCCAGATAAAATAACTGTTATACAACAGGGCCTCCCATTTTTATCAGGGCCTGCGATAAAGCCTAAAAACTTACATAAATTCGATATTCCCTTGCGCTTAGTTTTTGTAGGGCGTATTTATCCAGCCAAAGGGCTTCATTTGTTATTAGAGGCTATCCAAGCGCTTCCGACAAATAACTATATTCTTGATATTTATGGGCCTTCATATGATGATGATTATTTGGAAAATTGCCATCAAATAATTGGTCAAAATGAATCAGTTCGTTTCTGTGGAACCATTCCTCCCGGTCAAACAGTGACTTATTTACAAAAATATGATTTGTTGATAGTTCCTTCAGTGGTAACAGAAATGGCACCGCTTGTGATACAAGAGGCCTTTGCTGCGGGTATACCGGTGATTGCAAGTCATGTTTACGGCAATGCAGAGCAAATACGCCATGGAGAAAATGGTCTGTTGTTTAGATTTAGCGATGTGGACAGTTTGCGGCGGCAGATACAAGCATGTATTGCTGACCCCGCACTGCTGATAAGTCTGGTACAAAATATCAAGCCGCCAACTGATTTTTCAGTAGTGGCCAATTCCTATTATCAACTCTATCAAAAATTGATTTCGGTTTCATGAGAATTCTTATTGTAATGGATCCGGGCATATTGGTCCCACCCAAAGGATATGGCGGGCACGAGCGCCTTGTATATATGTTTGCGAGGGAATATTCCCGGTTGGGTCATGAGGTGCATTTGTTGGTAACTGAAGGATCTATTGTAGAGGGTTGTACTGTACACTCGTTCGGTAAGGAAGGATTTCCACCAAAGAAATGGGATGCCCGCAAAGCCATACCAATTGCCTGGAATTTTTTATGGAAACATAGAAATCAATTTGATCTGATCCATAATTTTGGCCGACTCGCCTATCTGCTACCCATTCTCAACCACCCGGTAAAAAAAATCATGACTTATGGCCGTGAGATCAGCAGCCGGAATATCCAATGGGTTAATAAATTGCCCAACCGCAACCTAGTGTTTACCGGTTGCAGCAAAGACCTGATCAGTCGTGTGCGTGCGGGTGGTCGCTGGGAGGCGGTTTATAACGCTATTGAATTTGAAAAATATACATTGCAGGAACAGGTAGCAGAGAATGCTCCGCTGATGTTCTTGGGAAGGATTGAAAAAATAAAAGGAGCGCATACGGCCATTAAAATAGCCAAGGCAACAGGGCATAAACTCATCCTCGCCGGCAATGTTTCTCCATTGGCTGATGAGCGGGCTTATTTTGAACAGGAAATCAAACCGCTGATTGATGATGTGCAGATTAAATATGTTGGTGCGGTGAATGATGAGCAGAAGAATTTTTATCTCGGTCAGGCAAAGGCATTGCTATTTCCTATTGAATGGAATGAACCCTTTGGGATGGTGATGACTGAAGCAATGGCCTGTGGTACACCCGTGATTGGTTTTAAGAAAGGTTCTGTGCCGGAGGTAGTTGACAGTAGTACCGGTAAAGTTGTGACAAATGAAAGGGAGATGATTGCTGCTGTTGCCGATATCCATCGTATAAGCAGAAAGGAATGCGGGCGTATTGCAAAGAATCGTTTTGATGTAAAAGCTGTTGCAGAAAGTTATTTGAGATTATTCTAACCATGAGGAGTTGAAAAATATAAGACTTGAATTTATCCGTGGTTTTGCTGCACTAGAAGTATTACTTTGCCATCTGGTTCTTAATAACATTTATCTGAAGGATAAAACATCTCTGAATTTTATTACAAATTGGGCAACAGAGGCTGTGATTATTTTTTTTATTTTATCAGGAATCGTCATTAATATCTCCCAAAAAAGACAAAATTTAAAAAGTATACCTTTTTTGAAAAACCGAATTTTGCGAATTTATCCGCTATTTCTTATAGGTTTTCTTTTGTCAATTTTAACATTAAAACTTATTTTAAATGAGACTCTTTCCTTTGCGGTATTATCCGGAAATTTTTTTCTATTAGCAAGTTTTCAATCCTTTATCGTACCAGTAATAAAAACGAACCCTGTTGTTTGGAGCCTTACTTATGAACTTTTTTTTTACATCGTATTTGCTATCAGTATTTTACGGTTTCAACAAAGAGGGATTCTAATATGGTTTATTTTTAGTTTGCTTTCTATGCCATTTTATTATTTCAATTATACAGGGCTAGCAGGTCACCTGATTGCTATGCTATCATTTTCTTCAATCTGGCTTTTGGGGTATTATATTTATGAATATCGAAGCTTTGTTAAGGTTCCTGATTTGATCACGGTAATTTTTTTTGCTGCATTGTTGCCAGGGATTTCTAGGTTGAATTTTTCTGAAAATTATTATGATGTAGTGAAATATTTTGTATTCTCAGTTTTTACAATTCCATTATTTCTGTATTGTCTTAACAGCAAACCTATTTCATCATCACCCAAGTTTGCTTTAAACGCAACGCATAAAATTTTATCATTAATTCTCTTGATTGTATTGGTAATGAGTTTTTCTAGTTCTTTATTTATCAATAAGATTATTTATATAGTAATTCCTGCTATTCCATTGCTTTTCAGTCTTGCAGTTCCGTCTGAAAAATTTGTGTTCAAATTAAATTTCTTAAAAGTTCCAGCCATTTTCTTTGGTAAAATATCTTATGCTGTTTATATCATTCATTTTCCAATAATATTGCTGTTAAATTATTATTTCCCTGTCAGGGTCAATTTATTGAGTATTTTATTGACAATTATTATTGTAGTGACTTCAAGTTGGTTTTTGGAAAAGTACATACAGCCTTCATTAGTAAAAGTGTTTAAAAAATAACAATTGTTTCTTCTGGGTAATATTCAGTATCATTCTATGGATGTTGAATCATTTAAATATGCAGTCGGAAATTGTAATTATTTATAACTGATTTTTTAAAAATTGACGTGCAGAGTTTTGAACATGGCATTGGAAGTATTAGATGGTGGAGCTAAAAGTCTTGATTATTCAGAATTTTGTTTGCTGGAGGTGTTATTGCTTGTTCTGGATAGCACTTCTTTAATACTTGAAGTAATGAATTGTATGGATGACAATGGTTTTCAATCTTATGATATTTGCAAGTTTATACGTAGACCTTTTGATAAAGCTTTATACCAAGGCGACCTGCTGTTTATAAAAATGGATTCCCGCTTCATTAAAGACAGGAGGTGGTAATACAGTCAATTGTTTTAGTTTCATCAGGCCAACCCTCTGCTAATCCCCGGTTGATAAAAGAGGCTGTTGCCTATTCAGATGCGGGGTACAAGGTAACTGTTGTGTATTGTCCACTATCGCCTTGGGCGGACGTGCATGACCAAGAATTGTTTAAAATAAACGCATCAATTAATTGGGTTCGTGCAGGTTATCATTCCACAGAACATAAATCAATGTATTTTTATGCTCGGTTGCGTCAGAAATTATATGAATACCTTTTTAAAGCAGGTATCCGTACTGCATTTACAGCAGTTCGTTCCATGGCTTTATTTACACAGGAATTGGTTTCAACAGCAAAAAGTATAAAGGGGGATGTTTATTTTGGTCATAATCTGGCTGCGCTGCCGGCAGTTATTGCTGCATCTCATTCGCATCATGTTCCTGCTGTGTTTGATTTTGAGGATTTTCACAGGGGGGAGGATCACGAAGTCTCGATGCATTGGATAAAAGCAAAAATGATTGAAGATGCATATTCGCCGTATCTAACTTACGCCACTACGGCAAGTCCACTCATCAGTGAAACTTATGCGAGATTATATCCTAATCTTACTTTAAATACCATAAATAATTGCTTTCCGTTAAGGTATGCGCAGGCAAAAGATCGTGCTAGAAAAGGCCATGGTTTATCACTTTTTTGGTTTTCCCAATTCGTTGGTAAGAAAAGAGGACTGGAAACGATTATTGAAGCAATCAGTTTAACAGGAAATACCAATATATCACTCACACTTTTGGGTAATTGCCCGGCTGCTTTGAAGGATTATTTTGTAGCGCTGGCAAAGGAAAATGGTCTGCAGGAAAAACAGCTTCAATTTTTACCTGCTGTTGCGGAGAAGGAGATCAGCAGCATTGCCGCAAATTATGATCTGGGTTTGGCTTGTGAAGTTCCGCATGTGTTAAACAGGGAAATTTGCTTGACTAATAAAATCTTTTTATACCTGATTGCTGGTAACGCAATTCTTTTTTCAAACACGAAGGCGCAATCACGATTTTATCAGGATTATCCTAATATCGGAACACTTTATCAACATAATGATGCGAAGGAGTTGGCTGATGTTCTGCTTCAATACATTCAAAATCCTAATTTATTGAGTACACAAATGGCTTCTTCTTTGCAGCTCGGTACACAATTATTTAACTGGGAAACAGAACAGCAGCAATTACTACAACTGATTTCCTCCTTATAACCCGGGTAAAGGCATTGAATAAATTAAAGTTGGATGATAAATAATAATCATCTATTCAAATCCCAAGAAAAAAAATAGTTGAAAACAGTTTTAATCATTTATCCCCATTGGGTTCCAGCAAATCTGGCAGGAGTACAGCGTCCCCGTCTCATTGGGAATTATTTAAATGAATTGGGATGGAAACCGCTGCTCCTTACGGTTGATTCTCAATACTATGAAGAACCGCTGGACCCTTCGATGGAAAGAACAGTGTCTCCGAATATCGAAGTGATTTTTACCAAAGCATACAAGGTCACCAAGCCTAGAATAATTGGGGATATTGGCTTGCGGGCTTTTCCTTTTTTAAAGAAAAAAGCTTTGGAAATCTGCAAAGAACGTTCAATTGATTTTATCTGGATACCCATACCATCATTTTATACAGCGCTATTGGGCAGGCAGCTTCATGATAAAACAAACATTCCTTACGGTATTGATTATATCGATCCTTGGGTGCATGATATTACTAACCAAAACGATATTAGGTCAAAACTCAGTCAGGCAGTGGCTAGGGCTCTTGAACCCTATGCCGTAAAAAAAGCCAGTTTGATTACTGGTGTTTCCACTCCGTATTATTGGCCTGTAATTGAGCGAAATTTTAAAACACCTCCAGTTCATGTGGGGATGCCCTATGGTTTTGATCCACACGATCATGAGATTGTCATTGAGGATTTGAAAACCCCCTGGGATGACGTTACCGATTGCAAACCCTGGATTTATGCGGGAGCCTTTCTACCTAATTCGCATCTGTTTGTACAGTCCTTTTTTGAAAGTATAGCGGCTTTAAAAGCCAACAATACTTGGGATGACAGTATTAGACTCTTTTTTATTGGAACAGGGCCTTATCCTGCCAAGCGCATTACCGCCTATGCTCAGGATTACGGATTAGAAGATATTGTAATAGAACACCGTGAGCGTTTTCCTTTCTTACACGTGCTAAATTTTTTATCCAAGGCTGATCGCGTGATGCTTTTTGGGAGTACAGAGAAACATTACACAGCTTCTAAGACCTTTCAATGTTTATTAAGTAAAAAACCACTATTCGCTATGCTGCACAAAGAAAGCTCAGCTAGTCAGGTACTCAAAGAAACCAAATCAGATCGATTCTTTTTTGAGTATACAGATGGCCTTGGGAAAACGGAGATAAGTCAAAAGCTTAACAGCATACTATTAGACTTCATAAAAGTTAATCAATGGGAGATAGACCTAAAACCTTTGGATAAATACTCAGCAAAACAATCCGCCAAGGTTTTGGTGGATTGCATGGATACTATTATTGAATAAATGGAAAATAAATTTAGTAATAAAAAAATATTACCCTGGCTAGATTTAATTCGGTTTTTGGCCGCATTTTGTGTTTTACTTACCCATATCAGAGGATTTTTGTTTGTTGATTATAATTCATTAAATAACAGCAGTCAGACAATATGGGTCAAAATATTTTTTTCACTTACAAGATTGGGAACAGAGTCAGTGATTATTTTCTTTGTACTTAGTGGTTTTTTGGTAGGAGGAAAATCAATAGTAAGACTGATTAAAGGTGAGTTTAATGCAAGAGAGTATCTATTAGATCGTCTTTTCCGAATATATGTCCCACTATTACCAGCTATTTTATTATCTGTTTTTATATTAGTTGTTACTCGTTCTAAGATTGACTATTTAGAAATTTTCGGTAATATATTTTCGCTTCAAGGTATTCTAGTCGAATCTTTGTCGGGTAATCCTCCACTTTGGTCACTTTCTTATGAAGTTTGGTTTTACCTATTGTTGTTTTTTCTAGCTCTACTGATCACTTCAAAAAAGAAAAATTTGTTATTCTTTGTTCTCTTTATAGTTTCAATGTCAGTTTTCACTAAACTGAATTACACTTTTCTTTTCTGCTGGCTAATAGGAGCAATAGTTTTTTCTCTTCCTGAAATCAACTTTAATCGAAAAACTATAATTGTTTCCATATTTTTCATTATTACCGGAATGATAATATCTCAGCTCTCCTCAAATTCTAATTATTTTTTAGAAAGTTCATGGAAAACATTTATACCATCTAGAAATCTATCATTTATAATAATATCAGCAAGTTTTGCGATCTTCATAAGATCTGTGATAAACTATGAGCCTAAAAAAGGAATCCCTGTATTACTTAATAATTTGGGTGCCAAATTAGCGCCTTTTTCCTACACCCTATATCTAACACACTACCCTTTATTGAATATTTTAAAAACGAGCAATTTTGTCAAATATCAAGATGTGGATGCTGCTAGTATAATAGTTTTCGTAATTTCAACACTCATCTGTTTATTTTTAGCTTGGTTGATTTACTTAGCCTTTGAAAAGAAAACCTCATATTTTAAAAATAAATTTAAATCTATCTTTTGAAAAAACTAGCCATAGTTACTTCCCATCCTATTCAATATAATGCCCCTTGGTTTCAATTGCTGGCAAAACGGCAAAAAGTATCGCTTAAGGTGTTTTACACCTGGTCACAAGCTCAAACCAAGGTGCAGGATAAAAGCTTTGGTCGAACGATTCAATGGGATATCCCTTTGCTGGAAGGCTATGAATTTGAAGTGGTGGAGAATGTAGCCAAGCATCCGGGATCCCATCATTTCATGGGCATCGACTGCCCTGAATTAATTGAAAAACTTAATTTGTTTCATCCCGCGGCCATCTTGGTTTTTGGTTGGAATTTTAAAAGTAACCTTAAAGTATTGCGGTATTTTAAAGGGAAGGTTCCTCTTTGGTTTAGAGGGGATTCTACCTTGTTGGACGAAAAACCGGGCATGAAAACCCTTTTGAGGAGAATCGCGCTTCGCTGGGTGTATAGTCATGTTGATAAAGCCTTCTATGTAGGTAATGCCAATAAAGCCTATTTTTTGAAGCATGGTTTTAAGGACTCACAATTGGTCTATGCACCTCATGCCATCGATAACGATCGCTTTGCCGATAATAATGAAAAGCGATACCAAGTCAAAGCTGAAAAATGGCGACACGAATCAGGTATTCAACCGGATGATCTAGTGGTTTTGTTTGCAGGAAAGTTGGAGCCTGTAAAACAACCATTTCTTCTGATGGAAGCAGTGATTCAGGCTAATCGCCAACGTCAAACTCCCTTGCGATTGGTATTTGTAGGTAGTGGCCCTTTGGAAGTAGAGCTTAAAGAAAGGGCCAAAGCCTATGATTTTGTTACTTTTATTCCCTTTATTAACCAAAGCCAAATGCCGGTGGTGTACCGATTAGGCAATGTGTTTTGTTTAACTTCCATTTCTGAAACGTGGGGACTTGCAGTGAATGAAGCCATGGCTTCGGGTAGGCCGGTTGTTGTTAGTGATAAAGTTGGGTGTGCTTCAGATTTGGTAAACGATTCAACCGGCTGGGTGTATCAATTTGATCAACCGGAAATTTTGGTAAAGTTACTTGTTGGTCTGGAAAAAGATCAACTAAATGACATGGGAGTCAGGGCAGAAAACTTTATTCAAGATTGGAGTTTTGAGCGCCTGGTAAAGAGTTTTGAAGAAGAATTAGAATGAATTCGATAAGGTAATTTATGGATCTCTGGAGCATAATTGGAATTATTACAGTCATTTTTGTAGGATACAGGTTTATAGGTGAACTTGGTAAGAGTATACCTGTAATGGAATTGATGGTATTAGTTGCAGGTCTTCAGTGGATTGTCGGACCCTTGATCGAATATGTATCGCCTTCGAGGCATTTTAAATTTTATATGTACGTGGAACAGGAAGTGTACATGAGTTATGTAGTGCCTGCATATTTATTGTTTACGAGCATCGTAGTAATAGGCTTAAAGCGAAACTCAAGATACATTTTAGAATTGGAGAATTTAATATATTATTCAAGATTTGGACTTTATTTAGTATTATTAGGTGTTACCTATGATTTACTATCCGGATTTCTGGCCTCTATAGGATTTTTGGGATATATCATTTCTAATTTCAAATTTGTAGGAGCAATTATTTTATATTTTTCAAAGGATAAAAAAAGCAGGAAGCTATTTTATTTCGTTATCTTATTTTTGTTGTATCAATCGCTTTCCAATGCGATGTTTCATGATTTTATTTTATGGTCGGTATTTTTCTATATGTTTTGGGCATATAGATTTAAACCCTCCATCAAAACCATTTTGGGTACATTTGGAATTGCAATTCTATTTTTAGGGGGGTTACAGACAATTAAAGCTGCATATAGGACTCAGGTTTGGTCTGGATATTCCGGAAATAAAGTCGAGTTATTTTTTAGCTTAATGGCAAATTTATATATGTCGGATGATCCTGGTGGTGGTAATTCAGAATTTGGTAACGGAAATAATGTAAGACTAAATCAAGGCTGGATAATCAGTGCTATTATGCACCACATACCTCAGAAGCAAGTTTACTTAGAGGGACAAACAATTACTGAGGCAATTAGAGCTTCATTGATTCCGCGATTTTTGGACCCTGACAAACCCGATGCCGGAGGTCGAGAAAATTTTCGAAAATTTACAGGTCTTGAGATTAATGAAGGAACCTCCATGGGGTTGAGTATCGTTGGAGAAGGCTATGGAAATTTTGGAACTTTCGGTGGTATGGTATTTATGGCTTTTTGGGGATTATTTATTACTTGGATTTGGACTTATATAATGAAAAAGGCGCATCAAAATATATTGTTGGTATCCTTTATCCCTCTGATTTTTCTTCAAGTAGTCAAAGCAGAAACTGATTTGGTTGTAATTCTTAATCATTTGGTTAAATCTTTGATTTTTATATTAATTTTTTTATCTGTTACCAGGAAGATCTGGTCTATTAAAACTGTTTATATCAATCAGAATCCTGAATCTGATTCTATACAAAAGTCGCCATTATAGGGAGAAAAAGAGGTTTGTTCAATGCAGTTCGCTAATGGTGCTCCGGATTCCTTGTTAGGGCTTTCGATATTTTTTGATTTTATGGTGCAGGTTCGGAATATCCAGTCCATCGAATCATTCCAATATTGAAGATCACCCTTAACTTTTTATTCAGAAAAAAAGCCTCTCAATTTAACAGTATTGAAGGCCTGTTTAGGAGTATTGTTTTCCAATTACAAGATGAAGTAAATACCAATACATTAGAGTTACCACACATAAGAGGTAATTCCAAAGATGTTTTTCTTAATTTGTTCGGTTCTACCACGAATTTAATGAAGTTCTGACAGGACAAGGTTGGCCACCTGATAAATCGATTTCATAAAAGCTTGAACTTCAGCCCAAAACACCCTCTTGAATGTTAATCCATTTGTGTTTTAGATTACTATAAAACATATATTCCACTAACTTAAGGGTAGAACCATTTGTTCTATGCGTGACGTTGCAGGAAATGGCGCATGCCTGGTAAATCCTTTTGACGTTACTGCCATCAAAGAAGGGATTCAAAAAATAATTTCTGATGTTGCGTATAGAGAGGAATTAATTTGGAGAGGATTGAAAAATGTTGATCGATTTAAAGCAGAAAATATTGCCAGACAGTATTTGGAAGTTTATCGCGTGATCGTAAATGGTTGAACAAAAAATGAAAGTCCTCCTCTTTATTGATTGGTTTTTACCGGGGCACAAGGCTGGGGGTCCGGTAACTTCTAATGCCAATATGGTGGAACATCTGAGAACGTATGTGGATTTTTTTATAATTACCCGTGATACTGACTATTGTGAAGAGATTCCTTATGAATCAGTAAAATCAAATCATTGGGTATTTTATAAAGAAGGGGTTTCAATATTTTATTTTTCAAAAGAATTCCTGACGATTAAAAATCTGAAAAAAGTAGCTTTTGATGCCCAATGTGATCATTGGTATATCAACGGCATCTATTCGATGTATTTCTCTATTCTTCCGCTTTTTTTATCCAGATTAAATAATGGAATCCAGGCAACAGTTTCAGCCAGGGGAATGCTTTCTCCTCATGCCTTGGCCGTAAAACCGTTGAAAAAGAATATTCTGCTTGGGGTTTTTAGGGCCATGGGCTTTTACAGTAGTGTAGGGTTTCATGCGACAAATGCTAACGAAGCGATTGAAATAGCCAGGCAAGTTGGAAAGAACAAAGGCATTCTGATAGCCCCTAATCTTTCAAAACCTGTTGTTTCCGAAAAAGTAAAAAAGGAGAATAAAGTATCAGGAGTTCTAAAACTGATCAGCCTTGCTCGTATCTCTCCGGAAAAGAACACATTAGGTGCATTAGAATTATTAGCGCGTTGTCTGAAAAACACTATTCAAATTGATTTTTTTGGTCAGACATATGACTTGGAATACAAAAAAGAATGTGAGGCATTAGTAAGGTGTTTACCGGAAAATATTCGTGTAATCTTTCACGGAAGTATATCTCCTGTTTTAATCCCCTCTGTTTTGCAAAAAGCTCATTTTTTGTTTTTACCAACACGGGGAGAGAATTTTGGACACGCCATTTTGGAATCGCTTTTGGCAGGTTGTCCTGTAATTATCTCAGATCAAACTCCCTGGCGGGATTTACAGGAAAAAGGTATTGGTTGGGATATTTCATTGGATCAGCCTGATCAGTTTATAAAAGCAATAGAAACTGCTGTTGCCATGGATCAGGAAAGTTATACCAGAATGAGTCAGGCAGCTTTTGAATATGCTGAAGCTTTTATCAGTAATCCTGAAGTTTTGAAAGTAAATCGGAAACTTTTTGGAATTTAATAAGTCAATGAAAACAGACCTTTCCTTATTTAATAACCAACACTATAATCCGGGTTCCGCGCTTAAGAGATTGAGTTGGTATGTTGCAAACAGGTTATTTCTAAACACCTCTGTTCTTTTTCCTTCAGGCTTCAAGTGCCGGATCTTAAATCTATTCGGTGCCACAATCGGGAAAGGTATAGTGTTCAAGCCCATGGTAAATATCAAATATCCCTGGTTTCTTTCAATTGGGGATAATTCCTGGATAGGCGAGAATGTATGGATTGATAACCTGGTGCAGGTAAACATTGGAGCGAATGTCTCGATTTCGCAGGGTGCAATGCTTCTCACTGGCAACCATGATTATAAAAAAGAAAGTTTTGATTTGATCACGGGAGAAATTACCCTTGAAGACGGGGTTTGGATCGGAGCAAAGTCAGCGGTTTGTCCCGGAGTGGTTTGTAAATCGCATTCGGTTTTGGCTGTGTGTTCGGTGGCGACGAAAGATTTGGAAGCCTATTCGATTTACCAGGGAAATCCTGCAGAGAAAGTTAGAAACCGTATAATTTCCTGAATTTGAAAGTAAGCATAATTACAGTAGCCTATAACTCGGCGACTACCCTTCAGGATACGATTGATAGCCTGGCCATTCAGGATTATCCGAAGATCGAATACATCATTATTGACGGAAATTCCAAAGACGGAACTCAGGAAATTATCCGTGCCAATCCGGATGTGGTATCCTCCTGGATATCTGAACCTGACAAGGGGCTTTATGATGCCATGAATAAAGGGATAAAAATGGCTACGGGTGATGTGGTGGGGATAATAAATTCAGACGACTTTTATCATAGAACCGATGCCATTTCACAAATAGTGAAAGCATTTAAGGATTCAGGAAAGCAGAGTGTCTATACTGATATTCGGTTTGTAAATCCTGATAATCTCAACAAAACGGTCAGATACTACAATTCCAGGCGATTCAAGCTTCATAAGCTTAAAAGAGGGATAATTCCTGCGCATCCTACCTTCTTTACATACCGGGAGAATTTTGAAAAGTATGGATATTACCGGACAGACTACCAAATCGCTGCGGACTTTGAATTGCTGGTGAGATTTCTTCACAAACATAAATTGGGTCATCATTACCTTCCCATTGATCTGATGAAAATGAGAATGGGAGGCTTGAGTACAAAATCCTGGAAATCCAATTTCATTATCAATCAGGAAAATTTGAGAGCATGTACGGAAAACGGATTGAAAACGAATTATCTACACTTGTATTCCAGGTATTTTATGAAATTATTAGAGTTTTTCCCCGGCTTATATTGAGAGTAATTATTTTCCTTATTTTCCTGATTTTCCCGGGTTTGCTTCCTGCCCAGACTATCCCGGCTGGTTTTTCTGTTTTGGAGGAAAATGCGCGCAGATCTCAAATCTTAGCTTTAGATCGAATCAACAGCTCTTTTCTATTAAGGCCTGTGATAAGTTATGATTCCTCCCATTATGGAATCACTCAGCGAATAGAAACACCTGTTGACGGACTTGAGTTGGGAGTACTTCCTGCCGTGGCCACAGTCAGACTTTTGACTGACAGACCCTACGGTTGGGGAGATTATGGGATGATTCCAAATCCCGGACTTCAAACCTATTTTTCAGGCGGAGTTCAGATGAAATACAAGTTTCTGAATTTCACTTTCAGACCGGAAATCGTTTTGGCTCAGAATAAAGGGTATGAAACTAATTTGAATCAATTTTCGAATTTTGAGATCAATAAAAAGTATATAATCTGGAACTATGGGGACTTTCCCGAGCGATATGGCGATAATGGATATGCCAAAATCTGGTGGGGTCAGTCAAAGCTTACCGCACAATACGGAGCATTTGAAATAGGAGCGGCAACCCAAAATATCTGGTGGGGACCCGGGCAATTTAATGCACTTACTTTTTCCAATAATGCACAGGGGGTTCCTCACTTTACCATCAATACTACCAAACCGGCTAAAACCTTTATTGGGAATTTTGAAACACAGCTGATAATCGGGAAGCTGAAAAATTCGGGTTTTGCACCATCCCAATATCAGGAATTGAATGATCAGTATTTTGTTCCCTTTTCAGGCGATTGGAGATATTTGAATGCGTTGATGTTTTCTTATAATCCTAAATGGGTTCCCGGTTTGTTTCTGGGTTTTACCAGGACTTTTCAGCAATACAGCAAATCCATGAGAACTGGTTTTTTGGCCTATATTCCGGTATTTGAGCCTTTGACAAAGGATAATTATGGCTTTGACAGGGATGCAGAGGGTCAGTCCCAGCAACTGACGATATTCGGAAGATGGGTATTTCCAAAAGTAAAAAATGAGATTTATTTCGAATTCGGAAGAAGAGATCACGCCAAAAATTGGAGGGACTTTATACTCAGCCCTGAGCATGCAAGAGCCTATATTTTGGGCTTTACTCAGCTCTTTGAAGTTCCGCAAATAGGTAAGACTATTCAAGTCAGAGGAGAAATCACCCATCAGCAGGAATCAAATAATCGATATATCCGATATGCCGGACTTGAAGGAGGTCTTAGCTGGCATTCGCATACTCCGTCAAGAGGATTTGTACAGAATGGGCAGCCTATGGGTGTGGGAATCGGGGTTGGTTCAAACGTTCAAACTGTCGAGATTTCTTTGGTTGACAAACTGGATAAAATGGGAATTCTCCTTGAGCGACTCGCCAATAATCAGGATTTTTACTACAAGGCACTACTTCAGAATACAGAACGAAAGCCCTGGATTGACTTTTCTCTCGGCTTTCTCTTTGACAAGCAATTTGATAACCTGCTACTGAGTTCAAAACTTCAAATCATCCATGCCCGAAACTACCAGTGGCAGACGGCACCGGCAAGTACACCTGATTTCCCGAAAGGGGAGAATTTGACGAGTATGATGGGACAGGTGAGTTTGATTTATTTTTGGAATAAAAAAAATGAGTAGGGGCTTTTGAGAGACCTGCCAGGTTTTGGAAACCTGGCAGGTCTGGTCCTTATTCCATCGACCTTTCCTCGGCTTCCTTTACGACAAAAAAATCGAAAACCTCCTCCTCAGTTACAAGCTTCAGCTGATTCATGCTAAGAATTATCAATGGCAGCTTGACCCGGCAAGTACTCCTGATTTCCCGAAAGGGGAGAATTTGACGAGTATGATGGGGCAGGTGTCGGCGATTTATTTTTGGAAGGGGAGGAGGGATTAGGGGAATAGAGACTAGGAGATTGGAGATTAGGAGATTGGGGAACCGTCACCTCGACGAAGGAGAGGTCCTATTATTTGGAAATGAGATTAGAGATTGGGAGATTGGGGAAAAGAGATTAAGAGATTAAGAGATTAAGAGATTAAGAGATTAGAGAATAAGAGATTAGGGATTAGGAATTTCCACAACTGACAACCATTGCGGAACTGACAACTGACAACTGACAACCCACAACCGATAACCAATAACTGACAACTGACATCTGACAACCCACAACCCACAACCGATAACCAATAACCGATCAACCGATCAACTGACAACTGACATCTGACAACTGACAACAGATAACCGACTACAGACAACAGACAACCGACAACTGACAACTGACAACATATAACTGAAAACAGATAACTGACAACTGACAACAGACAACTGGGTAAATTCTTCATTTTAAATTCTCTCCTTTCCTCTGTGGTTCTCCCCGCCGCGGCGGGCAAGCTGTGTTAACTCGGGGAAACTCCGTGTAATTAAATGTCCTTTTGTAGAAGCAACCTTAAAAGAACCACATTCAAATTTAAGACTGCTTTCCGCCACGGCGGACGGGCTGCTTCGTACCTCAAAGTGACGAATACCGCCCCGAGGCAAAAAAAATCAATAAACGTTAAAAGTTTATTTTCAGGCAGGTAGATTCGAAGTACAATGTTTATTCGAATCCAACGCTTAACATTTAACGCTTAACATTTATCGCTTAATCCCTAAGACAGCCTATTGGCACCACCAAAACCCCGTCATTTCGCCGGTAGGCAAATTGACCTCCGGTGAGTATCATAAGAAATGAGACTTTTCCCATTTTTTCACTGTCGATCCTGTCTTTCAACGCTAAAAGATTTTTAGCGGCGGCTTCAATTTGTTTTTGTCCCAATTTTACTTCGATCGCCGCCCACCTGCCATCGCGAAGACGAACGATCAAGTCTGCCTCCAGTCCGCTTTTATCACGGTAATGAAACACATCGCCATCGTTAGCCTGGGCATATATCTGCACATCGCGACAGCATAGCGACTCAAACAAAAATCCAAAATATTCAAAGTCTGCTAAAATTCCTTCAGGTTTTGTTCTCATGACTGCTGTAGCAATTGACGGATCTACAAAGTGTCTTTTATCGGAAGTTCGGATGGCTGTTTTTGAACGCAAGGATGGTGCCCAGGCAGGTAAATCTTCCACTACATAAATTCGTCGTAGCGCATTCATGTAAGAAGCAATGGTCTTGTCTGAAATGCTTATTTCTGTGGCTTCTAAATCTTCCTTAATAGTTTGATAGTTGGCAGTAGTGGCGATGTTGCGTGCCAGTGATCGGAGTAATAATCGTACTCGTTCGGGATTTTTTTCAACACCATCCACTTGTGAAACATCGTGATTGATGATAGCTTCCACATAATCCATTGCCATTCGTAAGGCAGGCAATCCTGATCGGTTAATACTTGCCGGCCACCCCCCCCTGCATATTACAAATGCAATTTTTTCGATGCTTAGCTCCGAAACAGACCCTATCTCTTCTTTCTTACCCAGAAATAAATCCCGTAAGGATACCGACCCATTTGACTCTCCTGACTCAAAAAGGCTCATAGGCCGCATCTTCAACCGCGAAATCCTGCCAGTTCCTGTATGGGCAATTACATTATCGGCGGGTACTGCTGAGCCTGTTAGGATAAACTGTCCAGTTTCCGCCCTTTTGTCAACTTCAAACCTAACTGCATCCCACAAGACTGGAGCCATTTGCCATTCATCAATTAATCGAGGAGTTTCTCCTTTCAAAAGCAAAGAAGGTTTGGTGTCAGCCATGGCCAAGTATGACCTTGTCTGGTCGGAATCTTGCAGATATACCACGCTTCGGGATACGTTACATGCTGTACTGGTTTTGCCACACCACTTTGCCCCTTCAATAAGTACAGCTCCAGAGGATAGCAATGCTTGTGCTAGTTCAGCGTCACAAATTCTTGGTAAATAATGTTTTACGTTCAATGTTTAGGTATTAAAGTAATTTCAAATTTAAGAAAAATTCCGAAAATGGAGTTGTTTTACTTCCTAGTTTGGATTTGTTTTACTTCCTAGTTTGGATTTGTTTTACTTCCTAGTTTGGCATTATTTAATTTCTGAGTTTGGCAATTTTTTCTTGGATTTCCCGCTTTCATTTCAGAAGGAAATATGGATTATCTACTGATTTAGGTGGCTTTTTCCATCTCTTGTTTTGGGTTTTTAATTCGGGTTCTACTAAATGATTCATCTTAAAAAATCAGAAAGCTGTTTTTGAGTTTCAAATCACTACTTATCCATGCAAAGAATCACCAATGGCAATTGGATCCAGCCAGCACACCTGATTTTCCGAAAGGGGAGAATTTGACGAGTATGGTGGGACAGGTGTCGGCGATTTATTTTTGGAGGAAAAAAGAAGGGAAATAGGCTTCGCTGCGCTACGCGAAATAGGGTCGGCTTCGCCTCCCGAGATATGCCTTCGGCGAAATATAGTGGAAATAGGCCTCGCTCCGCTACGCGAAATAAACCTACCTACGGTCGGCGAGATAGGTAATTAGAAATAGGTATTCTCGACTCCGCTCGACCTGACAATCGTAAGTGCATTGTACGGCAAACCGACAACAGACAACAGACAACCGACAACTGATGACAAAGGGATAAGGGATTAGAGATTAGGAGAATAGAGACTAGGAGAATGGGGATAAGATGATACGTCACCTCGACGAAGGAGAGGTCCAATTCTTTGGAAAAGGAATTAGATGAGACCCAAGACACAAGACCCAAGATTCAAGACACAAGACGGGAGAAGAGATAACCTCCAACTTCCCACCTCCTCCGATGACTGATGACCGATAACTGACAACCGATAACTGACAACCGATAACTGACAACCGACCGAAGAAGCGGCTACTCCCCCTTAGTTTCGAATATAAACCTGGAATAGAAATCATATTTATCCCGTAGCTATCGGGAGGGGCAAGGGGGAATTGATATCGGATAGTTGAAGTCAGAAGTGTGAAAGCTGAAGTGATTGAAGACCGATAACTGACAACAGATCGATGACCGATGACTGATGAAAAAGGGATAAGGGATAGGGATTAGGAATTGGAGATCAGAGAATAGCGACTGGAGATCAGAGATTTTCACAACCTCCAACTTCCTGCCTCCAACTTCCTGCCTGACAACCGACAACCGACAACCGACAACTCACAACAGACAACTCACAACCGACAACTGAAAACCGACAACTGAAAACCGACAACAGACAACCGACATTCCACCAAATTTCGTATTTTCCCTCTATGGAACCAGAAAGGTCACATATCGTAAATGAGCCCGATATCGAATACGGTCATTATTCCTATGCGGACTATCTTACCTGGACTATGGAGGAGATGGTAGAGTTGATCAAAGGGAAGGTGTTTAAGAAAGCTGCTGCTCCGGGGATGAGTCATCAAAAGGTTTCAGGAGAGCTCTTTGTAAGATTTCATCAGTTTTTAAAAGGGAAACCTTGTCAGATTTTCCATGCTCCCTTCGATGTGCGGTTACCGGTAAAATCCAAGAAAAACAGGGATATCCATACAGTGATTCAGCCCGATCTCTCTGTCATTTGCAATCCTAACCAACTGGACGAAGCAGGTTGCCTGGGAGCTCCTGATCTGGTCATTGAAATTCTTTCCCCGGGAAACAATAAAAAAGAGCTTAAACTAAAATATGAAGTCTATGAAGAATCAGGAGTTAAGGAATATTGGGTGGTTTACCCCATTGAGCAAAGTCTCCTGATTTATACTTTAATAAACGGGAAATTCCAAGCTTCCAGGCTTTTCGCTTCCGGAGATATTGTGGAGTCGGCCTGCATACATGGATTTCAACTGGATTTAGATCAGCTTTTTGGGGATTCGGAACCGCTGAAGTTAGAAGGCTGAAGTAAGACCCAAGACGGAAGCAATAAGACACAAGACACGAGACACAAGACACAAGAAGCGATAACCTCCAACTTCCTGCCTCCAACTTCCTGCCTTCCAATCAATGACTGATGACAAAGGGATTAGGGAATAGGGATTAGGAGATTGGAGAATAAGAGATTAGGGATTAGGAATTTCCACAACAGACAACCATTGCGGACAACTGACAACCCACAACCTTAGACTGAATACTGAGACTGATCACTGCGACTGACAACAGACAACCGACAACCGACAACCGACAACCGACAACCGGCTGATCGAACATAGTGATTCTTAACTACCCAATTGCGGAAAAAATCTACGGATTCCATGTTTTTGAAATCAAATTTTCAGTGAGAATCAAAAGTTTTTTAGTTTACACTTTTTTGTAATTTGAATAATGATTTAAACAGTTCGACTGGATTATTTCGCATTTAGTATTATTCAAGTTTTGAAGCCTCTTTTTATTTAATTGCTAATGGCAAGGCTATTGTTGTAGAATTAATTAAATTCGCAAGCGCTTAAACCAACTTTAATATGTTTTTTATTTTAGCCACGCTCACTGCTTTTTCGGTGGGATTTTTGGTAACTCCAATTTTAATATACGCACTCAAAAAAGCCAAAATCGGGGATAAACCGGGAGGCAGGAAAATCCATAAAAGTTTTATCCCATCGATGGGAGGAATTGGTTTTGTGATTGCCTCTGCAGTAGCCATGTCTATCTGGGGCTGGCAGTTTCCCTTACCCGATATCCGATATTTGCTCGGTGCAATAGGCCTGATATTTTTCGTAGGACTTCGGGATGATATGGTGGAGATGAAAGCAACTCAGAAACTTCTTGCTCAATTGGTAGCTGTAGTATTGGTTGTTGTTGTTTCCGATATTCGAATTAAACATTTACACGGTTTCCTCGGAATAGGAGAGTTGAACCTTATCATTAGCTACCTGTTTTCTGCATTCGTTTTACTTGCTCTCACCAATGCCTTTAATTTGATTGATGGGTTAGATGGTTTGGCCGGAACGATCGCAACGATTGCTTTTTCATTTTTGGGATCATGGTTTCTGGTAAACGGACTTGAAAGCTATGCGGTTCTGAGCTTCACTTTGCTTGGAGGAGTTTTGGCATTCCTGGTTTTCAACTGGCATCCGGCAAAAATCTTTATGGGTGATACAGGTTCGCTGACGCTTGGCTTTTCGCTGGGAGCTTTGGTGATTGCTTTTATGGAATATAATGCAGGTTTGCCGACAGGTAATCTCTGGAAATTTGAATCGGTATTTTCAGCAGGTATTGCTCTGATGATTTTTCCGCTTTATGATATGGCGAGGGTCTTTACCAGAAGAATCAGTAAGGGTAAAGGACCTATGACTCCGGATAGAGGTCATGTTCACCACTTTCTGATGAGGATGGGCTTGAAGCATAATCAGGTGGCTTTATTATTAGGAGTATTGCAACTGATGTTCGTTTTGGTGGTTTTGATTTTAAAAGATTATTCTGATCATTTAGTATTACCGATTATCTCAGTTTTTGCCCTTTCTCTAGGTTTGAGACTGGATCAGATTACCCTTAAATATGTAAAAAAGAAGGTAATGCTTCAGCCTAGAGTTTTGGAGCTGGGGGCATTAAACTCCAAACAGAAAATTAAGATAAAGATTGACCGCGAGGAACTTCAAAAAGCGACTATTAATATGAATTAAGGGAAAATAAACCCCGAATCAGGTAAAAAAATCCGCAAGGATTTTTTTTTTGCCTTATTTTGATTGATCTGGTTGGATTTTTGCCATAAAAAAAGGTAGGTTTAAACTGCAGTTTAGCTCATACTCATTCTATGGCATACCAATTCCCTTTATCCTTTCCGGTTTTTGAAGGAAACGAAGAGCGCTACGCACAAGAAGCAATTCGTTCGGGGCATTTGGCGACCTTTGGAAATTTCATTGATAAGTTTGAAACAGGTCTGGCTAAAAAAACTGAAACTCACCAATCAGTAGCGGTAAATTCAGGTACCTCAGCTTTGCATTTGGCAATGGTACTTCTGGGGATTAAATCAGGCGATGAGGTAATTTGTCAGTCTTTTACTTTTTGTGCTTCAGCAAACCCGATAGTTTACCTGGGAGCGAAGCCAGTTTTTGTAGACAGCGAGAAAGATACCTGGAACATCTGCCCGGAACTTCTTGAAGACGCAATTCTCAGCAGAATAGCTCAGGGTAAATTGCCAAAAGCAATCGTGGTAGTTCATTTATTTGGCATGCCTGCCAAAATAGATGAAATACTGGATATAGCTCGAAAATATCAAATTCCTGTCTTGGAGGATGCTGCTGAGGCTGTGGGAAGTACTTATTCAGGAAAGAGTTGCGGAACCTTTGGAAAGATTGGCATTTTTTCCTTCAACGGGAATAAAATCATCACCACAGGAGGTGGAGGTGCATTAATTTCTAATGATACGTATCTCATTCAAAGAGCCAGGCATTTATCAACTCAAGCAAGGGAAGATTTGCCCTATTACGAGCATTTGGAAATTGGCTACAATTACAAAATGAATAATCTTGCTGCTGCAATAGGTTTGGCTCAGTTGGAACAATTAGATATTTGGCTCCAAAAAAGACGGCTAATCAATAAACGATACAAAGAATTATTGGCAACCATGCCCGGGATTAGCTTCCAAAATGATTCTGAAAAATCAAAATCCAATTTTTGGCTCACGACGATTTTGGTGGACGAAGAAATTACCGGATTTACCAACGATAATTTGAGATCACTTTTTCTGAAAAGTGATATAGAAACCCGTTTTCTTTGGAAACCACTTCATTTGCAGCCGGTATTCAGGAATCTTCCATTTTATGGTGGAAGAGTTTCCGAAAAACTATTCAACAGAGGGCTCTGTCTGCCAAGTTCAGTAGACTTGACGCTTCAGGATCAGGAAAGGATAGTAGGCCTTATTTCCACAGAACTCGCAAAATCATTCAAGTAAGTGTTTTATAAAATCCGGATTAAAAGGGCGATAGACATTGTTCTTTCATCTTTGATGTTTTTAATTCTTTCCCCGATTTTCTTTTTTCTTTTTGTTACCCTGAGTATTCATCACAGGGGATCTCCCTTTTTTCTTCAAAGAAGACCCGGTTTAAATTCAAAACCTTTTTACATTTTTAAATTCAAAACCATGCGGGATCTGAAAAATCCGGAGGGAAATTACCTTTCAGATGAATTTAGAATTACCGGTTTAGGTAAATTGATCAGGAAGTATTCGTTGGATGAAATTCCCCAATTGATTAATGTGATCAAAGGAGATATGAGTTTGGTAGGACCCAGGCCACTTTTGGAAGAATACATTCCGCTTTATTCAGAGTTTCAAAAAAGAAGGCATGAAGTCAGGCCGGGAATCAGCGGATGGGCACAGGTGAATGGGAGAAATGCTATTTCCTGGGGAAAAAAAATCGAGTATGATGTCTGGTATGTTGATAATCTTGGGTTTTGGCTTGATTTCAGAATTCTGATGATGACTTTTTTCAATGTACTTATGGGAAAAGGAGTAACTCAAAAAGGGCACGTCAGTTCCGGGAAATTCCTTGGGAAATCAGGTATATGATTACAAAATGTTTGCTGAAAATTATATGCGTATCCGGATATCTGCACGATGGATAGAAGCCTATCGGTTTTAATGATGCGGAAAATGTGACTCCCCCTTTTTTAAAGGGGGTTAGGGGGATTTTTTCATTCAAATCCCAACTTAATTCTGTTGCGTGCAATCAAGCGAATACACATAGAAATTTTTTTAAAAAGATCAGGTTTGGCCTGGTTTTTTAACAATATCGGGTTGTTAATTTTTTTTAAAAAATATTTAACAACCTAATTTCAATACATAATCTGATTCTTAGATTTTTATACTTACATTAAATGTATGTCAAATTATTCATCACCATTTAATCCAATAAAATATCAGATATTATAAAAAATAGGTTTGTTTTTTTGAGAGTATTGCAAAAAAGTGCTTATTTTGCGCAGCATTTGGCAGTTTTGAGTAAAGAGGCATAATTTAATTTTAGCCATTTGAAACAACTTCTACTATGAATTTTTTGACCCGGTTAAAGATCCTTCCGAGATGGATAATAGCCTCCCTAGACGCGTTGATACTCTTTCAATGTGCCCTTTTTGGTTATCTGGTTCGATTCAATTTCGAGCTTGCGCTGATTGAACAAAACGATGCTATCGCAGGAAGCTTCACCTTTATGGTTGGAGGTTTGCTCGTGATGCAAAACACCCGAAGTTACGAGGGCATAGTTCGTCATACAGGTTTCAGGGATGGTTCGAATATCTTTAAGACTATCGTTATCAATTTCATTCTTTTCTTATTCCTTAATTTCTTTCACGGCAACTTCCTGAATGACAGATTTTTGTTACCGACTTCGGTGTTGATTATTGCCAGTTTATCAGCTCTGTTTATGCTGATTTTCTACAGACTGTTGGTGAAAGAACTTTTTGTTTATATCAAGAATGGATTTATTCAAAGAGAACTGAAGAATGGAATAATTTTCGGTGCGGGTGAGGCTGGAATTATTGCACAGGAAGCCATCAAAAGAGACAGCAAAAGCTTATTCAATACCATCGCATTTTTTGATGACGATCCGAAGAAGGAAGGGAAAAATATTGATGGGAAACGGATTTACAAAGGACTTGGCGATCTGGAAAAATTGGTGGCCCAGTTTGAGATTACGGACTTGATTATTGCTGTTCGGGATTTATCGGTTCAAAGAAAAAACCAAATAATTGACGAGTGCCTGAGACTCAAAGTAACTGTTTCAATCGTTCCGCCGGTAGATCAGTGGATCAATGGAGGCCTTACTGCAGGAGCGATTCGTGAGGTAAAGATTGAGGACTTGCTTTCCCGGGAGCAGATTTTACTGGATAATCCCCGGATTCATGAGGATATGACAGGTAAAGTGGTCCTTGTAACCGGGGCAGCAGGTTCCATTGGAAGTGAGCTCTGCAGACAAATCAGTCATTATGAGCCAAAGTTGTTGATCATGCTTGATATAGCAGAGTCAGCGCTTTATGATGTGGAGCAGGAATTCAAAGAAAACCATTCCTTCTGTCCGATTAAAATTGTTTTGGGCGATGTCCGAAATAAGAAAAAGATGAAAGAGGTCTTCAAAAACTTTAAGCCTCAGGTAGTTTTCCATGCTGCAGCATACAAGCATGTGCCGATGATGGAGAATTATCCGGAAGAAGCGATTCACTCGAATGTGATTGGAACAAAAATTCTTTCTGATCTCTCAGTTTTGTCCCAGGTAGATAAGTTTGTTTTAGTATCAACGGACAAAGCTGTCAACCCGACAAATGTGATGGGAGCAAGTAAAAGAGCTGCAGAAATGTATGTTCAGGCCCTGAATGAATATCTTGAGACCAATCATAAAAAGTTTCATACCAAGTTTATTACCACCCGATTTGGAAATGTATTGGGATCGAATGGTTCCGTTATTCCGTTGTTCAAAAAGCAAATTTTCAATGGAGGTCCTATCACAGTGACCCATCCTGAGATTACGCGTTATTTCATGACAATACCTGAAGCCTGTCAATTGGTGTTGGAAGCAGGGGTAATGGGTGAAGGCGGAGAAATCTATGTTTTTGACATGGGCGACCCTATTAAGATTCTTGACCTTGCGAAAAAGATGATTCAACTTTCAGGCAAAAAACTGGAAGAAGATATTAAGATTGTGTTTACAGGATTGAGAGAGGGCGAGAAACTATATGAGGAACTTCTCAATGACTTTGAAACAGTCAAAATAACTCACCATCCTAAAATCAAGATTGCGCAGGTAGCCCCATCGGCATATCATAAAATCGATGGACAAATTGAATTGTTCATCGATTTGATTCATAAAAACTCAGAAAACGAACTTGTCGGGCACCTGAAAGTAATTGTTCCGGAATACATTTCTAACTCTTCCAGGTTTGAAGTGCTGGATAGATTGAATTGAGGGGAGATACGTCATTGCGAGTGCAGGAACTAAGCGAAGCAATCTGTATGAGTTGACAAGTCTATGGGAGAATGGGGATTAGGAGATTGGAGATAAGAGATAGGAGATAAAGACATAAGATTTTGGGCCATAGTTGTTAGTCCATAGTCAATAAAAGGCCCGGTTCTGGAAAGAATCGGGCTTTTTTCTTATAGTATCTGAAACAGGACACCAATTGTCCTAATAAAAGATCAGTTTATCTAACGTCTTGAATCTATTGTCTCGAGTCTAATGTCTTGCTTCTTGGATCTTATCTCTTGCTTCTTGTTTCTCCAAAAAAGCTACCTTTGTATTGATTTTAAGGATAAATACCTTACCATGAAGAAAGAATTTACACTGCAGCTAAGCCCTGAAGAGGCTTATGATCCTCAAGTATTCAAACTGACAGTCCTGAAAAAAGCAGGATTGAGCCCGGATTCCCCGGAAGCATTTGTCCGGCAAACCCGAAGATCAATTGACGCCAGAGGAAGGAATATAAGGGTTAATGTTGAAGCCGAACTTTTTATCAAAGAAAATCCTGAGCCACTTTTAGACCATCTTCCGGAATACAAAAATGTAAGCCAATTTGATCCGATCATAATAGTCGGAGCAGGGCCCGCAGGTTTATTTGCTGCCCTGAGGGCCATAGAGCTTGGTGTAAAACCAATCCTGATAGAACGCGGGAAGGATGTCCGCGCCCGAAGAAGAGACCTTGCAGCGATTAATAAGGATCATATTGTAAACCCTGACTCTAATTATTGTTTTGGAGAGGGGGGAGCCGGAACGTATTCCGACGGCAAGCTCTTTACCCGATCAAAAAAGCGCGGAGATATCCGAAGGATAATGGAAATTTTCGTGGCCCACGGTGCCACTGAGGAAATACTGGTAGATGCGCATCCTCATATTGGTACCAATAAATTGCCGCAACTGGTAGCTCAACTCCGGCAGACTATCCTTGATAATGGAGGTGAAATTCACTTTGAGACAAGAGTTGAGGACTTTTTGATTGAAGGAAATGAAATCATAGGAGTAGTCACACAGCAGGGAGATAAGATCAAAGGTCTTGGAGTGATTTTGGCAACAGGTCATTCTGCCCGTGATATTTTTCAGCTTTTGCACATTAAAGAAATCCTGATCGAGGCCAAACCCTTTGCGTTGGGAGTCAGGATCGAGCATAGCCAGAATCTGATTGACCGGATTCAATATCACTGCGAAATCGATCGGGGACCTTATTTACCTGCATCTGCCTATTCCTTGGTTCACCAGACGGAATATAAAGGAAAGCAGCGCGGAGTTTTTAGCTTTTGCATGTGTCCGGGAGGATTCATTGTGCCTTCAGCGACTGCTCCTGGGGAATTGGTTGTAAACGGAATGAGTCCGAGCAGGAGGGATGGGAAGTTTGCCAATTCTGGAATGGTTGTTTCCGTGGAACTTGAAGATCTGCCCGAATACAGAAAATACGGGCCTTTGGCGGCCATGTACTTCCAGGCTGAAATCGAGAAAAAAGCATGGAAAGCCGGAGGAGAAACTCAGGTAGCTCCGGCGCAAAGAATGGTTGATTTTGTGGAAAAGCGTGTTAGCTCCTCTCTTTTGGACACTTCTTATCAACCAGGTTTGAGTTCTGTTGAAATGCGTCAGGTTTTGCCTGATTTTATTTCTGAGCGGATGGCCATGGCTTTCAAAGCTTTTGGCCAAAAGATGAAAGGCTACTTCACCAACGACGCTCAGTTGATTGGTGTTGAAAGCAGAACTTCTTCTCCTGTGCGCGTTCCCCGGGACAGGGAAACCTTTGAGCATCCTCAGATCAAGCGCCTCTATCCATGTGGTGAAGGCGCAGGATATGCCGGCGGAATAGTCTCTGCTGCGATGGACGGTGAGAGATGTGCCGAAATGCTGATTGCCGCTTATGTGAAGAGATAAGGTGAACTGCGAAAAAGAGTTTTCCTTCCGGATTCGTTTTCATTTTTTGGAGCGTGCCAGCCTACCCATTTGAAAGTAAGATCAGCCAATAAAAAAAACGTCAGAATCAAAGGGTTGCATTCGGTGAATTGAAATGTTTCGTGTGATGGTTGCCCTAAGTCTATTCGGTTTTTGTGATGCAGTCGAAACCGTTTAGAAAATGGGTTAGTTCTCGAAGTGAAACGAGAGAAATCCACCCATTTTTAGGTGGAGACAAATCACAAAAATCAAATCGGAACCGCATATTGCCCAGGCAAAGTAATATTTGCCGATTTGAAGAATAGAGTTGGGCAAAAGGGTTTTGGCCTGTCCGCGGCGGCGGAGTTACTTTTTGGCCTCAAAAAGTGACGATGTAAAAAAGAGCGAGAAAGGATGAAATTATAAATAAGCCTCAAACCCTCTTGATTAGTTTTCGAGATGAAGCAATTTTGAAAATACAACAAGTTCTGAAGTCCAAATAAACTCACTGTCGTTCGATCTAGGACCGTCGACCGTGGACCTAAATTCCAATTTCTTCCCTGCCAACTCCTGACAATACCATTTCCCTTAGCCAACATTTCCCTACTTTTAACCCATGGAATTTGCCATTGTCGATATAGAAACCACGGGAGGTGCGCCAATCGGCGGGGGGATCACGGAGATAGCTGTTTTGATCCACGATGGGGAGTCAATCGTGCGGGAATATCAGACTTTGATCAATCCGGAGCACGCGATTCCAACTTATATCACCGGGTTGACCGGGATCGATAATTTTATGGTCAGAAAGGCTCCGACTTTTGCTCAGGTTTTGGAAGAAATCTGGGAATTGCTGGAGGGAAGGATTTTCGTGGCGCATCAGGTTAATTTTGATTTCAGCTTTATCCGTGAGGCTTTTCTGAAGGAAGGCAGGGACTTAAAATCCGAGAAACTTTGTACCGTCCGATTGAGTCGAAAGGCATTTCCGGGTTTGAGTTCTTATAGCCTGGGTAGGCTCTGCGAAACACAGGGAATCCCCATTACTGCACGTCACAGAGCGATGGGAGATGCGCGGGCAACGGCGATTCTTTTTGACCGGATGATCAAACAAAAGCCGGAGATTATTTCAGGTTCATTGAAAAAGAATTCTGGTGAGGCATTTCTTCCTCCCAATTTTCCCATTTCAAAATTTCGTCAAATCCCTGAATCTTGCGGGGTTTACTACATGATCAATGAGAAGGGGATTATCGTCTATGTAGGCAAAGCAATCAATATCCGGGAGCGATTTAAGAACCATTTTTTGGGTCAGGCCTTACCCGAATTGAAACAAAAGCTCAAAGCAGAAGTGATTGATCTTAAGTGGCAATTAACCGGAACTGAATTTTTGGCTTTGCTCGTTGAATCATTAGAGATCAGAAGATTATGGCCAAAATATAATTCAGCCCTTAAGATTCCAAAGACGCTTTGGGGATTGTTTCATTACCAGGATGGCTCAGGTTATTATCGATTCCAGATTGCAAAAGTGACGAAGTTTTTAAAGCCTTTGGAAACGTTTTTCTCAACGGATGAAGCCAATGCTTTTTTGAAAATGGGGATCGAGCAATATGGTTTATGCAGTCGATTGAGCGGATTGAGAAAAGTCAATTGCCCGGCAGTTCAGGATCCAAACTGTCAGGGAGCATGTGTTTCTGAGGAGTTGCCATCAGAATATAATTCAAGGGTTGAAGAATTTTTGAAGTGGATTTCTGCAAGTCAAAAGGAGTTGATGATTACACTTCAGGGGAAAGATGAATCAGAGGTTGCTGTTTGCCTTTTTGAGCGGGGGATTTTAAGCAGATATGGATTTTTTCCGAAGGAGGAAAATGAAAAAATCACTTCCGAAATGCTCGAAATAGTCCCGCAGGTCCCTGAGACGTTCTACATTCTTCGTCAGTTTATTCACCTTTTTGATCCGGCTCAGATAAGGGTTTTGGAGACTGTTGAAGGAGGATTGGATATAAGATTTTAGATTTAAGACGTATGATTTATGACATTAGACGTAAGATTTAAGACATTAGACATAAGACGTAAGATTTAACAATGACCGAAGAGAGCCAACTCTTCCCTACATAACCAACCTTGATGACTTAACTGCACATATCTTCTATAATTATTGTAAACAGTGAGAAGTAAGTTGTGAGTTGTATTTCTACTTACTACTCACTTTTTACCACTTACAGATTTAACCGACAACCTGATAACTGCCAACTGCCAACCGACAACTGAATGGGGATTAGGGATTGGAGAATAGGAGATCAGAGATTAAGAGATCGCTATCGGGAGGGATTAGAGATTTCCACACCTGTCCGCCGTGGCGGAACTGACACTTGTCCGCTACCCCACGGGCCCACAGGCGTGGCGGAACTGACAACCGACAACCGACACCTGACAACCTCCAACTTCCAAACTTCCCCTTTCCCCTTATTATTTGATGGTGATCAAAGAAAACTCGATATCAAAATCCCCCTTGCCCCCTTTTAATGATAATTTTCATTCCAAATCAGGAACAGGAATTAAAGGGGGAGTTGCTTCAACCGACAACCGACAACCTCCAACTTCCAACTTCCAAACTTCCCCTTTCCCCTTATTATTTGATGGTGATCAAAGAAAACTCGATATCAAAATCCCCCTTGCCCCCTTTTGTGATGATTTTTTTTTCAAAGTTGGATCGGGAATAAAGGGGGAGTTGCTTCAACTTTACAACTGATCACCGACAACAGAAAATGAGACTGCTTCTTCGTACCTCATCGCAGTGACGTTCCGACAACCGACAACCGACAACCGACAACTCACAACTGACAACTCACAACTCACAACTGACAACTCACAACCGACAACTCACAACTCACAACTGACAACTGACAACTGACAACTGACAACTCACAACTTCCCCCTTCCTACCTCCAACCCTTTTTCAATTCCCCCCATTCATCCTGAAGAACGCTGTAATAAATTGTGTCGCGTCTTCTTCCTTTGGTCATCAGGGTATGACTGCGCAGGATTCCTTCCTCAGTAATTCCCATTTTTAGCAAGGCCTTTTTGGCAGGTTGATTCAGGACGTCTGTTTTGATTTCAACCCGCTTCATTCCCAGGGTTTCAAAAGCATATTCCAGCATCAGCATTTTCATTTGGAGGTTGATCCCTGAACCCTGAAATTCCCGGCCAATCCAGGTCCAGCCGATTTCGATTCGCTGATCACGGGCAGAGAAATTACCGAATGCGGTACTTCCCGCAATTTTATTGGATTGCTTGTCAACGACTGTAAACTGAAGCCTTTCTCCCAGAAATGCAGGTTTTGCCCAGTCTTCAAAATCATTTTCCACGCTGAGATCATGCGTGAAATAAACCCATAGTGTCGGGTCGGAAGCTAAAGACCTGAGCAATGAAAAGTCCTGCCGGGTGATTGGCCGAAGCAGGACTTTGTTGTTTTCTAAGGTCAGATTGAAATCTAAACTCATCCAAGGACTTCTTTTAAAGCGTGATTGAATACCGCTACTTCTTCCAATGTACCTGTGGAAACACGGCACCAGTCATTAAGAGGAGGGAAAGGTCGGCCGATGATGATATTCCTGGCCTCCATGATTTTGTTCAGCTCAACAATGTCTTTTCCTGATTGGAAAAACACAAAGTTTGCATGGGATGGGAGGTAAGGCAGCTTCAATTCATCCAGGGTTTTGATGATCATGGCTTTGGCCTCTAAGGTTTTTTGAAGTGAAAACTGATAAAAATCCTTGTCTGCCAACGCAGCTTTTCCGGCTTCAATTGCCATAATGTTTGTATTTGCCACTACACGATCTTTGAGTTGTGCCGCTAGTGCAGGACGTGCAATAAGATAACCCAGGCGAATTCCTGCAAGTCCGAAAACTTTTGAAAGTGTTCTGGAGACGATCACATCAGCTCCTTTTTTTACAAGTTCCACCATCGAAGGATAATTCGGCTCCGTGATGTAATCGTAATAAGCCTCATCACTGAATACGATTGTCTTTTTGCTGACGGTTTCACAGAAATCCAACACCCGATCAGCCGGGAGCAATTTTCCGGTAGGATTATTTGGGTTGCAGAGGAAGACAAGCTTGGTTTCAGAGGAAACGCGTTTTTCAATTTCGTCGAGATCAAAATCCAGATCTTTGGTCAAAGGCACCCAGTTGATGTCTTTTCCCCAGAGTTCGGCATAGCTCATCATCGAAAGGAAAGTCGGGGCGCAGGTAAGAATCTCGCCATCTCCGCCTCCAAAAGTAACTCCGGCGATTTTCAGGCCTTCTGTAGATCCGGCAACCAGGATAATATGATCTTCAGGAACGCCTTCTTTGGCAGCGATCATTTTTTCCAATTCCTTATTATAGCCCCAAGGGTATCGGCAACCCAAATCGAAACCCGCAGTCATCGCTTTGCGCATGGATTCAGAAGGTCCGTATGGGTTTTCATTGGAACCCAGGCGAACTATACCGTCAAAAGGTCTGGGATTATATTTTCTAATTTCCTCGGCAGTCAATGAGGGAACGAACCCTGCACTTCCCAACATCGCCAGACCACTACTTAAGGAGGCTTTTTTCAGCCATGATCTTCTTGTTATTCCTGTCATTGTTTCTCCGATTTGATTGTTAAAATACTAAGCTTTTACCAAGAGTTTTAGAAAAATCACATTTTCGGCAACACTTTATTAAAATTTGATTTTTGGTTGAAATATCCCCTAAAATAAAATTTTATCTACTAAATAAAGATATCAACAAAATTATTTTTTAAATTAAAGACAAAGCGCAATAAACCCTAAAACCCAGATTTTATGAAAAAGTTATTGTTTTTGATGATTTGCGGGTTGCTGTGGGCAGGATCGCTCACCGCCCGGCAAACTCAGTACATGGTATTCGAATTTATCAAAGTTGAGAATGATCAGCTCTTTGATTACATCGAATTTAAGGACTTAATGGAAAAAGTATATAGGCAGGCATTGAATGATAAGCAAATCAAAGGTTGGGATTTTTGGTCTCTTCAGTCAGGGACTGATCATGGATCTTTCCAATACATTATGATCACTTATTACGATGATCCCGTGAAAATGATGAACGGGCTTGATGAATCGAAGATGATGTCCTATACCAAAATAGCCTATCCTCACCTCAATGATGCGCAGGTGGCCAATTTATTTCAGCAATCTCTGGCAATGAGAGAATTGCCAATGCGACTCTATATGAAGGAAATTGTATCAACCAGTGACGCTTTTCATATGAAGCCGGGAATTTTGGCATCATTTGATCTGATGAAAGCCGCTGAAGGAAAGTTTGATGCGTATGAAAAAGCAGAAACTGAAATTTTCAGACCAATCCATCAAAAGCGCATAGACCAGGGTTTGATGGGGCATTGGAGTTTCCTCAGAACTGCTTTGCCTCTGGGTTCAGAAGCAAAATCCACTCATTTGACTATAAATATGTACAGGGATTACATGCAGTTCTTCAACGCACAGGCTTATGAGGATATCAATCAAACTGAGGCTCAAAGAAAAGCAGTGAATGAAGGGCTGAGCTCAAGGGACCAAAAATGGGTTTATCTGGCGACATTAGAAAACGTAGTACGATAGTCCGGTTCGCTTACTATGCAGGGAGGTTTGGAGACAAGGCCTCCCTTTTTTTGTCAAAAATTTTGAAAACTATCAATCCTAAAAATGAGCCAATGCTCAATAGGGCAAGCATCTGATCAACCTGAATCCATTTTAGCAGCAACTGCCCGAGCTGAATACTGAAAATCGTCAGGGTAAAGCCAAGGCAATTGACGATCGTCATCGCAGTACCTTTGTATTCGGCAGGTACACTTTGGGCCACCATGGTAGAAAACTGCGGTGAATCCGCGGTCACAAGAAATCCCCAGATTCCCAAAAATGGGATCCAAACCCAGGAAGGAAGTTCCAGCCAAACAACAAGTGGAATCAGAATACAACAAATCCCTGAACCAATTAAGGCTGACTGAGCCACAGACTTGCTTCCTCTTTTCGCAGCAATCAGGCCGCCAAGACCACATGAAACTGATCCGATTGCTATAATTGAAAAGGATAGGAGTGAGTTTACGCTGTCAGAATTCTGGCCTTTTGCCAAATAAGCAATCAGCATGGGAACGAAAGCCCAAAAGGTGTAAAGCTCCCACATATGACCAAAATAGCCTGCTGCGATACTTTTTAGTTTCGTGATTTTGTAAAGCTTGGGTAAAAGCCCCAGATCAAATTTGGGATTTGGTTTATGATGAGGTCCGTCCGGCACAAAGAATCCAATGATCGTTCCGCCGATAATGGCAAGCAGCGAAGTGCTCCAAAAAATGATTTTCCAGGAAAGATTTAGGTCAAGACCTTTGATAAGATGGGGGAAGGCGGTTCCTAAAACCGTCGCTCCGACCAGAAATCCCAAAGCCGTTCCCAATCCCTTCTGATAGTAATCCGATGCGATTTTCATTCCCACGGGATAGATGCCGGCCAGGAAGAAGCCAACCATAAACCGGCAAGCCAGGACGATTCCAAGCTTCATGGGTAAAACAGGAATCATCAAATTGAAAATTGCGGCTAAAACCGCACTGAAGAAAAATACATCCCTGGGAGAAAACCGATCCGGAATGGAAAGGAATGCGAAAACCAAAGTTCCGACAATAAACCCAAACTGGACAGAAGAAGTGATGCTGGCTAAAATCCCCGGGTTATTGAGGAGAATGCTGATTTCGGGGGCGACGGCATTACTGGCAAACCAAAGAGAAGTGCCCAGAAATTGAGCGATTACGATCAAAATCAGGGCACTTCTAGGGGAAATAGCAGGCATTAAGCTCTGAGGATTTTCTTGATTTCTCCCAATTCAGTTTCGCTGAAACTGCTGTTTACAACAGCTGCAACGTTATCATCCAATTGCTCCGCTTTGGATACTCCGATAAGCACGGAAGTAATTCTCGGATCTTTCAGCAACCATGCAATTGCCATTTGGGCAAGGCTTTGGCCTCTTTTCAGCGCGATTTCATTCAGTTGTCTGATCATTTCCAGCTTTTCTCCGCCGATTTGATCAGGCTTGAGATATCTACCGTCTTTCGCAGCACGTGAATCCGCAGGAATTCCTTTCAGGTATTTATCGGTCAGCATTCCTTGTTCCAGCGGAGAGAAAGCAATACTTCCCACACCTTTTTCACCCAGAACATCCATCAAGCCATTCTCTGCCCAGCGATCAATCATGCTGTAGCGTGGCTGGTGAATCAGCATGGGTGTTCCAAGATTTTTGAGGATTTCGATAGCTTTCGCAGTATCCTCGGCACTGTATTGAGAAACTCCCACGTAAAGTGCTTTTCCCTGTCTCACCAAAAGATCCAAAGCACCCATGGTTTCTTCAAGGGGAGTCTCAGGATCTGGTCTGTGGTGATAGAAAATATCCACATAATCAAGTCCCATTCGTTTCAGGCTTTGGTCACAGCTGGCAACCAGGTATTTTTTGGAGCCGTAATTTCCATAAGGACCAGGCCACATATCCCAACCTGCTTTGGAGGAAATGATCAATTCATCCCGGTAAGGAAGGAAGTCTTTTTGAAGGATTCTCCCGAAGTTTTCTTCGGCTGAGCCGAAAGGTGGTCCGTAATTATTGGCCAAGTCAAAGTGGCAAATCCCGAGGTCGAAGGCTCTTCTCAGGATTTTTCTTCCCAAAGTAAAATCTGCATTGTGACCGAAATTATGCCATAGGCCAAGGCTGATTTCAGGTAAAACCAATCCGCTTTTCCCGCAGCGACGATATTTCATCTGAGAGTAGCGGTCAGCAGCGGGCTGATAAGGTTGGAGTGCGTTGTGATCGTTGATGTTCATTTCAATAGGTTAGGAAGGTTTATGCGAACCAAATTAGGGCGAATAGGACAGATATCAAACCAATTACCATTAAGAGCAGCCAACTTTTCCATATATAGCTGATCCAGTGATTATACTTTACCCCTGCGGCGGCGATCACTGCCATCATTCCTCCATTATTGGGAATGACAAGGTCCATCAATCCCGCAGGATACTGATAGGTTAAAACTGCAATTTGCCTGGATATTCCAAGTAAATCTACCAAAGGTGTAGCCAAAGGAATAGTTAAAACGGCATGCCCGGATGTGCTTGGAACAGGGATATGAATAATAGTCTGGCTAATAAAAAGCCCGATAGCAGCAGCCTGACTTGGCATCGATTCCAAGGGTTCAAAAAGTGCCTGGATAATGGGATCAATGATAGAAGCTTTTTGCAAAATCAGGTAAACGCTTCTGGCCAATCCGACAATAACTCCCGCGAAAATCATTTCTCCAAAACCGGCTGCATAATTTCTTGCCGTACCGTTCATTCCCAATTTCCCGATCAATCCACAGGTAATTCCCACCGCAAAGAAAAGAGCCGACATTTCATTGTATCCCCAGTCTTTTTGGGTGATTCCCCAACCCATAATTCCTAATCCTGCGAAAGTTAAAACCAGGATTAATCCATTTCTGAGGGATATTTTCACAGGAACCAGCTCATGTGTTTCTGTTTGGGCTTCCTTTGATTTACCATAGTAAATGTGAAAAGTGGCCCAGATAAAGATCGCTAAAACAAAAAATGCAATGCGATAAACCAAACCTTCGCCAAGTTCCAATTCGGCAATATTTTGGGCCAGAAGCGAGACGAAAGGATTTACCGGAGAAAATGCTCCTCCTACCAAAGCTGATCCCAATGCCAATGCAATTATTGATCTGATGTCGTAGTGGAGTTTCTTAGCCAAAAGTACCAGCAGAGGAACCATTGCAATGATTTCCTCCTGCATTCCCATCAAAGCTCCGCAGATTGCAAAGGCAATTGAAAGCAGGTATAGCAGCAAAAACTGAGTTTTCCGGAATCGATAGACCAGCGCCTCAATTCCAACTTGAAGAGCACCCGTTTTCTCGATCACGTAAAAAGAACCTCCAATCAATAAGATCAGGACAAGGATATCGGCTCCCGCGATGATTCCTTCAGGAATCGATAAAAAGATTTCATACACAGTTGCATCCTTGTCTTCAATGGCATGAAAACTTCCCGGAACCACTATTTCTCTCCCCGTTTCCTCATCCAAAACCCTGTCAAAACTCCCGGAAGGGATCAAATAGGTTGCGATTCCTGCTATCAGAATGAATCCAAGGAGGATAATGATCGGATGAGGGAAGGATAGTTTCATTGCAGTGAGAGTTAAAAATCTGATGAAATAATGGTAAGAATCGCTGAAGCAATATCGACTCGATAATTCTCCCTGTCTTCAGTGTTGAATTGAATAAAAATCCCTGTTTCCTTCTCTTCTGAATAAATCAAAAGTGAGCTGAATCCTGCCTGACCTCCAAAGTGACCGGACCAGGTTTCTCCGTTGATTGGAATACTCTGAAAACCAAGCGGAATGGCTTCTCCATTTGGCTGAAGCCAGTTCAGGGCGGGCTGGTAAATCCCCATTTTGCCCCGAATCAGATGGATCAAGGCTATGCTCATATCTTTTGAGGTACTTACCAATCCTGAGGAAGGGGAAGGGTAGCTGGCAAACCGTGTTCGTTTTGGTGCAAGTCTTTTCCAAAGGAAAGCCCTGTGATAACCTTCTGTCACATTTCCGGCTTCCGTCCATTCCCTCACAAAACCACTGTTATCCATTCCGGATGATCCAAGGATTGAATTTTGCATCAAAGAATCAAAACCTGATTTCTCAGACTTTGAAAGCAAATACCCGATCAGGTCAAAATTTGCATCTGCATATTCAAAAGAGCCATCACTTGAATTCCTGAGAGGTTTTTTCAGAATCTTAGCTCCATACTCATCCAGTTCCTGGGATTTCCTTCCTCTCAAAATAGTTTTTACAATTCCAGGATCTTTCAAACCTGAGGTATGGGTCAGAAGTTCTTTGAAAGTCAAATCTGAGATGTTTCCATTTCCGGTTTCTGACAAACCTAAAACCGAAATTGGATCCTCAGGGGTGATTCCTTTTTGGCTCAGATAAGAAGCCAGGCTCAAAGCCGTGAAAACCTTGGAAACCGATGCAATTGGGATTCTGCTGTCGATTTTTAGTGAATCTTTTGTTTCCAAATTCGCAAATCCAAAAGCTTTCAGGTAGGTGATTTTACCCTCTTTGACTACTACGGCAGATAAACCAGGGAGAATATAGGTTGATATGGCTTCGTTAAGCGCGGAATCCAGCTTTAGTTCTTCTGAATCAGCTGAGGATATCGGGAGTGGTCTTACACGCGGAAAGCTTTTCCACCATTCCCAAACGAGAAATAGTGCAAACCAAAACACCAAAGCACCAAGGAATAATCTGATTTTCCGGTTCATTGGTTTTGATTTTAGCTTTGTTGGATTGGTTCAGTGACTGAATATCTTTTCAGGTTTTTGGAGACTTCCGATTTGGAAAGTTGCCTTTTCAGGTCTTTCACAAACTGATGAAAATCTACCGTAATGGTGTCTTTTTTAGTTGTAATATCCCAGGCCAGCTGGTCTGCCCATTTGCATTCTTTGACCAGAGTGCCAAATTGTATGTGCGGATAAAGGTTAAACTTGAGGGCATAAGCCTGAAAATACCTTCTCAATTCATCGTGAGAGGGATAATCAGCCGTATCCTTGTCAAAATCATCAAAGGTAAAATCCTCGTATTGGGACAGCGTTTTTAAAGAAATGATATGGGTGGTTTCGAATACACTTGAGTGACTCTCATCTTCAGAATAAATCCGGTTTCCTCCGACTTCTGAGTTTTTGTCGAAGGCAACTGACTCAAGGCCTTGATCAAGGAGATTTTTCAAAGCGGTGATTCCGGATGGTCCGGCCCCGATTACGGCAATTTTAAACTTCATCAGGTTACTTGGGGAGGTTTTTCAAGAAAGGAGGAATAGACTTCAAATCATACATTTTTGTACTCTCCTTGGTTGAAAACAAGTTTAGCAGGTTTCAATATAGGAAAAAAGAAGAGTTTGTGATTTGTTTCTGCACCAGCTCTTCAGTTAAAATATAGATTCCAAATCCAGATTTGATTATATGATTATCCGCAATCCTGCCAGTAATTTACACGCACAAGTGAAAATACTGTAAACCGCAGGATTTTTGATTCTCCGGGCATCCAGCATCGGTCATCGCTTGCCCGCCGTGGCGGGGTCATCCAACTACTAACCCAAAGAGAATTCTCCTACTGGCAAGAAATCGTACATACTTATTTGATTATCTCAAAAATTCTGACCCAATAAGAGTTCTTCCAAAGTTTTCATTCCTTCAGCTGCCTTTTTCTGAATGTAAACCAGGTCTCTTCGCAAACCGGATCCCGGCGAATTGGGGTCAATCAGGTAAGTCCGGGCCTGCTTTGGAACATAATCAATCAAACCTGCAGCGGGATAAACCTGCAAAGAAGTCCCAATCACAATAAAGATATCAGCCTGCTTAGCCAATTGAATTGCTTCATCCATTTTTGGAACAGGTTCGCCAAACCAAACAATAAAAGGCCTGAGCTGACCTCCCTTTTCACATTTGTCGCCTTTTTTGATCTCCCAATGATCAAGATTGTAAACCAGTTTCGGATCAACAGTGCTCTGAGCTTTGTTCAATTCCCCATGCAGGTGAATCACATTGGTTGAACCGGCTTTTTCATGCAAGTCGTCTACGTTTTGCGTAATGATGCTCACTTCAAAATGCGCCTCCAGACTCGCCAGCTTCAAATGAGCTTCATTCGGCTGACATTCTCTGGCTTGTTTTCTCCGCTGGTTATAAAAATCCTGAACCAATTCCTGATTTCGACGCCATCCTTCGGGTGAGGCTACTTCCATCACATCATGGCCTTCCCAGAGACCTCCGCTGTCGCGGAAAGTTTTGATCCCGCTTTCTGCCGAAATCCCTGCTCCGCTCAATACAACCAGCTTCTTTTTCATCGGTTCAATAGTTGTAATCTTTAACTGAAGGTAGAGAAAAGTTATATGTGTATCCGGATATCTGAACGATGGACTGAAGCATATTGATTTTAACGATGCTAAAATGTGACTCCCCCTTTTTAAAGGGGGTAGGGGGATTTTGCCATCCAAAATGCCAACTTAAATCTTTAATCTGAAATCAAGTGGAAAACATAGAAAAGTTATTTGACTGCTTTTGAAAGGTCCAAATTGAGGTAATAGAAATTCAAACGTTTTACAAGATGCAAGTAGGATCATTTTATAAAAAATAACAGAATTAGTGGGCGGCATTCGGTGAGTTGAAAAGTTTCTGTGGAGGTAATGCCCTAGGGGATCAATGTTTAAAATCAAATAGCCAAGGTTTTTTCTTTCATTACCAAACTCAGCCTATTTGAAGTAAATAACCAGGCATTAAGGTTTTGGGTTACTTTTTGCCTTCAAAAAGTGACGGCGAAAAAACAGAATGTGAGATTGAATCAAAGAGAGAGCTCCACTCTTTTAAAAGATTTATTTACAGCTAGACAATGCCGGCATTAGATCACTTGCCTCTTTCTTTTGTTGCCTTTTGTTCCTTTGTGGTAAAAAAATCCCATCACAAAAGAAACAAAGTTCATAAAGCTCTCAATGGCGAAAAGGCCAAAACTGTCTTTTGGAAGCAGAATGTTGGTTAATGTTTTTATTTCTTGATTCTTGTGTCTTGACTCTAATTCTATTAAACTGAATTAATTATGTCAATGCATGGTCTCAAGAAAAAAGGCTAAAATTCCCGATTCGGATCTTTTAGCCTTTTGAATTTATAGGTTATGATTATCCGCAACTTTGCCAGTAGGACCAAAATAGGTTGTTAAAGCAGCGAATAATCGTCCACAGTCGACAGTCCACAGCACGTGCATTTGGACTTCAAGCCTTGTTTTATTTGGTTAGTGGTAAGAATGCGTACATACATATTATAGGTTGCCGGAATTACTAATTCCTAACTTTTCTTCTTTGCAAACTTCCCCTTTTTCTTAGGAGCATCCGGTTGAGCTTCAATAATTTCAAGAGTCTCAGCGTAAGTCAAAGATTCAGCTTCTTTCCCTTTCGGAATCTTGAAATTGTCTTTGCCTAATTTGATGTAAGGACCCCAGCGACCATTAAGAATCTGGATCTCAGGATTTTCTTCAAAGGATTTGATATGCTTTTTTGCATCAGCTTCCCGCTTGTTTTCGATCAGTTCGATCGCCTCAGCTTCCGTGATGCTCAACGGATCCTGCTCTTTTCCAAGGGAATAAAAAGCACCGTCATGTCGCACATAAGGTCCGAAACGCCCAACAGCAGCAACCATTTTCTTGTCCTCAAACATGCCTATGTCGCGAGGGAGTTTGAATAGTTCGAGGGCTTCTTCCATCGTAATGTTTTCGATGAACTGGCCTTTCTTCATGCTGGCAAACTGCTTTTCCTCGTCATCAGCCTCACCGATCTGAACGAGCGGACCGAATCTTCCGAGACGTGCAGTAATATTTTTTCCATTGACAGGATGGACTCCGATCAATCTGCTTGAGTTGATGTCTTGTCTGGATACCTGTTCAGTTTCTTCGACACTTTTGTGGAATTTACCATAGAACGAACCGATCATATCTTCCCAGTTTTGTCCTCCGGTTGCGATATCATCAAATTCTTTCTCAACACGGGCAGTAAAACTGAAGTCGATCACATTCGGGAAATGCTCCACCAGGAAGTCATTCACCACCATGGCGATATTGGTTGGGAAAAGCTTCTGCTTTTCTGCTCCGGTGATTTCTGTTTTTGCGGATTCTTTGAAATTGCCCCTGGCAATTGTCATTTCCACATAGTTTCGGGAAATGCCATCTCTGGATTCCTTGATCACATACTCCCGCTTCTGAATCGTGGAGATCGTAGGCGCATAGGTAGAAGGCCGGCCAATTCCGAGTTCTTCCAATTTCTTAACCAAAGAGGCTTCTGTATATCTCGGTGCAGGTCTTGAGAAAGTCTCACGACCTTTCATTTCCTGAAGATTCAGCGCCTGACCAATGTTCAAGGGAGGCAAAAGTGATTTGTCTCCTGTTTCATCTTCTTCAGGCTCCTCATCTGTATCTTCCAGATACACCTTTAGGAAACCATCAAACTTGATTACTTCACCAGTAGCAACGAGATTTTGCGGAGAGTTTGAAATTTTAACCGTAATCGTTGTTTTCTCGAGTTCGGCATCTGACATCTGAGAGGCGATTGCTCTCTTCCAGATGAGTTCATAGAGTCGTTGTTCGTTTCGATCTCCGCCGGCATGGTGTTCTGAGAAGTCGGTTGGACGAATTGCTTCGTGGGCTTCCTGAGCTCCTTCAGTTTTGGTTGTGAATTTTCTTGACTTATGGTAATTAGCTCCATAGGCGGAGTTAATGGCATTTTTTGCAGAATTCATCGCATCCTCTGAGAGGTTGACGCTGTCCGTTCTCATGTAGGAGATTTTACCGGCTTCATACAGTTTCTGAGCGACAGACATCGTCTGGGCAACTGAGAAGTATAACTTTCTGCTGGCCTCTTGCTGAAGAGTGGAAGTGGTAAAAGGCGGAGCCGGAGTTTTTTTCGTTGGCTTTTTCTCAAGATTCGCCACGCTAAACTCAGCCTGAAGGCAATTCTTTAGAAAAGTTTCCGCCTCAGCTTTGGTGTCGAATTTTTTGGGAAGCTCAGCCTGGAAAGTTTTTCCTTCGACTTCGAAAATCGCTGTGATCCTGAATGACGACTTTGAGCTATGATGTTCGATTTCACGCTCACGCTCCACAATCAGACGAACAGCCACCGACTGAACACGACCTGCGGAAAGTCCGGTTTTGATTTTTTTCCAAAGAATAGGAGAGAGCTCAAATCCCACCAAACGATCCAAAATCCTTCTTGCTTGCTGTGCATTTACCAAATCGTAATCGATTCCCCGCGGATTTTCGATCGCTTTGATGATCGCGTTTTTGGTGATTTCTCTGAATACAATTCGTTTGGTATTGGAGTCTTTCAAATTCAATACCTCTTTGAGGTGCCAGGAAATTGCTTCTCCTTCGCGGTCATCATCACTTGCCAGGTAGATGGTTTCGGCATTCTTCACAAGGCTTTTAAGATTTTTGATAACTTCCTTTTTATCCGGAGTGACCTCGTAGGTTGGTTTGAACCTGTTTTTGACATCTATGGCTTTATCGCCCTTAGGCAAATCCCGCACGTGACCATAACTGGATGCTACCTTGTAGTCTTTACCGAGGTAGCCTTCGATAGTTTTGGCTTTGGCAGGGGACTCGACTATAACAAGATTTTTTGACATAAAAAGCTAAATTTTCGGGCAGTGCCGATCGATATGAATTGCTAAAAATAGAGGGCATTGTTTTCTCCTCCAAATAATAAAAAAATGAAAGCTTGCTTTTGGAGGGATTTTTGAGGTTTTCGGAATAGACTTTTCAACCTAAAGTCGATACAAAATGAAGCAATTGTTTTTGCTGAGACACGGAGAGGCCGGCTTTTCTGATGGGTCTGATTTTCAACGAAGATTGACCCAAAAGGGCATTGACAACCTTAAAAGGATGGGTGGGGTCTTGTCCGGGCGATCTGTTTCGGTTGATATCATGTATTGTTCTTCGGCTAACAGGACCATTGAGACTTCGGACTTAATCAAAAACTACATCGCTGTAAAAGAGGAGATATTTACCCGAGAAATTTATGAGGGAGATTTGAATGATCTCCTGACGATGCTTGAAAAAACTCCCTTTTCAGCAAATTCCTGCCTTTTGGTTGGACATAATCCGACCATCAGCCTTTTGCTTTCCTATCTGACTCAGGAGGATTATCTGGGGTTGCAACCCGGAATGTTGGCTGAGGTGAATCTGGAAATCAGCCAATGGCATATGATCGGAAGAGGAACGGGGATTCTTAAGGAGGTGTCGCAGTAAATAAGCAATCCCGATAAATCAATGTTTATCGGGATTGCATACTATATAAAAAGTTGAATTTTTAGAGGATCAAACTTTTAATTCGCCTTGATCCAGATATTTCTGTAAAGCACTTCGTGTCCTTCTGCCTGCAGTTTCAATCCACCCGGGGTGTCTGTAATTCCTTTTCCTTTGTCATTTCCTCCATCGATACCGGAGTTTGGTCCACCCCAAACCTGAGATATTTCCTTATTGTCATGGATTTTCACTCCGTTGAAATAGATGGTTACTCTTGCTTTCTCAGTCAATTTTCCGTCTGTAAATCTTGCAGCTTTGAATTCGATGTCATAAGCATTCCATGTACCGACTCCTTTGTATTGCTGGGAAGTTGGCAAATGTTCGTTAATAATTGCGGCCATGCCGTGAAGTCCGTAATCGCCATCCAGCACCTGGATTTCATATCTGTTTTGAAGATAGACACCGCTGTTTCCACCCTCTTTTTTGATCAAAAACTCAACGTGCGCAGTGAAATCACGGAACTCAACTTTGGTTACAATATCCGCTGCCCCGTATTTTCCACCTGCCCCGGCCGGATCGTTGCTGCTGATTGTTTTTCCACCATCGACAGGGTCAGTCACTTCTGGCCATTTGATTGGCATTTCAGAGGAAAAACGAGGTCCTTCCCAATATTTCCAGTTTTTGTGAAGGGATTTTGCAGAACCATCCAGGTAGACTTTGGCTCCTTTTGGGGCTTTTGTTCCCAGATATGACTGTGCCTCTGCAAAAGAGAAGGTGAAAATCAGGGCAATTAATGGGAGAAGGTTGGGTAATAATTTGAAATTCATAGGTTTTGGGTTTTAGTAAATATTTACTGTAAATAGGTTTTGATCGGCTTACAGCGGATCCAATTTGGTTAATTTTAAACAAAATCAAACTTTTTATAACATGAAGTGGATAGGAAGAAGACAAAGCTCAAATATTGATGACAGACGGGGGAAATCCGCTGGTGGATTTGGCGGCGGCGGGATTAATCCCTTCCTGATTGGTCCTTTGCTAAAAATCCTGTTCTCCAAGACAGGATTAATCATCGTCGGAATAGTGATTGTGTTTTCTGTCGTCACCGGTACCAACCCGCTTTCTCTGATCGGTGGATTTTTGGGAGGCGGAGGTCAATCTTTTACTGAAACCGAATATCAACCAACGATGGAGGAAGATCGGTTGGCTGAGTTCAGTGCCACCATTCTTGCAGACACTGAAGATGTCTGGAATCTATTGATGGATAATTACCGCGAACCGACATTGGTTTTATATACGGGTTCGGTCTCTTCCGCCTGCGGAAATGCAAGCAGCTCAACAGGGCCGTTTTATTGTCCTGCAGATGAGAAACTCTACATCGATCTGAGCTTTTTCGGGGACATGGAAAAAAGACTAAATGCTCCCGGAGATTTTGCGCAGGCCTATGTAATCGCACATGAGGTTGGTCATCATATTCAGAAAATCATGGGAGTGACGGATGAAGTTCAGAATCTGAGAGGTCAGGTAAGCGAGAAAGAGTACAACCAATATTCAGTTCGATTGGAACTTCAGGCGGATTTTTTGGCGGGAGTTTGGGCTCATCATAGTCAAAAATCAGCTGCCATGATGGAGCAAGGCGATTTGGATGAAGCGCTGAATGCCGCCAATGCGATCGGAGATGACAGACTTCAGAAGCAAGCCGGCGGGAGGGTTGTGCCGGATTCATTTACTCACGGAACCTCCGCACAGCGAATGAAATGGTTTATGAAGGGATTTGAAACCGGAGATTTGAAGCAGGGAGATACGTTTAATGCGAAGGATCTTTGATTTAAGACGAAAGATTTAAGATATAAGACATTAGATTTTAGATTTGAGATAAAAAGAGATAGGAGATAAGTTTCTTGGTTATTAGACGTATTACATAATTGTCTGACCTTCATATATTTCAAACTTTCACCTTTCAAACTTCACCCTTCTCACCTTCTTTTGGATACAAATCATTTCAAGACAATCAAGTTGATTGCAGCAGGTGACAGAGTCGCTTTCAGGGAATTGTATGAAGCTTTTAAATCCAGAGTTTACAACACATCATTTAGCTATTTTCAAAATGCCGAAGTGGCTGAAGAAATAACCCAGGATGTTTTTTTAGAGGTTTTCAGGTCTGCGGGGAGTTTCAAAGAATCTTCATCCGTCAGCACCTGGATTTACCGAATCACAGTCAACAAAAGCCTGGATGGGTTACGCCATCGAAACAGGAAGAAAAGAGCCGGGTTCCTGATGAGCCTTTTCAAAAAGGACTCAGGGGAATTAAAGGTTGATCTGGCACATTTTATCAGTCCGGAAAAAGTCCTCGAAAACAAAGAGAAATCAGAGTTCCTTCTGAAGGCAGTATCAGATTTACCCGAATCCCAGCAAACTGCTTTTATCCTTTCTTATATAGAAGACCTTCCTCAGAAAGAGATTTCAGTGATCATGAATGTCTCAGAAAAAGCTGTGGAATCGCTGATTCAGAGAGCTAAAGGAAACCTTCGCAAGAAACTGGAAATTTTCAACCCTAACCGAAGGAAAAACAACTAACTGACGTCTAAAAAATTGACATGGAAAATCACGAATGGGAAGATGAAATCATAGAGGGGATCCGGGGCCAAAAACGGGCTGAACCTAATCCTTTTTTATTTACCAGGATCGAATCCAGGCTTGAAGATTCGAAAACAGGATCTGTATGGAATCTTAAATTCAAGATTGCAGTGGGCCTTTGCGCGCTCACTCTACTGCTTAATTCTGTTCTGATCGTTCAGGTTTTATCAAATCGTGTTGCGGAATCGACAATAGTTGAAACCAATTACCAGGTTGATTCTTATCAATTCGACATCTATTAATTCTTTCAGGTATGAAATCGAGCATGACGTGAGCGTCACACAGAGGTATGAATATCAGCCATGCGAGATTCCCTGCCTGACGGAAGGCAGGTCCCGAAACAAGCCTGCATGCGGCAGGCAGGTTCGGGACGAGCTATCTGACCGTTAAAAAACCAATTATAAACAGATGAAAAAAGAAAATATTTGGATCGCACTCGTTGTATTATTGATTGTTTTGAATACAACGATCCTTTTTTTATTTCTGGGCGAAAAAAATCCCGGAAGACCAGGTCAGGCCGGCCCCCCTTCAAGAGACCGACAGATCATAGAAGCTCTTTCCCTGGATAAGGACCAACAGGTAAAATTTGAAGTTCTGAAAGATGAACACCGGGGGAAAATAAGGGAATTGAACCTGGAAGCGAACGAAATGCTTCAATCCTATTTCATGCTTTTGAAGTCAGGAGAGATTGATTCAGGTCAAAAAGATTCTTTGGAATCAGCGTTTGCAGCAATTGAAAAAGTGAAAATGAATTTGACTTTCGATCATTTTCAAAAACTCAAAAGTCTTTGCAATCCGGATCAGCAGAAAGAGTTTGATGCATTTCTTCCAAAACTGATTGAACTGGTACTTCCGCGCGGTCAGGAAAAATCACCACCACCCCGAAGGAATTGAATTAAAGGATCGTCTAACCTGAAAAATAACTCTATCTGAAATGAAATCGAGCATGACTCAATCATCACACAGAGGGATGATTATCAACCATGCGAGATTCCATGTGACCATTAAAAAACAATTATAAACACATGAAAAAACTGTTTTATTCGATCGCCTTCTTGCCAATCTGCTTTGGCGTTTTAAGCTGTGACTCCGAAACTGAAACCGATCCCGATATTGTATCGGCGGATCTTCCGGAAGTCTTTAAAAAGATTTATGGAGCCACGGATATTTATGTGGATGGGTCTTATGTCATTGTAGAAGTCACCGGCGTACCGGATCATAAAAGCCCGTATTTTCAAAATACAACTCAGGCCGCTACCATGTATGAGGCCTATAATGGCACCAATTCTTTGTTCAGGATCAATCCAAACAGGATCGCTGCTCAGGATTATACCTTCAAAATCCCGATCGAACCGAAGGCAAGTGCAAATCCAGTTGCAACTCCCCTTGGCGCTATCGGGGTTTCATTGAACGGAGTTCCCTTTTACAACCAATATGCAGGGCCCAATCAGCCACTGACAAATGAGATCAATTCCTTTGATCAATATGCGGGTCATCCGGCCCCGCAGGGAAGATATCACTACCATGTTGAGCCTTTGTTTTTGACAAGTGCCAAAGGGAGAGATGTTCTTTTGGGGTTTTTGCTTGATGGTTTCCCTGTTTACGGGCCTATCGAAAGCGGGAAATTGGTGACAAATGATTTGCTGGATAAATATCATGGACACGCACATGCGACGGCGGAATATCCTGCCGGAATCTACCATTATCATATAACCTCAGAAGACCCATACATCAATGGAAGTGGATTTTATGGCGTGGCAGGGACGGTTTCTCAGTAAGTTTTTCTTAATCCTTTGTGGTTTTTCTTTTGCCTGTGACACCATCATGCAGGAAGAACCACTGCCATTTTTGAATATCGATTATGTGGTTAAGGAAAAGAAAAATGGCATCCTGCGTATAAATGGTGAACCGTATTCGGGTATCCTTTTCAGTTTGGATGAGTTCAGCTCAGATACTTTATCCCTTGAAAAATTCATTGACGGAAAACCCGATGGACTTCAAATGGAGTTTTACCGGGGTGGACTCAAAATGTCTGAACGTTGGTTTAAAGACGGAAAAAAGGAAGGAATCTATCTTTCCTGGTATCCAAATGGAAACAAAAAGGCTGAATGTAATTTCAGTGAAGGAGAGTATCAGGGAGCCCTGAGAGAGTGGACGGAAACCGGAGTTTTAATCCGGGAAATGAATTATAAAAAAGGGCATGAATCAGGAAGACAACAAGCCTGGGATTATGAAGGAAAACAACTTGCAAATTATGAAGTCAGGAACGGAAGAACTTATGGGCTTACCGGCGTCAAAGGCTGCTCAACTCCCTGGAAAGAGGGTGCTGTTGCTATTCATTAGTCTGGGATTTATCCATGTATTGGTTTCATGCGGTCCTGCGAAAGAAGAGATTCCGTATTATGCAGGGCCGGATTTTACTCCATATTGGGCTGGTTCTGATAGTTTTTCATTGGATACTTTGCATTCAATCGGAGCTTTTTCCTTTACCAATCAGGAAGGTGAATTGGTCAATAACCAGACCTTTGAGGGTAAAATCTACGTCTCTTCTTTTTTCTTCACTTCCTGCCCGGGAATTTGCCCTAAGCTCACAGCTAATCTTGGCGAGGTTGCATCGGCTTTTTCCGATAATTCTGACGTGTTGTTTATTTCCCATAGCGTAACTCCTGAGATAGATTCTGTGGAGGTACTGAAGAAGTTTGCTCTTCAGTATGGGATCAATTCTGATCAATGGCATTTAGTGACCGGAGATCAGGAGGAGATATATTCACTGGCGAGAACTTCCTATTTCGCAGAGCAGGAAATCGGTTACCAATTTTCCACCGACGAATTTCTCCACACAGAACATTTTATTCTGGTTGACCGAAACGGCCATATCCGGGGAATTTACAAAGGAACTCTGCCCCTTGAAGTGGAAAAATTGATAGCTGATATAGGGTTATTGCTTAATCAGTAAGTTCTCCTTTCGGGATCATCTTCCTGAAATGGGCATTTTACCAGATTCCGAAAACTGTTCCGATGCTTTTCAACCCCAAAACCAATGTGATCAGCCAAATGAAAATTGCGATTCCTGTTGCCAAAGGGGTGTTTTTATATTTACCCAAAACGGAATGCTGAGCAGAAATCCAGATTATCCACCCGCTGATCAGAGGTAGTAAAATGCCATTGGCCAATTGAGCCAGGGTGATCAACTGAACAGGCTTGATTCCGAAGGATGAAAAAAGCAGTCCCAATCCTACTATTACTGCCATCGAAATCCGCATTGATGTTGACTTGATTTCCTGGTCCCAACCCATGATTCCGCAAACGACAAACCCAGCCGCAAGGGGAGCTGTCAGGGCCGAAGTCATGCCTGCAGCCAAAAGTCCAAAACCCATCATATAGCCTGCAAAACTTCCGAAAACCGATTCCAAACCTTTGGATACATCGATTGCGGAAGTGATTTCTGTGCTCGTATTGGAAGCGCCAACAACCAAAATAGCCATTGATACGATTCCGCCGAGGATGACGGAAACAGCAATGTCTCTTTTCATGAAAGGAATGTCAGATTCTTTGGTCCAGCGTTTATTCACCAGTGAAGCATACAGAAAAAGGTTGTAAGGAACGACCGTGGTTCCGATTAACGCGACTAAAGTTGAGATTTCTGCTTCATTCCAGGTTGGCACAAAACCTTTTAAAAGGGCTGATAAATCCGGTTTGGTTAGTATTGCTGTGATGATGAAAGCTACGGACATCAGGATGACAAGTGCGACAAGAATCCGCTCAAGAGTTTTGTAGCTGCCGGTCCAAAGAAGCAGGAAAGCGAGAATTCCCAGTAAGAAATTACCCAATTGGAGCTCCATACTTCCAAGGTTAAGAGTTGGAGCTTCCCAGTAAAAAGCAAGGCCAAGATTAGCACCTGAAATGTTTCCGGATTCGTAAGCGGCATTTCCCAGAACGATTGCCAGGAGGACCAAAATCATGGATAAGATCCTGAAAACGGGCTTTTCAGTTTGATTTCGAAGAAGTGTGCTAAGATCAGAACCTGTGACAATTCCGATTCTGCCGGAGAGTTCCTGCAGAATTACCGTCGCTACAATGGATAAAACCATCGCCCAAATCAGCGAAAAACCAAAATTCGCACCTGCGAGCGTACAAACTGTAACCGTGCCGGGGCCGATGAAAGCAGCAGCGATAAGAGGACCCGGACCAAGATTTTTGAAGAATGATTTGAGTGACAAGGCGTTCTTTTTTGCCAAAATAGAGATTTGGGTAGAATTTTTGTACTTTTTATTCTGACGGATAGTATTCCTGAATACACAGAGCTCCCCCTTTTATGGTTTGGTTGAAAAGAATTTTGAAAGTGTTGGCAGGATTGATTCTTTCCTGCATGTTTTTTTTACTGTTGCTTTTTCGAAGTGATATTCCAAAAGAGGAAATCGATGAAAAATATTTTACACCCCAATCTCATTTCATCGAAGTAGACGGAATCAATGTCCATGTTCGGTTTTTTGGCGAGGGAGACCCGATTTTTCTGCTTCATGGCAGCTTTTCGTCCCTTCATACCTGGGATGCATGGCAGCAGGAGCTGAGTCCTTATTTCCTGACTATTTCTCTTGATTTTCCCGGTCATGGGCTTACGGGACCTGATGAAGAAAAGAGATACAGCACCGCTGAATATGCGGATTTGGTTCTCCAACTGGCTGAAAAACTAAACCTGGAAAAATTTCATCTCGCCGGAAATTCAATGGGCGGAGCGGTTGCTTTGCAAATAGCATCCAATCGTCCGGATAAAGTTTTGACACTGAATCTCGTCGATGCGGCAGGAGCACCAAAACCGAAAGTGAGAACTTTGGACAGCACGGCCATGCAAACCCGTGGAGGTGGAGCATGGATTTTTAAACTTGCCGAAAATCCTGTTTTCTCAAAAGTTCTGCTCAAATGCACTCCGAAGTTCCTTTTTGCCATGAACATGAAGCAAGTCTATGGAGATCCTGAGAAAGTGGATGATCAGGCCATCGAACGCTATTATGAACTGATGCTTCGGGATGGTAACAGGCAGGCGACTTTGGATCGATTGAGCACTCCACGGTCGATGAAGGTGGATTTTGACAGGCTGACTATGCCTACAATAATTATGTGGGGAGGAAAAGATACCTGGATTCCGGTTTCGCAGGCTTATATTTTTGAAAAGGCTATTCCCGGATCAAACCTGGTGATATTCGAAAATGCAGGTCATGTCCCGATGGAAGAAATACCGACTGAGTCTGTCGCAGAATATTTATCATTTCTGGGAGTGGAGGTTCGGAAGGATTACCTTCAGGCTCCCAAATTGATAACTTATGCAGATTGAGTATTTGATCTTTTCAGTCCTTTTTCTCCAGCTTATTTTGGTTGTACTATACTTTCTCCGCAAGGGGAATGATCAGGAAAAAGCTCTTTTGCAGGAGGAATTGGCCAGAATGAGCAAAGAGCTGAACCAGGCCCTGGCGGAAAGCAGGAGAGAATCCAATGAAAGTCTGACCTCTCAGTTCCGCTTAATTTTTGATAATCTCAGAGCTACTTCCAAAGATCAAAATGATGCGCTGAAATCATTCGGAGAGGTTTTTCGGACCAATGTGCAGGACTTCAATATGCTGCAACGGGAGAAGTTTACCGAGCTCAATCGCCGGCAGGAGGAATTGATGAAAGTCACCGAACTCCGACTCGAAAAGATCCGGGAGACTGTGGATGAAAAACTTCAAAAGACACTCGAAACCCGATTGGGCCAATCTTTTGAAATGGTCAGCAATCACCTTCAGGCCGTTCAGAAAGGTTTGGGTGAGATGCAAAGTCTTGCCAATGGAGTGGGGGATTTGAAGCGGGTACTCAACAATGTCAAAAGCCGTGGTGTGCTTGGAGAATATCAGCTTCAGGCGATTTTGGAAAACCTGCTTACATCCGAACAATATGTCCTGAACGCATCAGTAGGAAATGGAAGTCGGGAGCGCGTGGAGTTTGCAGTGAAAATGCCCGGACAGGATGAGCCTGTTTTGCTTCCGATTGATTCAAAATTTCCGCAGGAATCCTATTTGAGATTGGTCGATGCCTATGATAAAGCCGACAAAGTTCAGATTGATTTTTACCATACGGAACTAGTCAAAGCCATCAAAAAAGCAGCTCAGGATATTCAGAAGAAGTATATTAACCCGCCACATACGACGGATTTTGCGATTCTGTTTTTGCCGGTGGAAAGCCTTTATGCGGAAATTCTCCGTGAACCCGGGCTTTCGCAACAAATCCAACAGGAATATAAAGTGATGGTCACGGGCCCGACTACGCTTTCTGCGATTTTGAACAGTCTTCAGATGGGATTCAGAACTTTGGCAATCCAAAAGCGAAGCTCTGAAGTCTGGCAAATCCTGGGTGCGATTAAAACTGAATTTGGAAAGTTTGGAGAGTTGATTGAGCGAACCCAGAAAAAGCTAAGTGAGGCAAATTCAGAATTGGACAAATTGGTAGGGGCCCGGACCAGGGCAATTCAGCGGAAACTGAAGGATGTGCAGGAACTTCCGGAAAGTCAGAGTTCGAAGCTTTTGGATGAATAGGGGATGAATTGGCTGAATCAGAAAAAATCAAGCCTTTTTGAAGTTGATTTTCAGAGCTGATTATTTGTCTTTTATTTCTAAATAACAATAAGTTTTCCCGGCCCACCTTCCCTTCGGAGGTTATGATATACCGGATACTCCGTTAGCCTATCTGCTCAATTCAATTTCTGCAAAAGATCTGAAAAGTGTCACCGTTTTGGGCCAGCTTTCCGATGGCAGTAGATTGGATTTCGAGGCGATGAAAGCTTTTGACGGAAATGTAAAGGTGCATTTGGCAAATGATGGTCCTGATTATGGTGTGATCCTGGTTGCGGGTAACATCGGAAGAAATTTCTCAGATGAGCAAGGTTTTGACCCGGGCAAGATTGCAGTTTGTGGAAAGAGTTATTGAGAAAAAAATGCTGGAAGACCGATGACGGATGCTTCGACATGCTCAGCACAAGTGACCGAAGAATTCGAAAATCCAGCGTTTCAAGTATTTTAAAGTGTACTAATCAACACTTGCAGGATTGCGGATATTTATAAAAAAAAATATTCAGCAAATAAAAAAGGCAGCCAATCAGCTGCCTTTTTCATTGTCTCTGGTTCAACTTAATTAATGACTAGCGGGAAATTAATATCCAAATCAGACTCACCGCCTGCTTGTTCGTAGTTTTGGAAATTCGGGTTAGTAGCTCCCGGATAGCTTTTATCCAGACCATGACGAAGGATTACTCTCATTAATGCATTATTAAATCCCGGAGAAGCTACCACGGATACTTTGGTTCTTAAGCCAATTAACTGGCCGCTTGCATCATCATAGACGATCGAGAGAGGTGGAGATCCGACGAAAGCCGTACCAAGAAAATAGAATTGGTGGGCATCGCCTTCAGCAAGGATTTCCGAAGTGATATCCTCATTTGCAATGGTATTGGCAACGGTGATTTCCATTCTGTATGTCTTCCCTTTGATCAAATTCACCGTTTCAATTGTCGGAGCTGTTCCTAATTCGATTCCCTGAGGATCGGAAGCTTTGAATGAAATTTTGGTGCCAATAGGATCTCCTGTTGCATTTAACTCAGTGAAAGAAAGCGTCACATCAGTGATTACTTCTTCTTCGTTTTCGGCTACCGGATCTTCGCTTTCGCAAGAAGCAAAAGCAAAACTTGCCAAAGCGAGGGCATAAAAAGGAAGTCTTTTAAAAGTGTACATAGTTGGATAGTTAGAATTGGTAATTGATTTTAAGCAAGATGTTTCTTCCGATATCATCCGTGAAATACCGGAATCTGTTCATGTATTCTTTATACGATGAATTGAGAAGGTTCTGTACCTGAAGTCCCATGTTAAGTTTATCATTGCCAATCGAAAATTGTCGTTGGTATCCCAGATTGATCAGGGAATATCCCGGAGGAGCAGGAGCGAGGTCATAATCAGGTTCACGATTCTGTCCGGCCACCAGCATATTGCTTAGAGTCAGTTTGTTGGTTTGTTGCTTTTTACCAAACTCAAAAGCCATCCCCCAATCCATTCTGTCGGAAGGGATAAAAGGGAAATAATTGTCTGCCTCTGTGTTCTTAGCCCTGATGATGGAGCCTTTGGCATAGGCACTTATTTTATCCGTGAACTCATAGCTTCCCGACAAGTCAAAACCATAGAAAAATGCATTTGCCTGCAGGTATTCATAGACATTGAATGTGCCTCTGAGACTAACATAGGTTTCTCCGGTTGGATTCAAATAGATATAATTCTGAATCTGGTTTGTGTAAGCCGTTAATTCCCAATGGGTCTTTTCACCATCGTAGGCAATTTCATTTACCCATTTGAATGACTTTTCTGAGTCCAGATCAGGATCTCCGATTTCGACCGCGGCAGCACCATGGTGAAGTCCCTGGCTAAATAGCTCATTCACATTTGGAGCTCTCCAGGCTGATCCAAGATTGGAGCTGAATGTCACTCTCGGGCTGAGCTGATAAAGTCCTCCCAGAAAAGCTGAGAAATTTTGATAATTCAATTCAGCTTCCTCAAGCACGGACTGAACATACCTGGCTGTACTGATGCTTCGGATATCAAATCGAAGTCCCGCTTCCAGTTCCAAAGGACCTTTCGAATACTTCTCCATCATATAAATTCCGGCATTCAGCATGTCATAATTTGGAACCAGGGGAGTGACGCCGGTTCCGGGTATGTTGCTGTTTGCCTGCTGAATGAGGTTAATTCCCCAGGTACCGCTGAATTCATTTATATGAGTATGGTCTGCAAACAAATCGATCGTATTGGTATAAAGCTCCAGATCGAGACTTGGCCGAGCATTGAGATCTCCTCTTCGTTTATCGTATTCCTGGCGATTGTTGAATTGAAAGCCATATTGAAAATTCAGCTTCCATCTGTCCGACAAGTGGTAATGCGATTTCAGCTTTGCCAGGTGATGCGTCACAACCTGCTTTGGGTTGGTGATATCATAAGTAAAACCGGGATCTGAAAATGGTCTTCCGTTATTAATGATGTTTTCCAAATCCGAAAGGTTACCGGTATGGGAATCCTTTAAAATCCCCAAAGTCGTGTTGAAAAAGCTGTAGTAACCCTCAACTCCCAACTTGTCGCTGCTATAACCAACCGCGGCTGATGCACTGTATTCGCTCAGGCCTGTATTTCCCTGGTAATAATCCGGCGATTTAACATTTCCGGCTCTTTTCGCAGAACCCTGAACCCGGTAGCCAAGTCCTTTTATTTTATCCGAACCTGAAGAATAGGTAGCGGAAATATTCCCCATCTGTCCGTTCGTTCCACCCAGCAAATGGATATTGGTCAGGCTTTCCTTTTTTGTGGGTAAGGCTGCTGGAGTCACCATAATAACTCCTCCCATTGCCTCAGGACCGAACCTGACAGTTTCTGCGCCTTTGATTACGGTGATTTCATCTGCGATGAAAGGATCGATTTCCGGTGCATGTTCGGCACCCCATTGCTGACCTTCAAGTCTGATCCCATTGTTCAGGATCATGATTCGGTTGCTGTGCATCCCGTGAATTACCGGTTTGGAGATGCTGTTTCCGGTTGAGAAAGTCGTTACCCCGGCAATTCTCTTGAGACTTTCCCCCAGATTTTCTCCACGTGTTTCCAAAAGTGCTTCACCGTAAAGTGAGGTGACAGATGTGGTGGTTTGGACCGCTTCCCGATGACCATGAATCTCCACGCCGGAAAGTTCCATGGATTCTTCCTCCATTCTGAAGGTTTTGTTCAGAGCTCCTGCAGAAAGATTAATCGTTTCTTTGATTTCTTTGTGTCCCAGGTATTGGATAGTCAGGGTATATATTCCGGGACAGAGATCCTTGATAAAAAAGTTTCCATTTTCATCGCTTGCTGCGCCTGAGTTACTTTCTGTAATCCAAACGTGAGCGCCGATAATTGGCTCATTATTCTCCAGGTGGATGATTTTTCCCCGGATCGATAAGTCACATCTCTGCCCGAAACTGAATTGGGCTTGTAATGCAAACAATAAAAGAAGCAGTGCTGAGTACTTTATTTTCACGATTCAAAAATACGTAACCTTGTTGCATTAAACCAAAAAAATATGAAACAAAGTTGCAAAAGGGGATGAATGGTTTAGAAGGACAGACGGGAGTTAGTTGGGTTAAAAGTAAGTAGTGAGTTGAAAACTGTAAGTAGTAAAAAGTGAGTAGTGAGCAGAAGTAGTAAAAAATAAACAGTGGTTCAATGCTTGGTAAAATTTGGAGGAATCTGGATTTGAGAAAAAATGAATTAAGTGTATCCTGATATCTGCCTGAGGGATATAAGCCTAGAAGTTTTAATCCCCATAGCTACGGGATTAAAACCAATAGCATCTTTCCATCTTGATGATATCCGAATACACATACTTATTTAAAAAAAACTCCGTGCAACTCCCCGCCACGGCGGGCAAGTTGTGCTTTCCTCCGTGCAACTCCGTGTAACCCAAAACCCACTTCCGGCGGCATTAACATTGCTCGCCACGGCGCAAAGTCGCGACGATTTAAAGCTCCCGCGGAGGCGCAAAGACGCAGAAGTCTCTTTTTGGAATCAGGAAGTTGGTTTTTCCTTTAAATCTTACGTCTTAAATCTTACGTCTTAAATCTTTTCTCAGTGTAACTCCCCGCCACGGCGGGCAAGTTGTGCTTTCCTCTGTGCAACTCCGTGTAACCCAAAACCCACTTCCGACGGCATTAACATTGCTCGCCACGGCGCAAAGTCGCAACGATTTAAAGCTCCCGCAAAGGCGCAAAGGCGCAGAAGTGTTTATTGGAATTAGGAAGGTGCTTAAATCTTATGTCTTAAATCTTA
>JAKFCO010000104.1:0-3427 GCA_036676605.1 Algoriphagus sp.
GCCGAAGGCTAATGCTGCGACGGATATGGCTTTGTAAGTAGAAGCGTAATCGGAAAGCCCACTGGATCGGTGACGGTCAGTGGGCTTTTTTGTGGGCGGGATTCGGTGCAGATGATTTGCGAGGGAGCTTGCTCCCGTTGGGCTGCGGAGCAGCCCCAGAAAGATGGACGGTCACTCAACGTCGTACATCAATACAAAAATTTTTATACTGAAAATATATCACTCCAATTTTGTTTGGAAGTGATCGTTATTCAATGGTTGTCTTAATGGGATGTGGGCTGTAGGGCTCAACTTGAGCAATTACGCAGTCTTTTGCACCCATTGAGCCACTAATCGATCCAACAAAACTGGGGAGTTGCTGATGAACAGCTTTAACCAATGTGTGCGCTCATCACTAGGGAGTACTCTAGATGAATTCAGCACAGCTCTGCGCGCCCTGCCACCGAGATTATATACGGTGGCTTTGTGGCTTCTTACCCATGCCACGTTTTTAGTAGTAATCGCAGCAAGTGCTTGGTTTTCAATGTTAGGCCCATTAAAGATAAAGGAATGGAGTTTGGCGGACTTCAAAAGAATATGGTTTTGAGAAATATACCACTCTATCCAAAAGCGACAAATCAGACTGTCGATCGCTGCAGTTGTAATGATTTCTTCAATTTCAGAAAGAAAACTCTCCGAAAAATTTTCATCGGTAACTTCATGGAGATATAAAGCTACATCGTTAATGACAGGTGCGAAAAAATCAAAATTCGAAAAAATATGAACGGCTATATTTGTAACTTTGTGACGTCGGGCTGTCCTTATAACGCTTCTTGCAAGACCAAGGTCGAGATGTTCATAGCTGATCACTTTTTCGATTGCTGCTTCTAATCTATATTCTCGGATCGTATCCTCGTCATCTATTTCTATCTCTATCTCCTCCATTTCATCGGTGTATGGGTTAAAAATTTCCAATGTTTCAAGAAGTTGAATTTTTTCTTCGGTGTAATGGTTGTGAATATGTTTTTCAATGAATGTTTTTGACTCCATTATGAATGTTTTCTCGGAGGAAACAGTTAGGCGATGATTTTCATAGAGGTACAAGGTGAGCCTTTCTAAGACAATAGATAGCTCTCTGGCTGAGTTTGAAAAAATACGAATATCATCAACATATCGAGTGTGGTGTACTCCTTGGTCCTTCAGAAATTGGTCAATATCAATAAATACCGCTTCTGCCATGATAATGCTTGCAGCTGGACCTACTGGAACTCCCTGAGACGATTTGCTATTAAGTGTTGAAAGGAAGTTTTCTATGTCGTCGGCAAGCGGTTTAAGTTTTGGGTCGGCAATTTCTATAGCATTATTTAATCTATGTAAATAGATTTGGTTGTAGAAATCAGTTATATCGGTAATTAGAACGTTTGCATGTTGGCTGGCCAAACTCTCGGTTTTGGTTGTAAAGTCTATCCATCCGGAGCCAGCGCCAAAAAAATTTCCGTCTGAAATTGCGAGGCGGTAGGAGCACGCTATATGTTCTGTGCTGGGTATACGTGCAGCTTCAATAGCATCAGTGATTTCGCAAGCTAAGGCGGTATAAATCACAGAGTCGATAGGTTCTAACTGGTGAACAATTCGAAAGCCGCCTTTAGGTTTTGCGATAGTCATCGCTCGCGGTTGTGTAACCCATAACTTTGCGACATTTTTCGACATTAACTCGGCTTTGAAATCGTGCCATTGATACCAAAGAGCCTCGTACTCAATTGGTTTTGGGAAGAAATCTGAGTCGTAGTATTTGCTTATGTGTTCTCTTGCAAATTCAAGCGATTTTTCGCTGATTATAGCCATTATTTATATCGCTTCCATTCGGAATTTGAATGACGAATCTATGATAAAAATTAAGTCTGTCGACTGCTCAAAGTATTGTGATTATAGACGATATTTTTTTATAGATTTTGTCATTTTGTTTTCTCTTTGCAAGTGTGGGTCTATTTGCGGTGTGTCAAGAAAAATATTAAAAATATCGTGGTATTTTTCAAGGAGTAGAGGTTTTTTTGAAGTCTCTAGACAGCATTTGCGATGCGGCAGAAGCTGTATACATTCCTACACCTTTAATTTCTTTCGCGACGTCGTAACCTTCCTCGCGAAACTTTGCAAGCATTTCATTTAATTTTGTAAGTTTGCTAGTGTTAAGTACCATTCGCACTGCCGTACCTTTAAAATGATGGCCCAAATCAATATGTTCTTTTCCGTGCTCATTTAGAGCTATCCCGTGGTCTCCACTGCATATTAAAAAGCTACCACCAAGACGGCAGATGCGACTTATCATGTATAGGCCAAAACCTGAGTTGTGCCAAGGGTTGTCTTTGTCGATTTTGGCTCCTTTAAAATTTTTGCTAGAAATTGCCGGCATAAGGGCCTGCTGAATTGCATCTGAATCGCATTGGACTTGGATGAATGGGTTCGCTGATAAGGATTGCTTAAGGCCGATACCTCCATCGACGATAGCTATTTCGACTTTGCTGTAGGTTGGCCAAAATTGAGCGCAATATTCTATGCTTCGAGAATGGCTATGTTCGAGAACGTTTCGCATAATTTCTCTGATGGAAAATGTGAGGGCGTCAACTAAGTTTCCTCCGGCCTCTCTGGAAAGAATTTTTGCGAGGTTCTCGGAGCGGCTTTCTATAATATCTTGAGCCAATTCACGCGCTTTAGCTGCCTCGTCAATGATGGTTTGAACTCGCAGTATTGTGAATGGTACAAATCTTTCATTACCTTCGGTACAATTCGGCTCTCGTCCATGTTTTAGGCCGAAGGCTCTAAAAAAAGCCATGTTGGCCGCGTAATCCTTGCTTTGATATCCGCTACAGCTGACTATCGTGCTTTTATTATTTCTAACGAAATCTCTGATCTGCTTGGCAACATAAACCATCGTGAAGGGTTCTATTCTACCCATGGATGTAAAGTCGATTAATAGTTTGTCTGCGCCAGCGTAACTATCAACTTCAGAGCAGAAGTTAAAGATATCGCGCTTGTCGCAACTGCTGGGGAATTTTACTATGGCCAAAATTTTTTCCTTATTTTTGTGTTGAAGTATTGAGCCATATTGCTAGTTATTTATATGTTCTCATCGCAAGTCTTTGATGGCACATTGCCTGTGGCTGAAGTTACTATTTTGCCATCGCTCTGTCCATCGCATGCTTTGAGCGAAAGCCAGCAACGATTACGGAAACCTCAATACCAGAAAATCGCGATTCTCAGACTTTTCCCACACCCCGCCGGGCTTGCGCTTCAGAACCCACCTCGCTAACCTTCCCCCGTCGCTGCCAATTCAGCGAACGGGTGTGGTAGCCCGGTTATTTCATAGACCCAGAACGCCTCAGGGCGTTTTTTTATGCTGGCTGCTTTGTGGCGGCTGTGCATGGGAGGCTTCGGCCTGCCGGGTTTCTAT
>JAKFCO010000105.1:0-27691 GCA_036676605.1 Algoriphagus sp.
AGAGGGAAGGAATGCGGCACCGCCGCATTCCTTCCCTCTCCCTAGACTTCAAACTTAAATTCGGTCCCTGAGCGCAGTCGAAGGGAAAGGTTTTCAAAATATTATTTTGGCACGTGCATTCAAACGGATACACATATTTGGAGAAAGGAAAATTGTAGGTAGTTTTTTTATTTCCTTCAAGTTCGGGCAAAATCAGCTCCTGAACATAACCAATCAGGTTTTGAGATTGAATTTAGGGTTCACCAGAAACCGGGAATCCTGACTTTGAACCGCTCAATTATCGCAACAAAACCCAAGCTGCAGCGGTTTTTTTGATATCTTTGCACCTTTATTTGAGCGATATGCCCGTAAAACCCACACTATCTTTTGAGAATCTTGAAGTAGCATTTGCCTCCAAAAGCAATGCTGAACTCAGGAAAATGTACCTGATTTTTGCAACGCTTAATAATAATCTGATTTCCGATTTGGGTATTGGCCTCGCTAATCTGGCTTTCAAACTCAAGCTTCCTGTAAAGGGAATCATGAAAAAAACCATGTTTGGCCATTTTTGCGGTGGAGAGACGATTGCAGAAAGTATCAAGGCTTGCCAGAAACTTGCTAAATACGGCGTAGAGTCCATTCTTGATCTTTCGGTAGAAGGAAAAGGTGACGAGGAAAGCTACGATCAGACGACTGAAGAAATTCGTCAGACAATGATTGAATCCGCAAAGACGAATTACATGCCTTTTGGGGTTTTCAAGACTACCGGTTTGGGAGATTATCATATCATGATGAAGATCCAGGCTGGAGAAAAGCTGACCGCTGCCGAAGAGATCGCTTTTGCCCGTACCAAAGGCCGCGTTGATTTGCTTTGCAAAACTGCTCATGACTTGGGCTTGAAAATCCTCGTCGATGCGGAAGAATCCTGGTTCCAGAATGTAATCGATGACCTGGCTTACGAGGCAATGCAGAAATACAATGCCGAGCGTTGCGTTGTGTACAATACGTATCAGATGTACCGTCATGACTCTTTGGCAAGATTGAAAAAAGCCCATGAAGTGGCAAAGAAAGGCGGTTATATTCTTGGTGTGAAGACCGTTCGTGGCGCCTACATGGAAAAGGAGCGGGAGCGCTCAGTGGAGATGAATTACCCGAGCCCGATCCAACCGGACAAAGCTTCAACTGACAGAGACTACGATGCGGCTTTAACGTATTGTGTTGAAAATAAAAAAGATATCTGGCTGGTTTCAGGTTCACACAATGAAAAGAGTAATCTGCTTCTGACGGAATTGATGAATTTGCACCAGGTTCCGACAAATTCAGATCATTTCTACTTCTCCCAATTGTATGGAATGAGTGACACGATTTCATTCAACCTGGCAAAAGCCGGATACAAAGTAGTGAAGTACGTTCCTTACGGACCTGTGGAAAAAGTAATGCCTTACCTGACCAGAAGAGCTTCCGAAAATACCAGCATTGCCGGTCATAGCAGCAGAGAGTTTGAGCAGATCAGACGGGAAATGAAGCGCCGAAAGGCGAAGTAACCAGTAAACAGTCGCAGTGTTCAGTAACAGTATTCAGTCGCAGTGATCAGTGGCAGTGGTCAGTCGCAGTGATCAGTAACAGTATTCAGTCTCAGTGATCAGTAACAGTATTCAGTCTCAGTGATCAGTAGCTGAAAACAGGGAGATTGCGGGGAGTCAGTAACATTATAACTTTGTGCCTAATTTCAAGAACTTTCCGTGGACCATGGTCTATGGACTATTGACTAAAAAAACAACATACAATGCAACTTTTGAGCGAACAGGAACTTGAGCGTAGAAAAGACAGGGAAGAGTTGATGCAGTTGGGGATCAATCCTTATCCTGCGGAGGCTTTTCCGATCAATGTAACTGCGGAAGACATCCATAGAAACTACGAAAACAACAAAACCGATTACAAGGACATCTCCATTGCAGGCCGTCTGATGAGTCGAAGAATTATGGGTTCGGCTTCTTTTGCCGAAATTCAGGACTCAACCGGAATCCTTCAGATCTACATTCGCCGGGATGATATTTGCCCGGATGAGGACAAGACTTTTTACAATACAGTTTTCAAAAAACTCCTGGGTTTGGGAGATTTCGTAGGAGTGAAGGGATATATTTTCACGACTCAAACAGGGGAGATTTCTCTTCATGTGACTGATATTAAGATCCTTTCCAAGTCTGTAAAACCACTTCCGGTGGTGAAAAGAGATGAGGAAGGAAATGTTTTCGATGGTTTTACTGATCCTGAACTTCGCTATCGTCAGCGTTATGTGGATTTGACGGTCAATCCTGAGATGAAGGCGACGTTTGTCACCCGAGCTAAAATCATCTCAAACATGCGTCGCTATTTTGACGATCATGGATGGCTGGAAGTGGAAACCCCTATTCTTCAGGCAGTTCATGGCGGAGCTGCAGCCCGACCATTCCATACCCATCACAATACGCTGGATATGCCGCTTTTCCTGAGAATCGCGAACGAATTATACCTCAAGAGGTTGATCGTTGGTGGCTTCGAAGGCGTGTATGAGTTTGGGAAAATGTTCCGAAATGAAGGAATGGACCGAACTCACAATCCGGAATTCACTTCCATGGAAATCTATGTAGCCTACAAAGACTACATCTGGATGATGAAAATGGTGGAGGAGTTGCTTGAGAAAGTAACCTTATCTATCCATGATAAAACCGTGGTAAAAGTTGGGGATCGCGAGATCGATTTTGCAGGGCCGTACAAAAGATTGACGATGTATGGCTCCATCAAGAAATACACAGGAGTGGATGTAAGCCAATTTGATGAGGGTGGATTAAGACAGGTTTGTATTGACATGGGGATTTCCGTGGATGATACCATGGGCAGAGGCAAATTAATCGATGAGATCTTTGGTGCGAAAGTCGAGGAGCATCTGATTCAGCCGACTTATATCACAGATTACCCGATTGAAATGACGCCTTTGGCGAAAAAGCACAGAACTGAGCCAGGTTTGGTTGAGCGATTTGAGCTTTTTGTCAACGGAAAAGAAATAGCAAACGCATATACGGAATTGAACGATCCTATTGATCAGCGTGAGCGATTTGAGGATCAGTTGAAACTGGCAGCAAGAGGAGATGACGAAGCGATGGCGATGGATGAGGATTTCCTTCGGGCTCTTGAGTACGGCATGCCACCTACATCAGGTTTGGGAATCGGGATTGACAGATTGACTATGCTTCTGACGAATAAAACTACGATTCAGGAAGTGCTTTTCTTCCCTCAGATGAGACCTGAGAAGAAGCTGAAACTTGCTTCTGACGAGGATTTCATTGCACTCGGAATTCCTGCCGGATTGATTCCTGCGGTGAGAGATCTGAATATCATGACGATCGATCAATTGAAAGATCAGGATTTGAATAAGTTTTTCAACGATATCTGCGGACGCAGAAAAAAGCTAAAGCTTGACGTGCCAAATCCTACCAAAGATGACGTGGAAGCCTGGCTGGCGATCTGATCTTAAAATCAAAAAAACCTGGTGAGAGCCAGGTTTTTTGTTTTTAGGGTTTTACCAAGGAAAGGTTAATGGGAGAGGATTATTTTTTAACCGCAAAGGCGCAGAGGGCGCAGAGAAATTTTGGAGAGGCTCAGGGATTGGGTTTAAATAAGTTTTGAGTAAAAACAAAACCAATAACTTAATGAATTAAAAAAATCGTTTGAAATTTAATTGTTTTAGTAATATGGGCGAAAATCAAAAGATTCAAATAGTAAGGGTTCTATTCCTTGGATTTATTTTGAGGGGAGGTTGCTCTGCAAGTCCTGGTTATCCTCACTGGTAGAACAGAATTTCTTTCCCATTTCCTATATTTGTTTATGATAAAGTTAAATCCTCATCAGCATCAACAGCTTGACTCCATTTGCAAAAAGCATTTTGTAGCAAACCTTTTTTTGTTTGGTTCTGCGGTTTCGGATTCTTTTTCAGAAGCAAGTGATATGGATTTCGCGGTTTTATTTTCTGAAGATCTTTCGCCCATACAGCATGGCGAGGCATTTTTTGCGCTTAAGGATGACTTGGAAGCCTTGTTTTTGAGAAAAGTGGACCTAGTTTCTTATCGGGTCGTAAAGAATCCTATTTTCAAGCGTGAACTGGATGAAACAAAAGTCGAGCTTTATGCCGCCTAAAAAGATCCTGAAATTTTGGTTTTGATCTTAAACCCGAGTTCTTTACTTGCCAAAATTGGCACCAAAGTAGCTGCGAATTTATTGACACAAAAAAACCGGAATATATTCCGGTTTTTTTGTTTTTAGCAGGAAATTATTCCTGAGTAAAACTCTTCCGGATCAACTTCCCGGTAGTTCTTTCTTTTGTTTTTCGGCGTAGCCAAAAACCTTCTGAAGTAATGGGGAAGTTCTGGCGGTAATATTCTCTCTGATTTTTAATTCCTCTTTTGCGATCTCGATGAATAAGCCATCAATCGCTTTCTGGGTCACATAAGCTGTCAGGTCGGTATCCACTTTTTTCACAAAGGGTACCTTATTGTATCGGGTCATTACATCACTCCAGTATTTGGTCGCGTCCACTTTTTTCAAGCTGGCATCAATAATAGGGGAGAATTTCGCACTCAGCGAACTCGTGGTTGTTCCCTGGAAATATTGCGTGGCGGCATTTTGCTCACCAAGCAGGATTTTCTGCACATCCTGGAAACTCATCTGCTTGATAGCATCTACGAAAATCGGTTTGGCCTCCATGGCAGCATCTTCAGCTGCGCGATTCAAACTTGTAATCACCTGATCGCACATTGAGCCCAGGCCCAGAGACCGGAGAGTACTTTCTACATTTTTAGCTTCCTGCGGAAAAAGGATTTTCACATCCAGATTTCCCAGATAGCCATTTTGGGCAGAAAGACGCTCAGCGCTGATACCGGTTCCTTTCTCCAAAGCCTCCTTTATTCCCGAGTTGATTTCGGCATTAGTCGGGTTCATGAGCTGCTGGCCTGTTGCATCAGCGATCTGAGTGAGAGTCGCGCAACTTGCCAAAATCATGTAGAAGAAAAAGACGATTGGTGTGATTAGTTTTTTCAAAGCTTGTGTCGGTTAAAACTCGTTGGTTTTTTTAGATTATGTGTATCCGTAATCATGCAGGTATGTTCAATCTGGCCTCGACTACCTGCCCTCCGGGAGGCGGGCGCTCGGCCTCCGGAGGTTTATAGTTTAGAGGGATGGAATGCGGCGGCGCCGCCGCATTCCATCCCTCTCCCCAGACTCAAGATTTAAATTCGGTCCCCGAGCAAAGTCGAGGGGAAATTTATTCAGAATTTTTTATTGTCACGTGCAATCAACCGAATACACATTTTTTAAATATTGGCAAAAGCCATTCCATAGAAAGGAATTACGATTTATTTCCGGATTTAGATGGAAAATAATCTCCGAAGTGGAAAACCGAGGTAATTATTGGGTACTTTTTCTGAAATATTTTGAAGATCTGTTAAAACTCAAAAACTGTCAAAACTCTCATTTTTTAATTTTTAATCAACAGAATGGTGAAATGATTAAAAAAATGATAATTTAATAATTCAAACGTTGATAATATTTTAATTTATGAACCTTAGGCTCAATTCAGAATTTGGCACCTTGAAGGCCGTATTGATGCACCGACCGGGAAAAGAAATCGATCGGCTCACTCCATACAATAAGGAGTATTTGCTTTTTGAAGATGTTCCCTATCTGGAAGCCTTGCAAAAGGAGCACGACTTTTTCTCAGATCTGATCAAGCAGTCCACGGGTGCCCAAGTGTACCAATTGAGAGAAATGCTGGTCAAGGTTATTTCTGATCAGGATATTTTACTTCAACTCATACGCGAATCCCTGAAAAAGTCGGGCCTGGTTCACCTGGCAGAAGATATTTTGGAGCGGTATTCCACCGCAGAATGTGCAACGGTACTCACAGCCGGGATAAAAATCCACGAGCTGAAGCGAAAAATACCCAACCTGAAAAATGGTGAATTGATGGACTTTGCTTTTGCAATAGCTCCTTGCCCTAACTTATATTTCCAGCGTGATCCGATGGCTTTAACTCCTTCCGGGATTATTTTTTCCAGTATGAAAATGGAAGGAAGACAGAGGGAAGCTGATTTGGTGAGGACGATTTTTGAAAATCATCCTGAATTTAAAGACTTTGTCAATCGGCTTTATCCGGTCATGGGACATGAAAATCCTCCGAGTATTGAAGGGGGTGATGTGATTGTTCTTTCTCATAAAGCGGTGGCAATAGGCAATTCAGAGAGAACTGACGAAAAGGCGATTTACCATGCAGCCAAAGCGATGCTGGCTGAGGGTTCTGTCGAGCGGGTTTATGAGGTTCACCTGCCGAAAAAACGAAACTACATGCACCTGGATACGGTGTTTACCGTGATCGATGAAAATCTTGTTTTGACCTATCCGGATGCCTTAAATGCCGTTCTTCAGACTTCTTTGTATACCCTCAAAGAAATCAAAGACGATAAAATCCATATCAAACGAGAAGTGCTGAAAGAGTCTTTGCTTACTATTTTAGAGAGGGAGATTCCGCACCTGGAGATCCTTCACACCGCAGACGGAAATCCGGATTATTCCATGCGGGAGCAATGGTTTGACGGTGCGAATGTGTTTGCGATCGGAGCGAGGAGAGTGATTTCCTACAATCGAAATATCCATACCAACAGGGCTTTGAGGCAAATGGGAGTGGAGGTTTTGGAGATACCATCGTCCGAACTTTCCCGCGGTCTTGGCGGCCCGAGATGCATGACGATGCCATTGAGCCGCTCTAAAGTCTGAAATCAGAAAGCTGAAGTAAAGGATTGCCGATTTCGGATATTTGATTTCGGATTTATTGGCCAGGTTTAACCTTGATTTCCATCTGATTGATTTTTGTTGTTTTTATCATTGCAATAAAAATTGAAAGAAGCTCATTACCCTCTTTCCATAAGGGGTCAATTACTTTGGAATCTCCAAGTCCGGATTCTTTTATAATTTCTAACCAATATAAAGTTTCATCAGCCTCCTCTTCAACAATTCCAAGTTTGGCTATGAATTCTGCCTTAGATCTTCCCCGAAGTGCTGAACGATAGTTTGCGCCAATTGATGTTGCTGATTTGATTATTTGATTGCAAATCGGAAAGGTTGAATTTTTCCGAGGCAATTCTTCAGTCATTTTAATAATTGCAAGTGCAAAAAGCTTTGATCTGAGTTTGATTTCTTCTTTCATGATTAAAAAGTTGATAAAAGATATTCCTCAATTTAATCAATTAAAGGCTTAGAGCAAGATTTTAAATCCGAAATCAGCAATCCGAAATCAAAAATCCGTCATCGGTCGAAGAAAGACCGTCTCCTCGAAACCTTCAGGTCAGAAAGAATACTTGATTTCACCCGAATGTCGATGCTATAAGAAGTGAATTTTCCGAAGGGAATCCAGTTCACGTTCATTTGCCAGCAGTGAAGATCCCGGGCAATACCGATCATGGTTTGCGTGATTTCGTTTGCCTGGGCATCGTAGCCCGTATTCATATTGATTTTCCACTTATCAGAAATGGAAAGGTCTCCGCTGATCGTGATGGCCTGAGTTATGTTTTCGTTTCCGTTTGTCTGTTTATTGTAAGCGAGATTATATCCAAAAGTCACATTCCAGGGAATACTCCAATCTATGTATTGGCTGGGGTCGGTTACGATGCGGTTGATCTCGCTTTCTACAATTTCATTCATGACTCCGCCTTGCTGGAGGAAATCATCGGTGATTTGGTCCCTTACTTCCCCTTGATTTTTTGCGCTGGTCGGGTTCAGAGATGCGTTCAGATTCAGAGATGCATTTCTGATTGTTCCAAGTCCCTGGCCATTGTTCCAGGCGAATTGATTTATTCTCCTTATAGATTCCAATTCGTTTGAAGTGGTGTAAGCTTCGGTGGCATAAGGATCGAGGGTAGTGCTAAAGTTTACAGAAAGCTTTCTGTCAAAAAAGCTGGTTCTTGCCCGGATACTGAACGGTGCCAACTGGAAAGAGTCCGCTGCAAAATTGTAACTGGTGCCAAGATCTATGTTTTCAAGAAGAGGAATTTTCTTGGTAGTCGCTTCAGCCGTGTCGGATTTGGACAAGAGTTTTGCCTCAAGTACGCTTCGAATATTGATACTCAAAGCCCGGGATTCTCCAAGCGGGGCTCCACCGTAAATGAACCCCTGATGTCTTGAAAATCGCTGCGTATTTCCTGCCTCATTTACCTGCACGTCCTGGTAGTATCCGAAAGAAGGATCAGAGAAATCAGGTGTATAGCTGAAGCCAAAAGAAGGCTGAATATGCTGTCGGATTGTCTGTATTTTACCTTTCTTGAAGTTGAAAAAGCCGTAAAGGTTTGTGTTCATACTGAATGAACTTGTGTAATAAGAAACCCTGTTGAAACCATCCTCAATGATTTTATCTACGCGTTCCCGGGCAGGATTGTAGTAATAATTGATTTTTTGCAAATACCAGATTTCGTTAAAACTTGCGGAGGCGGTTCCGGTGAAATACTTAAAAAGAGTGAAATTAGAGCTGATAGGGATCCTGTTTTGGGCGCCATTATTGGCGTTTTGAAGCAGAAGGCTGAAGTTTTCAGGGGTAAATGGAATTAATTCCGGTGCGGAAGAGGAACCTCCCGTCAAATCACTATCCACCCCAAATTGCTGTGGAACCCGGTTTGTGATCGAGTTTTGAAAATCAAAGTTCCAGGAAAGGTTCAGCGTCTTCAATGGCTCGAACTTTACATTTTTGAATGGGCTCTGCCGATTCATTGCCACAGATAGTGTAGGCAAACTGAGTGATACTTCCCCCGTTTGCACGCTTTGTGAATGTCTTAGACTGGAAGAAAGTGAAAAGGGTGTTCCGGAGAAAGTCTTGGAGAAGTTGACGTTTGATTGAAGATCAGAAGTGATGTTGTTGGCAAAGTTGTTTTGGCTGATCACATTGTTGAAGTAACTGGTACTTCCGGCATTGACAGATGCAGAAAAACGGCTGTTTCCACGAGATTCAGGCGTGTGATTCCAATTGATCCGGAACGTATTATAGTCTACAGGATTGAGTTCGGTTTCCGGAGATTTGAATTTTTGGAAGTCAATATTGAATCCTCCGCCATAGCGATAGCGCTTTTTGTAAACCGCCTGAGATTTAAGTCCCCATCCGCCTTTGGAATAAATATCTCCGGTAATCCGGGTGTGGATGTAGTCATTCAAAGCGAAATAATATCCAAAATCTCTCAGGAACATTCCCCGGGTCTTTTCTTCCCCATAGGAAGGAAAAATAATTCCGGATGCTTTCTCATCGGGGGTATTCGGGATTATTCCAAATGGCAAACCCAAAGGAGTTGGTATTCCATTGAAATACATATTGAAAGGACCGGAGACGACCTGTTTCCCTTCTACAGATTTAATTCTCTTAGAGGAAATATGCCAATGCGGCTTTGTGAGTTTACAGGTGGTATAGTATCCATGACTCATGTAAATACTGCCATCCTCTGTTTTTTTGATGGTTTCTCCGCGAAGTACACCGTCTTGTTGCTCGGTGACCACGTCTTTGATGATAGCTTTTTCAGTCTTGAAGTTGTACCGCATTTCTTTGCGGATCTCATAGACGGTTTGCCCTTCTTTGAAAAACGGATTTCCTGCCACATTTCCCAAACTATCCGTAACTCCGCTGGCAAAGATTTCGGATTTTTCCCAGTCGATAATGATCAAATCAGCATCCAATCGGATCTGCCCATACTCGAACCAGGCCTTGTTGTACAGGTAAATCCGGTTAGTCGCAAAATCTGTAACTATGCTATCCTCAGCGAAGTATGTGATTTCTGTGGTGATAGCGCTCGTAGGCATAATTTTTGCGATTTCTCCATTGGACAATGTGTCCTGAAGATTCTGCAAAGTGTCGGCGGGGATTTGATTGCGGGGTGGGGAAACCAAAGTGTCCGGAACAACCAGCCTTTTTTCCCGGGGTTGTTTTGCAGGTTGCTGCGCAGTGACCCAAAAAGGAACAATCATTAGCCCAAAAAACCAAAATAAAAGGAGCCTGAATCCCTGCACTGCCGCTTACGCTTTGTTTAATTTGAGTGAAATTTCGTGTAAAGTTAATCCTATTGCCCTCATGGAACTGTTCAATAACAAAAAAATTCTTATTAGTCTGATATTAGTCATTCCTTTTTTCTTTGGAGGATTTATTACCAATGAAACGATGATGCCTGCCTTTCGGATGAAAAAAATTGTATTAGATGCAGGTCATGGGGGAAAAGATCCGGGAAATATTGGATCCAAAGCCCGTGAAAAGGATATTAATCTTGCCGTGACGCTTTTGGTCGGCAAGTATATCAAAGAAAACATGCCTGATGTGCAGGTAATCTACACACGGGATGATGATAGCTTTCCAATTTTAAAGGAACGTCCCAACATTGCAAATGTGAACAAAGCAGATCTTTTTGTTTCAATCCATTCGAACTCAGCTCCGAATAAATCGGCTTTTGGAACAGAGACTTTTGTAATGGGTACGAAATATCTGGAGGCAAACTTTGACATTGTTAAGAAGGAAAACTCGGTAATTCTTTTGGAAGAAAACTACGAGGAGAATTACGAAGGCTTTGATCCAACTTCCCCTGAATCGTATATGATGTTTAACCTCATGTCTAAGGCTCACTTCGAAAACAGCGTTTCTCTTGCTGATCATATCGAAAGCCAGTTCAGAGATCGTGTCGGAAGAAAAAGCCGTGGAGTGAAGCAGGGGCCGTTTTATGTACTTTGGACCCCGTCCATGCCATCAGTTTTGGTGGAACTTGGATTCCTGTCAAATTCCGAAGAAGAAAAATTCCTGATGAGTCAGGCGGGAAAAGAGTACATGGCTTCGGCAATTTTCCGATCCATAAAAGATTATAAAGATCAGATCGAGTTAAATTAATTTCAAACTGATTTCGAATCCTTTAGCCCTTTTTCACTCCGGAAAAGGGCTTTTGTTTATCTTCCAGTCAAAACTTCCCGATAAGGAAATGAGTTTTTGTTTAAACCCAAATTTGACTTATGAACCCAAGTGCAGAAAAGCTCACCCAGACTTTTGAATCATTACTCCAAGTTTTAAAGGAAAAGTACGAACTCGTCAAACTCGGAGGCGGACCCAAAAGGATCCAATCCGAACATGAGAAAGGGAAGTTGACAGCCCGTGAGCGTATCGATTATTTGATCGATAAAGGTTCTGATTTTTTGGAAGTAGGAGCCTTTGCAGCCGATGGAATGTACGAGGAGGAGGGAGGATGTCCTTCAGCCGGAGTGGTGACAGGAATTGGGTATGTGAGTGGCAGAATGTGCGTGATCGTGGCAAATGACGCCACTGTGAAGGCAGGAGCCTGGTTTCCGATGACAGCCAAAAAGAACCTGCGAGCTCAGGAAATCGCGATGGAAAATCACCTTCCGATTATCTATTTGGTGGACAGCTCCGGGGTTTTTCTTCCGATGCAAAACGAGATTTTTCCTGACAAAGAACATTTCGGTCGTCAGTTCCGAAATAACGCCAAAATGTCCTCAATGGGAATCGTGCAGGTCGCTGCGATCATGGGAAGTTGCGTGGCAGGAGGAGCCTATCTCCCGATCATGTCGGATGAGGCGATGATCGTCGACAAAACGGGTTCGATATTTTTGGCTGGTTCATTTCTGGTGAAAGCTGCAATCGGCGAAACGATAGACAATGAAACCCTTGGCGGGGCAACCACTCATTGCGAAATCTCAGGAGTCACGGACAATAAATATGGGAATGATCCCGAATGCCTGGATGCGATAAGAAAGATTTTTGCGAAGTTGGGAGCCAATCCCCAAGCCGGATTTGACCGGATTGAGGCAAAAGACCCCGGAATCCCGGGAGAAAAATTGCTCGAAATCTTCCCCATGGATCGGGTGAAACCTTACGATATGAAGGAGATTATCGCAGGATTAACGGATGGAGGAGAACTGGACGAATTCAAAAAAGATTACGGGAAAACCCTGATTTGCGGTACCGCCAGAATCAATGGCTGGGCGGTGGGAATTGTAGCCAATCAGAGGAAAATAGTGAAAACTGCCAAAGGCGAAATGCAGATGGGCGGGGTGATTTATTCCGATTCAGCAGACAAAGCGGCCCGGTTTATCATGAACTGCAATCAGCGGAAAATCCCTCTGGTTTTCCTTCAGGACGTAAGCGGATTCATGGTGGGGAGCAAAGCTGAACATGGGGGAATCATCAAAGACGGAGCGAAAATGGTCAATGCGATGGCCAATTCCGTGGTGCCAAAATTTACCATCATCGTCGGTAATTCTTATGGGGCCGGCAACTATGCCATGTGCGGAAAAGCGTATGATCCACGATTGATTTATTCCTGGCCGACTGCTCAGATGGCTGTAATGTCAGGGGCTTCCGCAGCCAAAACACTCCTTCAGATCAAAATTGCATCCCTGAAGAAGAAAGGAAAGGAAATTTCGCCCGAGGAGGAAAGCCAACTTTTGGAAGAAATCACTTCGAAATACAACGAGGAACTCAGCCCTTATTATGCAGCTTCCAGACTTTGGGTGGACGGTGTAATTGATCCGAGAGAAACCAGAAAAGTGATCAGCATGGGAATTGAAGCTGCTAATCACGCTCAGATTACAGAAAGATTTAATGTGGGCGTGATCCAGACTTAAGAGGATTTTCCTTAAATTAAAATACAAACAATAAGCAATCGCTTTTTTTGCCTATGAGCACTTTGACCCCCGGTGAGCTTAATGCCTTAGTTTCTTTGTTGGATGACTCGGACAAGGAAGTGAAAAATCATGTCCGAAATAAGATCATCTCACTGGGCACAGAAATCATCCCTTTTTTAGAGCAGAAGTGGGAAACTACTTTCAATCCCGAGATTCAGAAAGAAATCGAAGAGCTTGTTCATGATCTTCAGTTTTCCCTGCTGAAAAACCGGTTGGAAGATTGGAAAAACAGTGAGGAGCATGATTTATTGACCGGGCTTTGGATTGTCAATACCTATCAATATCCGGATCTGGATTTTGCGAAGCTCAATGCCGAGATGCACCAGATTTATTTCGAGGTTTGGACGGCTTTCAAAAATGATCTTCAGCCTTATGAACAGGTGAAAATCATCAATAGCGTCTTGTTCAACACCCTTCGGTTTTCGGCTAATACCAAGAATTTCCACTCTCCCGGAAATAGCATGCTGTCAACAGTTTTGGACACCAAAAGAGGGAATCCGATCAGTCTATGCTCCATCTACCTGCTGGTTGCAAAGAAACTAGGATTGCCGATCTATGGGGTAAATCTCCCGAATCTGTTTGTGATGACTTACAAGTCTCAAGACATTACTTTTTATATCAATGCCTTCAACAAAGGGTTGATTTTTAGCAGAAAGGATATTTTCAATTACCTCGATCATCTGAAAATCGAGCCGCGAGATGAGTTTTTTGAACCTTGCGAAACCAAACAAATCATCCTTCGAACACTCAGGAATTTGGTGCAATCTTTCGAAAAACTCGGAGAGCTTGAGAAATTTGAAGAGATCAAGGAGTTGATTGAAATCCTGGAATCCTAGTATGTCCGCACGTTACATCCCATCGCCCGTACCTGAGATGCAATTGGTTTTTGTCCTTTTAGAATCTGATCAATTGCTTTGTCCAGATATCGCTCCGATACACTGCTTTCTGCCTGCGGATTGTTGTCAATTGCTCCACGGAAACAGATTTCAATTCCTGTTTCACTTGGGGTCAAAAATATGACTTCCGGGATTTTCGAGATTTTGAAGTATTTCACCCAGGTTTGTTCATTGTCCATCAAATATGGCATGTTGAGTCCCGACTGATCGATATAGCCCCGAAGTGCAGTTTGGTCTTCTTCTTTGCCGGAAACTTCCGGATTGACTAAGATAAAATTGAAGCCCTGACTCTGGTATTTGCTTCGCAAAGCTTTAATCCTTCCCTCATACATTTTGGCAAAAGGACAGTCCAACGAGTGGAAAACTATAATCAACCCCTTTCCCCTGAGTTGCGACCCAATTGATACTGACTTTCCCGTAACCGCATCTGTGAGGTTTAACTCGGCGATTTCCTGTGAATAAGATTGGAAATAGATTCCGATCATTAATACGAGAAGAATGGATAGCTTTTTCATAGTTGGATTTGGTTACCAAATGGTATAGGTGAGCACGACATTGGATATGACCCGAATCTGTACCTGATAGTGATGATCTGCAAAGTCCGTTCCCCTTACTTTTCCCTTGATGATAGTGGCATCGGATGAGAAGGGTTCCAGGAGAATATTGTTGCGAAAAGACACTCCTCTTTTTCCCTGACATTTGAAGATTGACTCTTTGGCTGACCAGGCCATCGTGTAATGCAAAGGATCTTTTTCCAGGAAATCAAGTTCGGATTTATCAAGAAACCGGAAACCGATTTTCAGAATTTTCTCCCTTATAAAATCCATGTCAATCCCTACCGGTGTATCCCGATGGAATATCGCTCCGGCCAAACCTTCGGTGTGAGATAAGGAAACAAATCCATTTCCATTCATCACCTGGCTTTTGCCATGCTCATCCTTGAAAAATCCCGGATAAGGAACGTGTAATACCTCGAGTGCATCTCTCATTGCCATCCGGGCAGTTGCCCATTCTTTCCTCTTTTCAGGGTGAGAAATGTTTGCGAAAGAAAGTTTTTCGCGAAAACTGAGGAAATCTAATGCTTCTTCTTCCTGTGACTCAATTATCTTGATAGCCAAGGCAGAGGAAGAGTCAATTTTTTCTATTTTTGTTTGCATAGGCCAAAAGGGCTCCGCTAAGTCTCAGTCCAATATATGTCAAAAATTCAAGTAAATAAATTACACACGCTGACCGGGCACAATGACTGCATTTATGCCTTAACTGAGGGCAGTGATCCCCGGTTTTTTTATACAGGTGCAGGTGACGGTATGGTGGTGGAGTGGGATTTGGATAATCCAAAAGATGGCAAGCTCATCGCTAAACTACCTCATTCAGTCTATGCCCTGGAAGTAGATAAAGAGCGAAATCTGCTTTTTATCGGGCATAATTTCGAAGGCATTCACGTTATCGATCTGCATGAGAACAAGGAAATCTGGTCTCTCAAACTCACCGATCAGGCCATTTTTGACATCAAAGTTTTCGGCAACGAAGTCTATGTAGGAACAGGAGATGGGGTATTGATCATCCTCAACATTGAAGAGCGTTCTATCTTAAAGCATATCAAGCTGAGTTCAAAAAGTATCCGGGTGATGGCAATCGCCCGGGAGAAGCGTCAAATCGCGATTGGCTTAAGCGATCACACGATTAAAATCCTGGATCTTGCTAATGATTTTCAGCCGGTCGCCAGTCTGACCGGGCATACCAATTCTGTTTTTGGGTTGTCGTATTCGCCGGACGAGAAGACTTTGGTCAGCGGTTCAAGAGACGCACAACTCAAGTTTTGGAACAGCGATGATTACCTGCTTTCAGAGAATATAGTGGCACATTTGTATGCTATTAATTACTTATATTTCAAAGATGACGGCAAATTCCTGGTCTCTTGCTCCATGGACAAATCCATCAAAATTTGGGATGCCGTCGACAAAAAGCTGCTCAAAGTAATCGATAAAGCCAGAAATGCCGGACACGGCACTTCGATCAATAAAGTAATCTGGAGTACCTACCAGGGACGAGTCATTTCAGTATCAGACGACCGTACCATTTCCATTTGGCAAATAGAAGAAAGTTAACCTATGAAATCGAGCATGACGCAAGCGACACACACTGGAATGATTATGGGCCATGCGAGATTCCATCTGGCCGCTAAAAAACAAATTATAAACAGATGAAAATAACCCCAGCCGCTATCAGGCAACGCTCCTTTGAAACCGTTTTCAGAGGCTATGAAAAGAAAGAAGTAGCTGCATTTTTGGACGAAGTCAGTGAAGTCGTAGAAAAACTTCATCAGGAAAATATGGAGCTGAGAACTAAACTTCAAAACACCGAGGCCGAAGCAAAAAGGCTCAAGGATGTGGAGGATTCACTTTTCAGAACACTAAAGACCGCTGAGGACACAGGAGCAAGCATCATCGAAGAAGCAAATGAAGCGGCTGACCTGATCATCGCAGAGGCAAATCATACCGCTGAGCATGCGAATGCCCATGCAAATCAAGTCCTGTCTCAGGCAAGAAAGCAAGCAGAAGAGCAATCAGCCATTTTAATATCTGCAGCAGAGAAAAAAGCAAAGGACACCATTCTTGAGCTTCGCGAAAGCATGCAGGGATTGGTCCGCAGCTACGAAGGACTTGTGGAGCAAAGAGAATTATTGGTTAAAAGCCTGAAGCGCCTTTCTCAGGATGCACTGAATCAGATAGATCTTTCTGAGTCTCATTTCATCCGAATAGATGCCAAAGCTCATCAGCGCGCTATCGAGGAATTGAGCCGTTCCAATTCATTTGTCCTGGCAAATATTGCAATTATCGCCTCTCAGTCTGCGCCGATTCAAGCTGTATCTCCTGAACCGGTGGTGGTTACCGAAGAAGAAATTTTGGCCGATGAAAGACCTGAGGAGGAAATCCTGGAAGAGGAGGAGGAACTCGAAATTCACGATCAGGCTCCGGATGTGCAGGTAGAAGAAAAGGTCATTGAAAAAATTCCTGAGGAGCTTCCTGAAGAAATCGAAGATGATGAAATTGAGGAAATACCGGTAATTGCTGTGGTTCCAAAAGTTGAGGCAGAAGCTCCAAAACCAGTTGAGAAATTGCCAAAAGCAGCAGGGGACAATAAGAAACAATCAGGGTCGTTTTTTGACGATTTGTAGAAATGGGCAAAGTTTCACTCGAAGGAATCGAGTTTCACGCGTATCATGGAGCCTATCCTGAGGAATCTGTTTTGGGAAACAGATTCACGCTGGATCTTGAGCTTGAGACAGATTTCAGGGATGCCATGATTCGTGATGAGTTGAAATACACAGTGGATTATGGCAAGCTTTACCAACTTATCAAGGCCCGGATGGACGTGAGAGTGAAGCTGCTTGAACATCTCGGGCACGTCATCATTACCGATATTTTGGAAGCATATCCGAGAATAACCCGAATCACTCTTACCTTAAAAAAGCACCATCCTGCTTTGGGTGGATTGGTGAATTTTTCCTCTGTCACGGTCAGTTATCCGGAAGATTATCCCGGCGAATAAAGTCTATGTATAACAAGGCTGAATCCACCCGAATTCGAACAGAGTTTTGGATCGCTTTCGGGCAGTACATGAAGCCTGTTCCTGATGCCCAAGGCTACAAAACAAAATGGGCTAATTACAAAACAGGGGTAAAAGATATTTATTTCCGGATGAAAGCTGAGCGGGAATTTGCCTCAATCGGGATAGAAATTGCCCATTCTGATAAGGAAATGCAGGAGCTTTATTTTGATCAGTTTCGGGAATTCAAAAAATTACTTTTCGCATCGACAGGTGAGGAGTGGGATTGGAAACTCCATTCAACCAATGAAATGGGGCAGACGATATCCAAAATCGAAAAGGTACTGCCAGATGTCAATGTGATGGAGGAGGAGGATTGGCCGGAGATCATCTCCTTTTTGAAGCCGAGAATCATCGCCTTGGATGAGTTTTGGGACAATGTGAAACCGGGGTTTGAGGATTTTTAATACGCCTTTTTCGTGTACTTTAACCCGCAATATGCATTAGAAAATCTACTGCGGTCTCAAACCGCCTCAAAATCAGTCGCTTCGCTTCACTTTTCAATCTCACCGTAGCGGTGCTACGCCTCGTTCTCCAAAGTGACTGATTTTCTTGCAGTTTGAACCCTCGTAACGAATTCTAATGCATAGTCCGGGTTAAACTCCTCGATTCTCCGAACACCATTCTCAGTGAGGACAAGTTGAAGAAGCATTTCATCACCTATTCGCTGCATTGTCAAACCGCTAAACGATACGATATTTTCTCCGATTTCAACCAATCGAAATGTCGTCCATTTTTCTTTTTCCTCCCAAGGGGAAAGGCCCGGATTGAAATGTTTCAGCTTCATCGAGAAGGTTTCTCCTTCCTGGACAATGTTCATAAATTTGGAAAACACCAATTTGCCGTCTTCCCGGAATCGAAAGGTTCCGATCATCTGCCCGTCTACTGCAGGCATCCAGACCTCCTCGCAATCTCATCCCAGTCCTGTTCCGACCCAAACACCTTCTATCCAGCTTAAGTCCTCAACCTTGCCTTTTCCGGGAGTTTGGTCTTTTTCTAAAGTCTCGACTTGGGAAAAAGAGACAGACACGAAAAGGAACAAAGCAGGAATTATCAGGAGGTTTTTCATGACGGCTGAGAGTTAAATTCAAATGAATTTAATTAAAAATTCAAACGTCGTGTCTTTTAGGGATATCCGGATTGATAAAAGTAAATCCTCTGGCCTCATCGCCCTCGAAAAAATCAATCTGCATCCCCATCAGAAACATTAGGTGCCTTTTTTCAATCAGGACAGGGATTCCGGAAATTTCAAACTGCTGATCCTCCGATTTTGGTTTGTCAAATCCCAATGCATAAGACATTCCACCGCATCCCCCGCCTTTCACACCCACACGCAAATGGTAATCTGCGGGGATGTTTTTGGTTGCCATGATGTTTTTGATCTCAGACTCTGCTTTTTCTGTAATTTTTACCGGGACAATCATGGGAGAAAAAGGTTTTTGGCAGGGATTTGGTTCGTTCGATTTTCAAATTTATCATTCCTTCAGGTTTTAAGACAGGGATAATTTGTGGATATTCGAGTCAATTAGACATAAAATGGATTACATCGTAGATTTACTTAAGATTCTATTACCAGCCGGCATCGTATTGTACGGAATGTATCTCGTGGTTATTTCTTTCCTTTCCAAAGACAGAGAAAAAATGATCGTGGAGCTGAAAACTCAAAACTCTCAGACTGTCCTTCCGATTCGTCTTCAGGCGGCAGAGAGACTTTGCCTTCTACTGGAGAGAATCACTCCCAATAACCTGGTACGTCGCTCCAATCCTGCTGCATGCACTTCTGCTGAGTTGTATTCTCTTTTACTCGCTGAAGTGAGAGAGGAGTTCAATCATAACTTTTCACAGCAATTATATTTCTCAGAAGAAACCTGGGAAGCGGTGAAGAGAGCGGTGGAAGAAGTCACCACTATCATCAATCTGAGCAGACAAATGATTGAAGGGGAAGCATCCGGAATTGATCTTGCCAAAGCAATTTTTGCACAATCTTTGGAAAGAAAGAACGATGCGATAGCCTTTGCGCTGAAGCAGGTGAAATCTGAAATCAATATCTATTTCTGACATGACCACCATTAAGACCAAAGCAACCGACATTCTTGAAAAGGCAAAATCCCTTTTTGGAAAGCAAGTTCAAGCCCTTGCCGGACAGGAATCAAAAGTAAGGGAATTGCTGTCTAATGTGGGGAGAAAAATCGCCAAGTTTGGAGAGCACCCGAAGGTAAAAATGCTGATAGACCCCGTTTCGATTTTTATCAGAATGGTAATGGCTCATTTTTCAGGAACTCATAAACTTTCCGGAAGTACACTGGGGCTGCTGTTGCTAGCGTTGGTTTATTTCCTTTCTCCTGTAGATTTTATTCCGGATTTCCTGGGATTTATGGGATTCGCAGATGATGTCTCTGTTGTTTTGGCGGTTTATGCCAAAATCAAAAATGAGGTGGAGAGATTTTTAGATTGGGAGAAAAGCCAGGTCCGATCCTGAAATGTCAATTTCGGCATCATTTTGAATGCTTAATCAACTTCAGTTGACCAGCACTTCCCATTGAAATCATTTTTGGTTTCCGAAGGAAAAACAAATCTCTGGCAACAGATAATAATCACTTGATCCGGAAAAAATTAACTTTTATGAAAATCGCTTTAATATCCGGCACTTCCGGTCTGGTTGGGATGCAGCTTTTGCACCAACTATTGAAAAATCCTGATTACTCCTATATTATTAGCCTGGGTCGCAGGAAGCTTGCACTGAAGCATGAAAAGCTTGTTCAGCTTGTGGCAGATATGTCCTACATTGATTCTATGGACTGGCAAACCAACCTCACTTCCCAGTCATTGGGGGGAGAATATAATTCCCTTCGTGATATAATCGTGGAAAATAGGGCCGAAATCCATGCATTTTGTGCCTTGGGTACCACAATTAAGCAGGCAGGTTCACAGAAGAAATTCTACATCGTCGATCATGATTTTGTAATTTCATTTGCAAAATGGGCTCGTAAACTTGGAGCGAAAAAGTTCTTATACATTTCCGCTTTGGGAGCGGATCCAACCTCTTCGGTCTATTACAACAAGGTAAAGGGAGAAGTTGAAGCTGATTTGAAAGCTCTTCAATTTGACTATTTGGGATTATTTCGTCCCTCCTTACTTTTGGGTAGCCGACATGAATTCAGATTGGGAGAGGAAGTAGCCAAAATTTTCACCAAGCCATTGGTTTGGCTGAAACTCTGGAAAGGCATGCGCCCAATTCACGATTATCAAGTAGCAAAAGCAATGGTGAAAACAGCAATGAGTTCAAATAACCAATCGGTGGAAATAATCAATTCCGGCAAAATGCAAGATTTAAGCGCATGATCGTAGTCATTCAAAGAGCTTCAGAAGCCTCGGTGAAAATCGAGGGTAAAATCAAAGCAGAGATCGGTACAGGATTGATGATTCTTTTGGGGATCGAGGAGGCGGACGGGGAGGAAGATATTGTATGGCTTTCGAAGAAAATCGTGAACCTGAGAATATTCCCCGATGAAAATGGAGTTATGAATAAAAGTCTGCTTGAAATCGGAGGGGAGATCTTGCTCATCTCTCAGTTTACACTTCATGCCAGTACCAAAAAAGGCAATCGACCTTCCTATATCAAAGCAGCTAAACCTGATATAGCGATTCCATTGTATGAGAAAATGATACTTGCTCTCGAAACTGAATTGGGAAAATCAATCGGAACAGGGGAGTTTGGAGCGGATATGAAAATCGCGCTGACCAACGATGGTCCGGTAACGATCGTGATGGATAGCAAAAACAAGATTTAAAGATTTTTTTTTTCGCAGGCAATGCTGACGAATTTAATTTTTTATTCCCGGCCAAGGGAATTGTAATTCATTTTAATGACGAGTGTTTAGCAGGATTTCTTATTTTGGTTTATATGCGTATCCGGATATCTGTACGATGGATAAAAGCCTATCGGTTTTAATCCCGATAGCCATCGGGATGCGGAAATGTGACTCCCCTCCCGATAATTATCGGGATTTAAGGGGGTTAGGGGGATTTTTTCATTCAAATCCCAACTTAATTCTGTTACGTGCAATCAAGCGAATACACATATTTTTTTACGTTGGTTTTCTCGATCGTAATCTTTTTTCTTCAATCCCCAATTGAGGTTAGATTTTTTAAAAAAGCCTTTAAAATCAATCTGAATATCCGCTTTCTTGCCACTAACCAAGTAAAACAAGGCTTGAAGTCCAAATGTACGTGCTGTGGACTGTCGACTGTGGACGATTATCCGCCACTTAAACCTCTATTTTAGCATTACTGGCAAAGTTGCGGATAATCATAAAATTAATATATGTATCCGTAATCATGCACGTATGTTCAATCTGGTCTCGACTACCTGCCCTCCGGGAGGCGGGCGCTCGGCCTCCGGAGGTTTATAGTTTAGAGGGAGAGGGATGGAATGCGGCGCCGCCGCATTCCATCCCTCTCCCCAGACTCAAGATTTAAATTCGGTCCCCGAGCAAAGTCGAGGGGAAATTTATTCAGAATTTTTTATTGTCATGTGCAATCAACCGAATACACATTAAAATCAATTGATGAATGAATTTTCTGCTTGATTGATTCTTTGGGACAAAGAGGTTTGACAGAAATTGAGTATCTATGAGGAGACACATTTTTACACTCTTTCTGCAATTACCTATTCATTTGAAACCTGAATTACTTCTATCTGTTCATCAAGCACATGTCCAATTCAAGGGCCAACAGGCTTTTGAGTCATTGGACTTTCATTGGAAAAAAGGTCAGCAATGGGCGATTATAGGGGATTCAGGTCGCGAGTTAACGGCGTTTCTGGAGACATTGCGGGGTAATACGGTTGTCTCCAAAGGAGAAATCCATCGCCCGTTTGCATCCGCCTACATTTCTGAGAAAAATCAGAAAGGGGAGGTTCATAGTTTTCGGGATCTGATGTCTTACGTATCCCAGAGCTATGAATTCAGGAATCGTTCCCATCAGCAAAACTTCTATTTTCAGCAACGATTCAACTCTTCCGAATCAGAAGAAACCGCAACTGTCAGGGAATATCTCCTCCAGGACAAACCAAAAGTCTCAGGTACCTGGACTCTTGAAAAAGTTGTCAAACTTCTTCGGTTGGAGCATTTGCTGGACAAATCTCTTTTGAAACTTTCCAACGGGGAAACCCGCCGATTGGCTCTGGCACTGGGTCTGATGCGACAGCCAGAGATTTTCCTCATGGATCAACCCATGACGGGCCTGGATATTAAAAGCCGGCAGGAATTTGGAGACTTTCTGAAAGTATTAATTGAGGAGGGAGTTCATGTGATTTTGACTACTTCCGCCAATGAAATTCCGGATGGAATCACACGTGTCGGTCGATTAAATCAATCAGGAATTGATCAAACCTGGCCCGCTGCGGAATATCATCTTTCGGAAAAATCTTCTTCTGTACCATCATGGAATTGGGATCTTCTGAGAAGCCTTTTGCCCCACACGCTTCCACAAAGAGAATCCATTATTCGATTGGAATCTGTAAGCATTGGTTACGGTCAAAAGCAAATTCTGAAGAATCTGAGCTGGGAAGTGAAACCCGGAGAGCGCTGGTTGCTGAAAGGCGCTAACGGTTCGGGAAAGTCGACTCTGCTTAGTTTATTGATTGGAGAAAACCCCCAGGCGTATTCTCAGAATTTTTGGCTTTTTGACAGAAAGCGTGGAACCGGTGAAAGCATCTGGGAGGTAAAGCGACCGACAGGTTTTGTGGCACCGGAACTCAGTCGCTATTTCCCGGCAAATCAAACCTGCAGAAAAGTGATTCTCTCAGGGTTGTTTGACACGATGGGATTGTTCAAAAAAGTGACCCATGAGCAGGAAACTTTGGCATCTGAATGGCTCAAACTTTTCCAGCTTGAAAACCTGGCCGAAATGCCTTTGAACAGACTTTCTTTAGAACATCAGCGCTGGACTTTGTTGGCAAGGGCGCTGATTAAAAAACCTGAATTACTGATTTTGGATGAAGCGTCGCAGGGCATGGATGAATTTCAAAGGAGACTTTTCCGGGTTACTGTTGAGAAAATAGGTGAGTTCAGCCCGATTACGCTGGTCTATGTGAGTCACTACACAGAAGATATTCCTTGGCAAGTGGATAAGATTTTGGATTTAGGAGCTTAGCTTTTGAGTCTTAGACCCAAGGCAGTTCTTTTTTTAAGTCAAAAGGAATTGATTTGTCCAATAGATGGATGGAAGTTGTGATTAAGTGCGGACTCGTTTTTGCATATCCTAAAGCTACTTCCCTTAATTTCTGTATTAGTTAATTAAAATCAGGAGGTAAGTTTTGACTTAGCTGGTTGATTCAAGATTTGTCTCCTTAAGAGGAAACGAAGCCTACCAAAAAGAAAAATGAAATTTTTAGATATTATTCAAGGACTTAAAGACAATCACGATCCATCTTCTGCAGAAGGATTGATTCGGATCGTGGATGCGATAAGGCCTCCAATGAAAAACCTGAACCAAGCGAGTGAAAACTTAAAAACCCTGATTCAAGTCTTACAAAAACATACCTGGGAAAAGGAAACGCTTAAGCTTTACTTCAATCATTTTCTTCATTCCCGTCATCTTGTTCCACTTTTTACAAATTCCGGGATACTAACCAACAAAGGGTTTTTCACGGAAGCCTCTGAAAGAATTAATTCCAGAATTTTGCCACGAGCCTATGAAGACTCTGATCATACAGGGACATTCAATGAAATTTTTCACAAATCCTGGGATTATCTCTGGATCAATGAAATCCCTTATGAAGTGTGGATTTCATTATTTCAGGAGCTAGGACTCAAGGAAGTTGACGATTTGAATTCGACAGATCAGGTGTTCGGCCAGTTGGTCAATAGCATTTTGGTCCTTTCCCAGCGTGTGGGAGCATTGGGACTTGAGCAAGAGATCCTGTCTAAACTGCCGGAATTGGAGGAATACGATTCTCCGTTTATGGTTCAGAATAAGGATATTTTCGCTTACCTGGACAATATTCAAAGCCTTGATGATTTTGATCGATCGGATCAAAACCCGGATTACAAGCAAATTCTGGTCATGCTGAACCAATGTTCTGATTTCAGTCTGCTTATCCGAAAAAATAAAAGAAAATTCGGAGCTGACCTTTATCTGACATACTTGCTTTCCCGTCTCAATCAAAATATTGACCGGCTGAGAACGCTCCTGAGGTTGGTGGTGACATCACCCGAAAAGACTTCTTTCAGTATAGAGCTTGAACTATTTAAAAATTTGGTTCAAGCCGAAAACAAGAAGAATTCGCTCAGTGAACACTTTGAAAATAACATCAAATCACTGGCTTTTCAGGTTACTGAGCATGCCGGCAAAACCGGGGAGCATTACATTGCCAATACCACAAGGGAATGGTGGAATATGCTCTTTTCATCCATGGGAGGCGGTTTTATTGTCGGGTTTTTGTCGATAATAAAAGTACTGATTTACTATCTGAAGCTCCCTCTTTTTGGCGAAGCAGTTCTTTACAGCATGAATTATTCGTTGGGTTTTATTGGGATTCATATTTCTCATTCAACTCTGGCAACCAAGCAGCCAGCCATGACCGCGTCCAAACTTGCGGCAGCTCTGGATGAAACGACGAAGACAAAGTCCGAGGCATTACAAAACCTGGCAGAAGTAATTGTCAAGCTTTCCCGCTCCCAGTTTATAGCATTTGTGGGTAATGTGCTGGTCGCTTTCCCGGTGGCTTTTCTAGTTGCCTGGGCATATCATTACTTTTCAGGAGGCCAGATAGCCGGACCTGAAAAGGCTTTGAAATTGATCCATGAGCTGGATCCATTCAATAGTTACTCGATTTTCCATGCGGGAATTGCGGGCGTATTCCTGTTTCTGGCCGGATTGATATCAGGATATTATGACAATAAAAGTGTCTACAACAAGATTCCCCAGCGGATCAGGAACCACAAGTTTTTAAACAGGTTTTTGGGAGAAAAAAGAACAAATAAATTCAGTGAATATCTGGATCAAAATCTGGGCAATCTTGCAGGTAATTTTTTTCTGGGGATTTTCCTCGGTTCCATGGGTACGATAGGTGTTATTCTCGGCCTTCCTCTCGATATCCGGCACATCACTTTTGCCTCGGCAAGTTTTGGGCTTGCCTTCGTATCTATTGGAGATCAATTGTCCCAATACGAAATAGGAATCACCATTTTGGGGATCGTTTGTATTGGAATGATGAATTTTCTGGTGAGTTTTTCCCTTGCGATTTTTGTAGCGACAAAATCCAGAGGAGTAAGTTTTAATCAGAGAAATGAGCTTTTCAAGATATTGCTTGGCTGGTTTGCACTCAAGCCCTGGCAGTTTTTTTTTCCTCCAAAGACACCTAAAACTCCACTGAATCTGCCAGAGGAATCACATCCACTTTGACAGGAATTGAATTAGTTCGCCTCGCAAGTCATTAAAAATTTTCTCAAAGACAAGAATACTTTCCCTGTGTTTCTTATGGTCAGAAAATTTCTCCTGATCTATTGAATCATGATTCTTAATGATAGCACCCTCCAGAAACAACTCATGACTTTTTATGTCATGCTTTAGGATATCAATCTGTTCCTTTTGGATGACGAACTGATTTTGAAAATGATCAACCAAAGCAAGTACTTCATCAGAGGAATTCTTTTTTTCTACTTCAGCAATCCGACCAGCCATGATTATGAGTTCATCCTGGTAAAACAGAAGCTTGTTCAACCAGATTTTATGCTCGTCATGCAATTCTTTAATTGTTTTGACCGTTTCCATTTTAGTTGATTTTTAGAGTTACAAATCGATTAAATCATTGAAAAGAAAATCAGGCTTGATCCTTTTTTAATTTTTGAAAAAGGAAGTTCAGTAAAGCCTATTTATACTCTTTTTAAAAGCCTGTTCTTCAATTTACATCGATGGAAATAAAAAATATATGACATTTATCACCACCTCAGAAAAAGTAAAATATTCAAAAACAGGGTTTTAAAAGTTGTGATAAAGGCTGGAAGTTTTCCTGAAGAGGAGCAAAATCAGCTTTTGGATTTCTTTTTTTCTTCCTCTTCAAAAAATCGAAACTTCGTGATATCTGCAATCAGTTTCACAGGAACAGGCTGGTCGTATGGAATTTGAATCGCTCCTTTCGAAGTCTGATATCCTGCCAATTCTTTTTTGAATTCAGTCACCCCGCTGTTGGTAGGATAGAAGCCGAGATGGTTTTTCGCAGCAGCATAATGCACCAAAACCTCTTTTGTCTTAATTGCCGGCATATGATAGCTGATGATTTCTTTGGCTTCCGGTACCGCTTCAAGGATTGTCTGACGGATCAATTCCAGCTTCTCCCGGATTTCAAGCGGAAACCAGCTTAAATATTCCTCGACTGAAGTTGGCTTGGGATTCATTATAGAATTAAGTTAAAAAAATGGTGTGGGTTTTCAAGGGGAAGGCTTGTCAAAAAGGCGAGTTCTGGGAAACAAAATATACCTCTAACACTGAAATAAAGTGTATTCCCTTTTTCATTTTAAGGCTTTGGACTCGCAATTTGCAAAGGCAAGAGCTGGTTTACAGTTTCATTTTTTCTTGATTTCTTTCATGAGATCTTCCAAATAGTCTATTTGAACTTCTTGAATCTCGAGCAGTTTTTTGTTTTGATGAACAAGCAGGTGGTCTATTTTTTCGCTCAACAACTCGATCTCAAGTTCAGCTTTCAAGTTTATTTTATAATCGTGTTCGCCACGCTGTCGATCCTTTTGTTCTTGCCTGTTTTGGCTCATCATTATGATGGGGGCTTGGATGGCAGCAAGACAGGAAAGAATAAGATTTAAGAGAATAAATGGAAATGGATCAAAAGGTTTGGTTACTAAAAACCAAATATTTACGGTAATCCAAATCAAAATGAATGAGAAAAATGTGAGGATGAAGGTCCAGCTACCCCCAAATCCCGCAATCTTGTCAGCAAATTTTTGGCCTGTGGTAAGTTGGCCTTCTATTTCATCCTGAATGTTTTCAGAAAGGATAGAATTGTTTTTTATGGCATCCATTACATCTCTGTCGATGGCTGCCAGTTCTCCTTTTTCCTGAGTGATCAGCGAAGTCAAATACAGACGTCTGTACTGGTTTAATTCAGTATTTGAAATGTAGTCGTCTTTGTCAAAATCGGGGAAGTATGATTGAATCAGGTTAAAGATACCTTCTCTGATGTCCTGCCCTTTTACTTCTTCACCCTTACGGATTTCTATCTTGCTGATATGACTTTTTTTCATGGAGAGTGTAGTTTTTTAAAATCCGGGATACCGGTTTACTATTTTACTTCATCGTAAAAATTACTCGTTTTGGAAATATGATTATATGAATATCCGCTTTCTTGCCACTAACCAAATAAAACAAGGCTTGAAGTCCAAATGTACGTGCTGTGGACTGTCGACCGTCTTCTGTGGTCGATTATCCGCTGCTTTAACAACCTATTTTGG
>JAKFCO010000106.1:0-50329 GCA_036676605.1 Algoriphagus sp.
TACGATCGGAGAGGAGTGTGCGAAATTGCTGATCAGAAAGCTTACCAGGCCGAAGCAGCCCGACTTGCTCAATCAGGTAATTACAGTTCCGTCCAAAATCACCATTCGATCTTCTACGGTAGCGGGATAATTTTTTTTTACTTTCCGCAGGGTAAATAAAAAAAAGCTGTTCCAAAAATCGGAACAGCTTTTCTCATTTATACCAAACAAATCAATATTAATAACCCGGGTTTTGCGGGAAATTTGCAGCTCCGCCTTCTGCCCGGTCAATCTGGTTTTGAGGGATAGGTCTCAACACGTGGAAGTCCTTGATGTTTGGAGCCCCCTGTGGATTGTAAGCTTTTACTCTTTCCACCAGAATTCCCCAACGCTTCAAATCCAACCAACGAAACTGCTCACCGATCAACTCTCTTGCTCTTTCTTCCGTGATGAATTCGAACGTCAACTCAGCAGGAGTGATTTCCATTGCTGCTTGCTTGCCCGGAAATGCAGCTCTTCTTCTCACGGCATTGATGGAAGCGGTAGCCTCTGTGATTTTTCCCTGACGGAACTGAGATTCTGCCAACAGCAGATAGGTTTCCCCTAATCTCATGGCAATGAAGTCTCTGCCACCTTGAAATTGAGTCAAATCCGCTCTTCCCGGATCCAAATGCTTTGTCAAAGCGGGGAACAATCTTTCGTCATATCTGCTGGGAACCAAAACCTGGTACTTCTTCTTAGCTCTTTCCTCCAGAGACATTTCAAACCCTGGGATATAGATCGTAGTATCACCTTGGGCAAAAGTCACCGATGGTTTGGACAGGTCAAAGTTGGTGTTGTACGTCCCCGGTTTATTGGAATAATAAACGTCTTTGAAAGATTTTTTGTAGCGACTGTCATTCACCCGTTCTCCAAACACTGTATTGATCGCATAAGGAGTCATTCTGTATCTTTTGAAAGGGCGGCCATTTTGAGTATCTCTTTTCATTCCCGGCTGCACATCATATTCCATCAGGAAGAACACGTGAGAGTTATTACCTCCACCGTTGGTCAAAGGGTCTCTGGTATATTGTACAGACCAGATTACTTCGTTGTTGATTTCATTTCCAAACTTGTGAACGTCCGCAAAATCAGGAAGTAAAGTAAAACCATAATTCTTGATCACATTCTGCAAAAGTGGCTCAGCAGCGGCATAATCTGCAAGGCTTCCGCCTTCAGCAGTTGCTCTTGTCATGTAAACTTTTGCAAGTAAGTGCTCAGCTGCGGCGCGAGTCGCTCTGCCATAGTTTGCAGATTTTGCCTTTGCCTCCAGGTTTGGAATCGCTTCGGTAAGATCCTGAATAATTGATGCATAAACTTCTGAAACAGGAGCACGGGTTACGGCTTTATTGGGAACTTTATTTTCGGAAAGCTGTAAATCAATCGGTCCGAAAAGCTGAACCATAAGAAAGTAGTTGTGTGCTCTTATAAACTTAACCTCAGCAATTCTTTGCGTTTTGGTGGCCTCGTTCATACCTGTTACATTTTCTGCCCGCTCAATCACTGCATTACAGGTATTTATTCCACTGTATAATTCATCCCAAAGTTCCCTGACATGACCATTTTGCGAATCAAATTGATTGGTGTAAGTATTCATGAATTTCCAGGAACCATCAGCACCGTTGGTGTAGATGTCTGTACCAAACTCAGTCATATTATTACCACGCTCGGTACCATACCATGCCCGCAAGGAAGTATAGGCGGCATTTACGCCATCTTCCAGTCCCTTTGGGGTATTGAGGTAGTCATTTCCGATTTGGGAAATCACATCTTCCTGAAGTGCATCCTGACAAGAAAATGCCAATGAAAGCGACAATGCCAAAGCGCCTGATTTAATCCAGGATTTCATTTTATTAGAATTAGATATTTTTTTCATCGTTGAATTGCTTTGAGATTAAAACTTCACGTTTACACCGAAAGTGTACTGAACCACCGGTGGAGTTACGTTTGCAGTAATTGCACCTGATTCCACACCCTGCTCCCCATCAATGAATGTTTCAGGGTCAATTCCTTTGTGTTCTGAGCGGTAATTAGAGAAAATAAATGGATTCTGAATGCTGGTATATAATCTCAGGCTGCTGAATCCGATTTTTTTCAAGACCACATCATTGAAGGTATAACCCAGGTTGATGTTTCTGACTTTGATGAATGTACCATCAAAATATTGCATGGAAGAGTTGTATTTAGGGAATTCCTGATTCTCGTTAGGTCTTGGGTAGGAATTTGTAGGATTGTTGGGAGTCCAGTAATCCACATCCAGGTTATTGTATCGACCAAACAGGTTATTGTTGCTGGTGTGAAACGTAGATCTGATCATGGATCCGAATCTTCCGAAAATAAAGAAAGAGAGGTCAAATCCTTTGTAAGCAAATCGGTTGGTCATACCAACTGAGAAATCAGGAACTGCTGAACCCAAAAACTGACGATCCAGTGAATTGATTTTTCCGTCTCCGTTCAAATCTTCCACCTTGATTTCACCCGGTTTGTCACCGAATCCGGCAGCAACATCTTTTTCAGAAGTTTGCCAGATACCTACTTTATTCAAATCGTAGAAGATTGTCAAAGGCTTACCGATAAATCTTCCTGCAGAGATATCATCACCATTTGGCAAAGACATGATTTCTTCCCTGTTTCTGGTGAAAATTAGGTCTGTCGACCAGGTGAAATCACCACTTTCAATATTTAAAGTAGAGAGTGAAAGTTCAATACCTCTGTTTTGAGTTTCGCCAATGTTAGTCGTAAAGCCTCCGAAACCTGTCGAGTTAGGAAGAGGTTGTGGTGCCAGGAGGTCTGAGGTATTGGTCACGTAATATTCCAAACTACCTAAGATACGGCCTCTGAAGAAAGAGAAATCAACTCCGGAATTGAAAGTGGTGGAAGTTTCCCATCTCAAATCGGGATTACCGATGGTGTTTGGTCTATAGCCAAATGCTGCAGTATTGTCCCAAGCGTAAGAAGTTCTGCCAAGTAGGGCCTGAGTTTGATACGGGTTGATTGCCTGGTTACCGATGGAGCCATAACTTACTCTCAGCTTCAATAAATCTATTTTGGAAGAGTTCTTCAGGAACTCTTCCTGGTGCATATTCCAGCCCAAAGCAACTGACGGAAAATATCCAAATTTGTTGTTTTCACCGAATCGGGAACTTCCGTCTGCCCGGATTGTACCTGTAACGAGGTATTTACCTTTGAAATCATAGTTAACGCGAGCCATGTATGAAAGCAGAGACCATTCCACCAGGTTTGTATTGGCACCGGTGATCTGAGCGGCATCACCTAATCTATGATAGAGTTGGGTTGCTGCAGGGATATCCTGTACGCTGATTGTGCTTTGTTCCAATCTATCCTGCTGGAAAGACTGTAATGCAGTCAGATTAATGGTATGATTAGTTTTGAAGGTTTTATTATAAGTCAGGATGTTTTCAACCGTATAATTGATATTGAATCTATCATCCACACTTCCCGTAGGAGGTCCGCCTCTTCTGGCATTCGTTTGTGATCCGGTGAACCGACCATTTCTGCTGATGTTCAGATCAGGACCAAATACCAATCGATAGGTAAGCCCTTTTGTGATTTCCCAACTTCCATAAAGACTGGTAAATGCTCTGTATCTTCTGGTTTCATCCACCTGAGCACCTGGTACGATCTCAGCAAACGGGTTCGTTCTTAATCCATCGGTGGTAGGAGTGAAGATAAGATTACCTTCATCATCATAGGGTTTTCCAAGTGGATTCTCTGCAAGTGCACCACCCAGCGGGTTGAAGTTTTCACCATTTCGATCACTTCGGGTGAAAAAGGTAGAAGTTCCGATCTTAATTTTCTTGTTGATTTGGTGATCCAAATTGACCCGGAAAGAGTACCGGGTAAAATCCTGATTGTAGATGACACCTTCATCTTTAAAGTAGTTTCCTGAGATATAAAAGGTAGTTTTATCGCTTCCGCCGCTCACCCCTATATGGTGACTTTGGATACTGCCCTGTTTGATCAGGCCTCCGGGATAATCAGTACTTCTGCCCAAACCAATACTTTCCAGTTCGACAGGTTCAAAGATTTTGGCATCTGCTTCCGAAGTAGCAGCACCTTCGGGGTATCTACCGGTTGCTCTTCTTGATTCTCTTTTGTATTCGGCAAATTCGGGTCCGTTGAACACATCAATTCGGCCCAACTCCTGACTAATACCATAATAAGAGTTTAATGAAACAACTGTTTTTCCGACATTTCCTCTTTTGGTAGTGATCAGAACGACACCATTTGACCCTCTGGAACCATAAATCGCTGTAGCAGAAGCATCTTTTAGTACTTCCATGGAAGAAATATCCTGAGAATTGATATCACCAAGACCACCCACTATAGGAATACCATCTAATACATAAAGTGGTTCATTGGAAGCGTTAAACGATCTTCTTCCACGAATACGTACTTGAGGAGCTGATCCCGGTTTAGAACCGGCTTGGGTCACGTCAACCCCGGCTGCTCTTCCCTGTAATGCCTGTCGGGCATCTGTGATCGGTAATTCCTGGATTTCTTTATTTCCTACAGAAGAAATCGCACCGGTTAGCTGACTTTTCTTGGCTGTACCATAACCAACAACCACGACTTCCTCGAGATCAGACAGATCCGGACTTAAGGAAACATCGATCTGGGATTGATTGCCGACGGTCACTTCAATTGGGTCGTAACCAATGAAGGAAAATACAAGTACTCCATCTGAAGGAGCAGAAAGGGAATATTTACCATCGAGATCGGTGGTAGTTCCTTTGGTAGTCCCTTTCAAAAGGACTGTGACACCCGGTAGTGGAGCACCTGTCTCATCCGAGACTGTACCTCCCACCTGTGCTTCCTGAGCAAATGCGAAACTCATATTCAGCATCAGGAAAAGCACTACCGTGAGGTAAGTGTAGAATTTTGTACGCATAAATTTTTGGGGTTACTGTTAATAGATAGATAAATAAATAGATGAATACCCTATCGGAATGGTTTTTTAAATTTTGGTATGAGTGGCCATTTGCGCAGAATATTCATCATTCAAGATAGATGAATGGCGGATCAAGGTCAAGGCTTAAAAAGCGGGAAATACGGAATCGATTGCGTAGTTAACAATCAAAAAATCAAGTATTTGTAAAACAAGTCGGACTGTTTATAAACCGGGTGATTTAATGAAAAAACCTTTGTACAATCTCATTTTTATTGAGGTTTCGATAATGAATATCTGTTTAATGTGTGCTATACATTAAATGAAAACACCTGCCTTCAAGTTGAAAACAGGTGTCTGGAATTAAGAAAACCAATTTTACTTAGATCATTAAATTTTAGGAGGTTCCCAGCCTTTTTCATATTCCCTGGTCCAAAGCACCATCGCTTTTGGAGAATTGGTAATGTGACCGTTTGATGGATCGCAAATCAATTTCTCTCCTGTGCGGGAACTGATATTTGCCAGGTGGCAAAGCAACGTACTCACTGCACCTTCTTCGATATTTGAGTTTTGCTTCTCTTTTCCGCGAACAGCGTTGAAGAAGTTCACCACGTGAGTTGTGCTCATATCACCACCGCCGCCGAGTTGGGTTCCGCCTTCGGAACCAGCTCCCATGTTGGTTTTTACAAGTTTTCCTGTTCTGTCAAACTGCTTATATCCATCACGATCTACATATACTGAACCTTCAGTTCCGTAAATGATGGTTCCCCTGTCAGTTCCGTAGGTTTTGTAGTTATTTCGGCTTTTTCCGTCCCATTGGATGATTTTATTGTCTCCAAATTTGAAGGTAGCATCCATGGTATCAAACATCACCCATCCATCTTCAGGGTAATGAAATTTGCCGGAAACTACCTGCACTTCGCTTGGATAATCCACCTGAAGCGCCCATCGCGCCACATCCAATTCGTGAGTTGCATTATTACCTGTCTCGGCTGTGCCATAATCCCAACCGTACCAGTGCCAGTTGTAATCCCAGGTGTCATGCATGTACGGTTTGCGGGGAGCCGGGCCCTGGAACATATCCCAATCTAATCCTTCAGGAGCAGATGCAGCTTTTGGATTTGGAACAGCTCCTCGTGAATTGCTGTAGAAAGCTTTTGCCATGAATGCTTTTCCAATTGCTCCATTATGGATGGCAGCGATGATTTCCCTGCTTTCAGGAGCGGATCGCTGCTGATTCCCCATCTGGACTACTCTATTGTATTTCTTCTGAAGCGCAATCAGCAATTCACCTTCGCGTGGATTGTGGGAGCAAGGCTTTTCAACGTACACGTGTTTTCCTCTTTCAAGTGCCAGCCAGGTACCTGGAGCATGCCAGTGATCCGGAGTAGCATTGATCAGCACATCCACATCTTTATCATCCAGCACTTTCATGATATTTTGCTCTTGTTTGGGAGCATAGCTGATGTATTTCTCAAAGTTTTTGGCAGCCTTTGGCATCTGAGATTTCATGGCATCACAGATGTAAAGCAAGTTCACATTGCTGGATTTCAAACCGATGGGCTCATAATAAGCACCCAATCTTCTTCCCAAACCTGCTATTGCTACATTTAGTCTTTCATTGGCACCGATGATTCTTGCGTAGGATTTGGGAGAAAAACCAATCGCCCCCAAGGCTGAAATGCCGACGGTCGCAGCAGCTGATTTCTTTATAAACTCTCTTCGGTTATTCTTTTTCATGGTTCTTTTGGGCGGTTATTTCAACGTCTTTATTTTGATGTTTTTAAAGCTTACCTCATCGCCATGATCCTGAAGCAGGATATGACCTTCGGCAGCTTCACCAAAGTTTGGCCAGATTTTGTATTTGCTGATAGCGACCAGGTCACGGAATTCTTGTGATCCTCTCTGATATTCCAACACTTTCACCCCGTTCAGATAGTGGGTCACTTTATTGTCCGGAGTTACCACCACACGGCCTTTGTTCCATTCGCCGATCGGCTTCAGGAATCTTGGCTGCTTCTCAGCTTTGATCAAATCATAAAGTGAAGCCAGGGTACGATTGCCTGCAATTCCCATTTTGGCATCCGGGTGCTTCTCATCGTCCAGGATTTGGTATTCCAAGCCAATTGCTGATCCTTTGTTTCCTTCGGAAAGTGTCACAAAATATTTCAATCCGCCGTTTGCTCCTTCTGTTAATTTGAAATCAAATGCCAGATCAAAAGAGCTGAATTTTTCAATAGTGACAATATCGCCAGCATTGGTTGACTCACCTCCGCCGGATTTAGCGATTGAAAGGATACCTTCATTTACTCCCCAACCGAAATCAGGGAATGTTTCTTTGTAAGCACCTTTCCAGCCATCTGAGTTTTGACCATTGAAAAGTAATCTCCAACCCTGAGTTTTTTCGTAATCGGTCAATGCATTCAATCTATTATTGACTACGAATACATCCTTATTGAAAGGCTGGGGAATCAGGTTCTCAGTTTGAACTTTTACATTTTTGAAGTAGGTTTTTCTTCCTGCATCAGATGAATCTCTTACACTGTGAACCTGGAGGGCAACAAAACCAATGCTGTCCATATCATCCACTACATAGGCTACTTCCTGGCCGTTTACCCAGGTTTTGATTTCGTCTCCGATTGCCTCAATTCTATAATGATTGAATTCACCAAGCTTAAATGCAGATTTTGCTGCAGGATTTAAATCCAGTGGATATAACCAGCCTCTTCTTGCTTCGTCATATATTCCTCCTGACCATGCTCTTTCACTTGGATCTGCTTCAATTTGATAGCCGAAAACCAATCCCCGACCGTCTCTTGCTGCCGGGTCAAACTGACCACGAGCCATCACGCCGGAGTTGCTGGTAGTGTGCTCTACCTTCAGATCCAGTTCAAGGATAAAATCTGTGTACATCCCGTCCGCAACCAGAAATGTATTGGGTGAACCTGCTACTGAAGTACCGACGATTGTGCTGTCCACCACTTCAAAAGTTGCAGTTCCGGCAAGAGGTTTCCAGCCCGTTAAGTCAGTGCCATTAAATAGATTTATCCATCCATCTTCAGCTTTTGGGGCTTTAGAACAACTGATGAGCAGTAAGATTGAGAAAAGGAAGAAGGTCGATTTCAGTAATGATTTCATTTATAGAGGGTTTTTGTAATATTCTAAATTCAGGATTAATGTCCATCAAGACAAATTGGACCCTTCCTAAGTTACGCAATCGTTTGCGAGTATTGATTAGCAAATTGCTGATAGGATTGAGCTTTTATTATTGCGGGAAATAATCCTGCTGATCTTTCTTACTTTTGCGCATGCTTGATTTTAACCAAAAAGGAAAAGTTTTCATCACTTGTAAGGATCGCTCAATTACTTATTTAGAGAAGGAAGTTCGTGAGCTCGGTTTTGTGCCGGAATCTGTCACCAGAACTGGACTTGAGCTGAAGGCAAGTCTTGAGGATTGTATGGACCTGAACCTTCACCTGAGGACAGCATCACATGTGTTGTATGAGATTCGATCTTTTTACCTGCAAAATGCAGACGATATTTATCGAAGGATCAAAGCAATTCCCTGGGAAGAATACCTGGACGTAGATGGTTATTTTTCGGTCAATTCAGTTGCTGAAAATGAAAGCATCACAACTCCGTTGATCGTCAATCTGAAAATCAAAGATGCGATTGTGGACAGATTTCGGGATTTGAAAGGGAGAAGACCTGATTCAGGATCCGATTTCGACGGTTTGGTTTTTCAAATGTATTGGAAAGAAACTCAGGCGATCCTTTACATCAATACTTCCGGGGAGACGCTTGCCAAGCACGGATATCGCAAGATTCCGGGAAAAGCTCCAATGATGGAAGCTTTGGCAGCCGCTACAATCTATGCAACAGAATGGAACACGCGGGTTCCTTTCATCAATCCAATGTGTGGTTCCGGGACTCTAGCGATCGAAGCAGCCTTGATGGCGACCAATCGCTATCCGGGTTTGTATCGGGATCATTATTCCTTCCAGCATATTTTGGGATACAACGAGGAGGCTTATCTGGCGAAAAAGAAAAAGCTGGAATCCAAAATCGTGGAGACTCCGGAAGTCAAAATCATTGCCTCAGATATTTCCCTTCAGGCGATTTCATTTGCCCGAGAAAATGCCGTCTATGCAGGCGTCGATCATATGATTGATTTTCAGGTTTGCGATTTTGCGGAAACCGAAATTCCTGAAAAGCCAAGAGGAGTGATCATGTTCAACCCGGAATACGGAGAGCGATTGGGTGAAAATGATGAACTCGAAATCACTTACAAAAGAATGGGTGACTTCATGAAGCAGAAATGTGCAGGCTATCGGGGATATATTTTTACCGGAAATATGGAGCTGGCCAAAAAAGTCGGACTAAAAGCCAGCCGAAGAATCGAATTCTGGAACGGGACGATTGACTGCCGATTACTGAGATACGATATGTACGAAGGGAAGAAGTCCGAAAGCTGAAAGCTGAAGGATTTATGATTTGCGATTTCGGATTTATGATTTCGGATTTAAACCGACAACCCACAACTGACAACCGAATCCAACTCACAACAGACAACCGGGCGCAGGACAACGAATAGATTTTTTAATAATGAACATCGAATGCTGAATCTCGAATGCTGAAATTTGAAGTCTGAAAGCTGAATGCTGAAGTTTTTTAAACTGACAACAGACAACAGACAACTGACAACAGACAACAGACAACCGGGCGCAGGACAACGAATAGATTTTTTAATAATGAACATCGAATGCTGAATCTCGAATGCTGAAATTTGAAGTCTGAAAGCTGAATGCTGAAGTCAGAAGGATTTCAGATTTATGATATGTAATTGCGGATATGTGACATTCTGGATATTTGATTTATGATTTCGGATTTAAATAAAAGAAAAACCCCGGTTAAATCTCCCATTTGAAGGATTAACCGGGTTGTTTCTTGTTTCTTACATCTAATGTCTAACGTCTTAATCTTACGTCTTAAATCTTACGTCTTAAATCTCACTGATGCTCGTCTCTCAGCAGATCATTCACTGTCTTCACAGGATTGAAGGTGATCAGGGGAACTTCCACAAACATCGTGTTCCAGTTTGACATTGAGCCGTTCCATAGTCCTGGCAATTCCAACGCTTTCAGATCTCTTCCTGATTTTGATTTTTCGGTGATGAATCCTGTCTTCATATCTCTGCATTTCAACAGATTAAAAGGCCTTCCACGATAATCTTTGGTTCCACACACCAAGTCTACAGGATTGAAATGAGTTGCAGCATTAAAATGTTTTTTGGATTCCGGATCATTCAAATCGATTTGAGCGGTTTCCAAAATCTGAAGTGATTGCGAACCATCTTCCTCTTTTACCCAGAAAGGTCCGCCTCCCGGTTCTCCGGTATTTTTCACCATTCCGCAGACACGAATTGGCCTGTCAAGTTTTGTTTTCAGATAGAACGCCTGATAATCGATGGAGTGAGTATGGAAATCCTCGGGTAATTTTGCTCCCAAATCATGTGTGAAAACATGCTCAGCATGACGCACAGATTGCTGGTCAATCGTCCTGTCCAAATTTCTCAAGGCGTGGAATATTTTCTCCTGAATCTCCAAAAGGAGACCTCCAATGGCGATTTTATAGTTTTTGGTTTCTTCTTTCAATCGATCCGGAACGACGTTATCGATGTTCTTGATGAAGATCAAATCGGCATGAATGTCATTAAGATTTTCAAGTAACGCTCCGTGTCCCGCAGGTCGAAAAAGCAAACTTCCGTCTTCTTCCAGGAATGGGCTGTTATCTGTATTTACCGCAATAGTATCGGTTGATTTCTTTTGATGGGAATAGCTGATATCGAAGTTTATACCAAATTCCTTTTTCAGTCCCGGCAGGATCAGGGCGATTTCAGCCTGGAATTTCTCATCGTGCTCAGGAGAAACGGTAAAGTGAATTTTCACTGTGTTTCCTTCTCCGATCGCATACTCAATTCCTTCGATCAAATGCTCGTGAGCGGGAGTTCTGTGTTCATCCGGATAAGAGTGGAACCGGAGAAGTCCTTTCGGAAGATTCCCATATCCCAATCCATCATCATAAAGTAAGGCTTCCAAAATACCTTTATAATCTTTTGAAGCGATGCTTTGAGCAATGCTTGTTCCTCTTATTATCAGGACTGCATCGAGATCATCGTAGAAGGCAAACTTCTCAATGTTATTCATGAATTTTTGCATGAAAGCGCTTTTGCTGATGTCACCATCACCTTCGGCGAAGGAGAAAAGATCTTTAAACATTCGCGAAGCAGCCCCGCTTGCCGGCACAAATTTCACCACTTCGATTTGCGCAGCTTTGTCCGGATAAGTGAGGAGGAAGTGTCTTAAATCCTTATCGTGCAAAACTTTGATTCCATCACCCGGAGTGGCAGGAGCGGTGATTGTGAGAAATGGAAAACCGTTTTTGAAATTGTCGATTTGTTCGGCAACTGTCTCAGGAGACATGCCTTGGGCTAAAATTTTAGATTTTAAACCTGAATCCATGGGTTTTTGGGTTGTTCGTGAAAAAAGGGAAGATAGCAGTCAAGCTGCCTTTGCTCAAGATAAAAACTTATTTTTTTGAATCATTTTTTGATTTCAAATTTTCCGATCCATTTAAGCTTCGCTAAACTTTCAGAAAAGAGAATCTGATTTTTTGATAGGGCTTTTTCTGAGCTAAAACTGACAGAGATTCTTCGGGAAACTGAAGGATTCTCGGATAGCCGCCTGTCACCTGGGCATCTTGCATCAGGACTATCAGCTTTCCCCCGGATGTCAATTGGACTGTTCCCGGGAATACAGGAGCTGTAGCCAACTCAGGCAAAGAGTTTGGTAGCAATTCTTCCAATTGAATTGCCATCCGGTTCTTCAAATTGGAAATTGTGAAAAGCCCTTCGGAAAGCAGTTTTTGAGATTTTTCATCCAGTAATTCCCAATCCGGTCCGGGATAGACTTCAATGGTTTCAGTTTCAAACCAACTCGTATTCCACTTTGCCTTTGAGTTGGTATAGGATGGTACCTCCTGAGTGGTGAAATACGGGAACAGGGCATTTTTCTGAGCAGTGGATTCAGCGGTAATTCCCTGATACCAACTTCTGGATTCCAGAATCTTCTCCGTTTGAAATCCTCCTTTTACTCCAATATAAAGGATCGAACCTTGATTGAAAGCTCCAATTTCAATTGTGTCGCCTTCCTGAATCGGGATCAAACCAAAAGATGAAACAGGTTTTCCATTCAGTTTGCAATCAGCCTTGGCACCGGCAAGGCAAATCAGGATCGGAGCTTCAAATTCAGCTTTGAATCCGGGTTGGCTAATTTCCAAAACAGCGTCATTCTCTTTGTTCTTCAGCAAATGATTTATCCAGGAAAGTGCTTTCTGATCCATGGCTCCGGAATAGGGGACTCCGAATTGAGAAAACCCAATTCTTCCCAAATCCTGGACGGAAGTTCCGGGACCTGTTTTCAGGATTTTCAGGTAGGCAGAATCTTTTATCATCGCAATTCGGGAGGTTTTGGATGCCTGATGAGTGAATCAAATTCTCTTTCGGAAATAGGGGAAAACAGCAATTTCTCCCCGGGTTTTGCCCAAACAGGAGGAATTGAGTGCGGGTCAAAAAGCGTAAGCGGAGATTTTCCGATCAGGTGCCACCCGCCCGGACTTTCCGAAGGATAGATTCCCGTTTGACTACCTCCGATGGCAACAGAACCTGCGGGAACACGCAAATCCGGAACTCTTTTTCTGGGAGTATGCAGCTTCTCCGGAAGCCCGTTCAAGTACATGAATCCCGGCAAAAACCCGAAAAAATGAATCCGATACTCAACTGAGGAATGGAGCGAAATCAAGTCAACAACCGACTTGTTTTTGCTCTCAGCCAGAGTTTCCAGGTCTCTTCCCGTAGAGGATGAATAGCAAACAGGAACTTTCCAACAATTCTCAGAAAGGGATTTTAGCAGAAGTTTTGTAGGGATTGAACCGAGCCAGAAAGTGAGTTCGGAGGCTGGAGTGGCAGTTTTCCAAACAATCGAAAGCGACTTAAATCCGATTCGGGTTTCCCGGATCTCATTCCCAAAATCTTCCAAAAATTGGTTTTTTATAGCCAGTTGAAACCGGAGTAACTCATCAGAAATAGTTTCATTCCAAAAGAATTCTCCAAGGATTGGAGTGATTAGTCTGTAGCCGGGAATCATTTCCAAAACCTGTTTCTGATGATTGGAAGGAACTCCAACAGGCACGGATTGTCTCCGTGAAAGCAAATCGTGTCAGCATGGACTGGCAGGGGTTTTCCGGAAATTGAGATCAATTCCCCACGATCAAAAACTGGTTCTAAATGTCTGATAACAGCATCTGAAGTTGTGAGCAAAGAGCCTGATTTGGCTCGGGAAACGAGGCTGAAATCATCCTCATAGGCTCGGTCACCAAATATTTCCAGCCTGAATTTCAGGTTTTTCGCTTTTGCAAAATGCTCCATTTGAGAATGGGGAGGCACAAAAATGGGAACTCCGGGAAAATGCCCGGAAAGAAAATCAGTAAGCAAGTTTGGCAGTTCGGACTTGGCAGCGGCGTCATTATAAAGTGCTCCGTGAAATTTGATATGATCGATGTGGAAATTGAGCTCGTCCGCCACTTTCAGGAAAAGCTGAATCTGGTTCAAAAGAGAAGTGAGGAGTTCATCGATCGGAATGTCGAGAGATTTACGTCCAAAATTTTCCAAGTCAGGATAGGAGGGATGGGCGCCGGCTTTCTTTCCGAAAGACTTACAAATCATCAGAGTTTCCCTGATTGAATCAGCATCTCCAAAATGTCCTCCGCAAGCCACGCTTGCAGCATCTATAAGTGGAATAATCAGGGATTCACCCGGAATTCCTTCGCCAAGATCACAGTTGATTTCAGGGTATTTCTTCATGATTTGATTCTGATTTCGAAGTTAAACCCGAAATATCCATTAGCAAATCTATTACGGCTTGAAACTGATTTCAATTTGGCTATTGACTTCTTTTTCGGAAGTTTTTAAATTGAAGAATCATTCATCTTAAACTTTTATACCATGGGAAAAGGAGATATGAAGTCCAGAAAAGGGAAAGTCACCAGAGGCTCGTATGGTGTGCGACGTCCAAAAAAAGACGCAAATAAGATCTCTCGAAAGATCAAATTGGGTCTGCTTAAAAAGTAGATTTTATCCGAAATAAAAAAGAGGGCTCTTGCCTTCTTTTTTACGATATCAATCTATTAAAATCTGGGAACGTAACCGATTACTTCAAAGGTATCGGGATCGATGATGACGCCAATTGGACCGAGGAGTGGGTCATTTGAGGTATTGAAGGTTACCAGGTATTTTCCATCCTGAGTTTTTGTAACAGGTGCTTCTCTCCAGTCTATGATCAAAGTCGATTTTGTATCTTCAGAAAGATCATTGTGAGCAATCTCACGGATTTGCATCATTGGACTTTTTCATCCCCTTCTTTGCAGGAGACGAATGCTAAAAGTAAAAAAGAGAAAAGGAAGAAGATTGAGTATTTTTTCATCGGAATCAGAAATTTGGGTGAAGTCTTTTTTCAACGAAAGCAATGATTTTGGGTTACGGTTATTTCACAAATCTGACAAAACACAATTTTGCACGGAAGATCATTTTATAGGGAATGTTGGAATTAGCGGTATAGCCCTGGTTGATTAGAAATGTTTCGGGTTAGGTAATGCCATGGGGAATTTACGGTTTTAAAAAGCAGATCAAGCCGTCAAGAAAATGGGTTAGTTCTCGAAGTGCAACGAGAGAAATCCACCCATTTTTAGGGTTGATCCAGGTTTAAAATCAAATAGCCCCGAATCATTCTTTAATTCCGAAACACTGCCTATTTGAAGTAAATAACCAGGCATTAAGCTTTTTGGTTACTTTTTGGCTTCAAAAAGTGACAAAGGAAAAAACCGCGAGTAAGGATTGAATTACATAGGAACTTCAACTTTTCTTGAAATGATCTCCTCTTGCCAACATGAGTGAATGCATTCACGTTTTTTAATGCTAAAAATCCCGGAGTGAAGACACTTCCGGTGGCACCAGAGTTTAAATTGGATGGTTAATTATCTTGATTCAAATTAATTTTTGGACTTGAATGATCGTTCAGACTCAGATTTACAAATTATTATAATGCTTGATCCACTCATTCAGCTGCTTAAAATCAAGTTTCCCCTTCGCAATTTTCAGATGATGGATGATTGCAAGGGATTTTCTCATTCTGCTTTCTGAGTTTTTCACCGTAGTCACAATGAAAATCAAACTTCGCTGTTTCCCCGGAGTAAGTGCCCGGAAATGGCTATTTCCTTCCTCCTCCTGATCTAATAAGATTTGAAATTCATCCGGAACATCATGCCCGAATTCGCTGTGATCCCTTTCAATTTTTACCGAAAAAGTCCTTTTTTCATCCAAATCAAGCTTTTTCCGCAACTCCTGATTCACGAGAACGTACCAGCATTCTTTCGCTTTCATCAGCGCCATGTGGTAGGGTCCCGAATCCTTGATCCAGATCAAAACACGGCGGTGAGTTTCGTCCATCATTTTCTCTGCTATAGCATCCGGAACCGGGATATGATAGTGCCAATGATTGAAGTCGAATTTGCCCAGTTTGGCTTCGAAGGAGATCATAATCTTATTTTTTGAGGATTCTGAGTGCGATTTCTCCCTGAACAAGCGTAACCGGGATTTTCAAAGTCGTGTCCTCCGGAATGAAATTGCCCAAGGATTTCAATCCTCCGGTTAATGTGTTTAGGGATTGAACCTCATAATTTCCCGGATCAACCTTTATTTCTAAAACTGCAGAAGTTTCCCCTGCCTCATTCAGGAAAACCCCAAACCCGTTTTTTCCATCGGAAAGAGCGTAAGCGATCATTCCCGGAGCTGCTTTTATAGCCCCATTATCAGGGTAAACCCGGTTCAAATCCATGCTATGGACGAATTTGGAAAGGATGCTGAGTTGTTTGCGAAGCTCCGTGCTTCCTCCTCCGGGGGCTTCATTCTGACCTGTTCCGTCTTCTTTTCCTTTGAAAAATGAATAATCGAGGCTATTAAATAGTCCTCCTCCGGAAAACAGAAACACCCATGCCTGTCGGCGGTAAACCATATCCTCAGAACCTGCAAAACCACTTTCGTCAAAGCCTATCACCCGATTCCAATGATAATTTTGCTCAGCTGATTCCGGCCAATTGTAATGGAAGTTCAGGATAGAGATGTATTCGGAAATGTTGGCTAATGGTGCCTGGAAATTGCTGTAGTTCTGTGCAATCAGGTGTCTCTTGGGAAGTTTAGCTTCTGCATTTGCAATTACTTCTGCGATTTGCTCCTGCCAATCCAGGGAAAGCTGATCTGCTAAATCAACTTTTTCCATCCAATCAGGACCTTCGATGGCGTGCTTGTTGGCGATGTTGAGGACAGATCTTCCGCGATCAGCCCAAGGTTCATTTTGGATCTCGAAGAAGAAATTGTTAAAGCCATTCAATTCCTCAACCAACTTGCGGACATATCCTTTTTGCAATCCCAGCAGTTGTCCATTTTCGGTTGTGTGAACCATTTTTCGATCCAATGATCCTTCGGCTCCGATTCGGTTTTTAGGGTTTTGAGGATTCATTTCCCAGTGACCATCATTATAAATTGAAGAGAAAAGTGTGACTTCGACAATAATATCTAACTCACTTGCCAACGTCATGAAAGCCTTCAATCGCTCAAAATAGACCGGATTATAAGTGCTCCAATCGTATTTTATTTGGCCATTTTCAATGACAGTTTTCCAGGGAACAATTGCTTTTCCGGGATTCGGGGCCAGGGTATTATTCTTAATTCCAAAGCTGGTGGATGGAATCTCGAAGTAGCTGCCCATAAAAATCCGGGTGTAATTCATGCCCTCACGATGAAGTATTTGCAGGTATTTTTTATAATCAAAATCAGCGTTTAGGACTGCTCCGTAGTGTTCGGCAGAAGTGATCAAAGCCAGAGGTTTTCCTTTATATAGGAAGTAGTGCGGATTCTCAGGATTAAGCCGGATTGGTTCAGTTTGCCCGAAGCCGAATCGGACCAGCAATAGAAAGAAAAATGCTAATAAGAATGCTTTCATAAGTTTTTGGGGCGTATTGGTTTCAAATTAATCTAAAAATTACTTTTAGAACCCCAATACGGATGAATTTTTCAACTTTCCATATTCTTTACTGAATTTCGAAATCTGGAATTAAGTACATCTTGATCAGGCGAGGTTGAATGTTATAATGAAGTTTGTTCCTTTTCCTTCTTCACTTTTTACACGTATCGATCCGCCATGGCTCAGGATGATGTTTTGAGTATTGGTCAATCCCAACCCTGTGCCTGTTGGTTTGCTCGTGAAGAATGGTTCAAACAGGCGCTCAAGATTCTCTTTTGAAATTCCGACTCCATTGTCGCGTATTTCAATTCGGCACTGGTTTCCCTTCACATAAGTTTTGAGATTCAGTATGCCCTTATCTTCTTCCATCGCTTCGATGGCATTGACTAATAAATTGAGCAAGGCAAATTTGATTTTTTCGCAGTCTACATTGATCTCGCAAATATTTTCCTGATACTGTTTTTCTATTTTTACCCCGTTTAATTCCATCCGGTCTAAGACATGTTCGAGTGCCTCATCAAGCAGTATATTGATTGAGTAATTTTGGGTTTTTAGATCCGAAAATCTCGTGCTGTCAAGCAGTTGGGTAACCAGATGATTGATTCTGTCACAGTTTCTCCTAATTACGTCTATCAGATCGCCGCTTTCTTTTTTCACCTCTTCCGGGAGTTCAAGATTGAGTTGGTCCGCAGAAAGTACGATGGTTGTAAGGGGATTTTTCACCTCATGAGCCAATAGGCGGGCGATTCTTCCTGTGGAAGAAAATTTCTTAAAGTAAAGTTCTTCCTCAACTTTGGCTTTTATGGCGCTCAGGTCTTTGATCATGACCTGAAAATGATTGACATCTTGCTTTACAATGCTGACAAGCGTGTTGATGGAGTTTCCGTCCTCCGAATCCATTAGGGCTTCCATTTCATACAAATCAAGCTTTTTGTCCAAAACCCCCATCATTTGAGATCGGGCAGATTCTTCCAAAAATTGATCTTTGAAGTAATAATCTGTCTTTTCCTTATCCTGATGTGGATCAAATCCGAATTTGCTGACAAAACTAGGATTCGCCTCCTTGATTTTACTATTCTCATCCATCAGGAGAAATGGATCTCCGGCGCGCTCAAAAATCGAACGGAATTTCATTGCGGTATTTTCCAATGATTCCAATAATTGTGCGTCCCTCAAAGCGAATTTCATGGTTCTCTCCAGAATTCGTTCATCAAATTGCCCTTTGACCAGATAATCCGAAGCTCCAAGCATTAAGGCTTCCTGATCAATTAATGGTGAATTGGTTCCGGTAAGCATAATGACCGGTGCGTGTTTCCGAAGGGATTTGATTTCTTTGATCAAGTCTACGTCACCGCCTTTTCTAAGCTTATCGTCAACCAAAAAAATCGAGTATTTTCCCTGAAGCTTTGCCAGCGCATCTTCAAGAGTATGGGCGCTTTCGAGTTCGTAGTTTTTTGCCTCAGTTTTTTGAAGAAGAGAGTTAACCAATACTAAATCATCCAAATCCTCATCTACATAGAGTACTTTGATTATATCTTTTGCTGGCATAAATCTGTATTTCGGGTAGGATGATAATTAAAGCAAGGCTCTTTGTGAACCATCACTTGTTTTGGGTTTTAATTTTGGTGCTCGTTTTAGATCAGTTAAAACTGATCTTTTGGATCGGAATTCTGTGAGAAATTTAGGATGGAACTGCTATTTGGTACTGGTAAATATGACCTGAATTCTCATTGAATATGGATTTACAATTTTTCTATTTTTGATGATAAGAATTGAAAATGAGAAGATCTAATAGATAAATTCATTTTGGCAATTCTTTTGAAATCTCCCATAATTGGGGAATTTAATACACATATTTCCCCGATTTGGACTTAATACTTTGGTTTGACTTTTTTGAAACCTCCTTTTTTGAGCCTTTTAAGCTGTTTTCGGATTATAGGGATTTAAGGGCATGAGCCTTGAACCTCTGGTAACAAATCATTACACAACCTAAATACCAAAACCATGGGCTCATTATTATATTTAATTGCCGTTATTCTTCTGGTTGGCTGGCTGATCGGAGTTTTTGCTTACAGTGCAACCGGACTTATCCACTTGTTGCTTGTGATTGCAATCATTGCAGTTTTATTCAGAGTGATCAGCGGTCGATCAATTTAGCGGAGACACGATCATTTTCATTCATTCTTTTAACACTAAACCAACAAAACCATGAACAAGACAGAAATGAAAGGTAACTGGAATGTTATCAAAGGAAAATTGAAGCAAAAGTATGGCGAGATTACCGATGATGATTTGATCTTCGAAGAAGGCCAGGAGGACGAACTTTGGGGTAGAATGCAACAAAAGATCGGTAAGACGAAAGAGGAAATCATGAAGGAATTAGGAGATCTTTAATTTATAATATTGTGAATAATAAAGCAGTTAATAATTCATTGTGGCTAAGCGGCCTGGTTACCGGAGCATTGGTAGGGTATTTTCTCTATAAGAACAGAGATAAAATGGACGGTCAAAAAGAGAGGATGAAAACTCTGGTAAATGACCTCAAAGCAGTAGCTTTGGATCTCAAATCCCGTCTTATTTCAACAAGTACTGAAGCGGTGAATTCAACCAAATCAGCACTTGAGACAGCAATCGAAAATTAAATTGATTTAGGGTTTAGAATAAAAAGGTGTAGTCTCAGATTACACCTTTTTGTCTAAATAGTTGTTCTCAATTACCAGCAGTGAAAGAGAATATTTATTAAATTTTTTAGACTTTCTTTTTTACAAGACTAGAGTTCTGACAAAGATGAAAAAACATGTGATTTTGGTAGTGGATGATGAAGATGAGATCAGAGCTCTGTTTACGCGTTACCTTGGAAAAAAGGGATATGATGTTCAATCCGCAGGAAATCTTGAAGATGGAAGGAAATTATATAAGGAGATTAAACCATCACTAATTTTTCTTGATGTCAACCTTCCTGATGGAAATGGCCTGGAGGAATTGTGTGAATTAAAAAAAGCCAACTTATCCGGCAAAGTAGTCATGATGAGCGCCTTTGTTCATCAGGAAGATAGAGACAAAGCCCAAAACTTGGGTGCAATTGATTTTCTAAGCAAACCTTTCAGTCTTGTCAAACTCGAACAGGTGATTCTATCCCAGTTAACTCTCACTAATAAACTGTAAAAAGCAATGGCAAAGATTCTGGTAATAGACGATAATATTGACATCTGCCAGCTCCTGGATCGTTTTCTGACCAAGAAAGGCTATGATGTTCAAACCACGATTTCCGGCAAAAACGGACTTGACATGGTGAAAAAGAATCACTTCGATCTTATTTTCTGTGATTTCAAACTCAGGGATATGGATGGAAGAGAAGTGCTCATGAAGGTAAAGGCGATATCTCCAGGAACTCAGGTAGCTATCATCACAGGCTATGCAGATGTGAAAATTGCAGTAGAAGTGATCCAAAAAGGTGCTTTTGACTATATCACAAAGCCGCTGATTCCGGATGAGATTATCAGTTTGATCGAGCGGGCTTTGGCTGCGACTAAAGACAATCAATCGTATTCGGTGACTTTCAACAGAGCTACTGAAATCCAAAATGAGAAAAAACTTGCCAAAGCGAATTCTACAGATGGTTACCTCAGGGGAATTGGTAAGGAATCAAAAAAGCTATACAAAGAAATTCAACTCGTAGCACCGACCAGCCTAAGTGTGGTGATCTACGGTGAAAGTGGTGCTGGAAAAGAAAACATTGCCAAAATCATACATGATCAAAGTGAGCGTGCCGGAAAACCTTTCATTGCCATCGATTGCGGTGCTTTGACTAAGGAACTGGCAGGAAGCGAACTTTGGGGACACGAAAAAGGCGCCTTCACGGGAGCGCATGCCGAGAAGCCGGGCCAGTTTGAAATGGCTGATGGCGGAACGATATTTTTGGATGAAATCTCCAATCTTTCCTATGAGATTCAGGTAGGACTTCTTCGCCTGGTTCAGGAGCGAAAGCTCAGAAGAATAGGAGCGGCAAGAGATAAATCGATTGATGTGCGGATTCTGGTTGCTTCAAATGAGGATCTGAGAAAGTCAGTTCAGGAAGGTAAATTCCGTGAAGATCTGTACTTCAGATTCAATGAATTCAGCATTACGGTTCCGCCTTTAAGAGACCGAAAAGATGATATTGAGGCATTTGCCCGGCACTTCCTGGAGATTTCCAATGTGGAGTTGAAGAAAGAAGTCAAAGGATTCGACGAGGAAGTGATGGATGTGTTTAAAGAATATTCATGGCCGGGAAACTTACGTGAAATGCGTAATGTGATCAGAAGAGCCATTTTACTTTCCAACGGAAAATCAGTCTCTGTATCCGGATTGCCACCGGAAGTGGTTTATTCCAGAAAATTCAACTTTACAGATCATCCGGTTGAAGAGCAGGATACATTTGGAAGAAAGCAGAAACCAACTCCAAGTCTCAAAAATGCAGCTGCGGGTGCTGAAGCTGAAGTGCTCAGAAAAGTACTCGAAGAAGTGAAATATAACCGCACCAAAGCGGCTTTGCAATTGGGAATAGATCGGAAAACCTTATTCAATAAAATGAGACAATACGACCTTTAAGTCATATTGTCTTTGAGAGAATACTGATTGGGGCCTTGCCCAAAAAGGGATTTTTTTCCCCGAAATAAACTTCTCAATTTCTTTGGGTAAGTTTAAAAAACCCTAAAATTAGAACTTGAACCATGTTTTTATCCATTAAATCAACCATTTAATTTATTATGAATATCCGCTTTCTTGCCACTAACCAAATAAAATAAGGCTTGAAGTCCAAATGTACGTGCTGTGGACTGTCTACCGTCGTCTGTGGACGATTATCCGCTGCTTTAACAACCTATTTTGGTCCTACTGGCAAAGTTGCGGATAATCATATAAATTTTTTTGGATTGAATTTTTTTTCAATCCCCTCTCTGGCACTTCAATTGAAAAGAGATAAGTATAAACGAATATTTTCATGAATTTCACAAGCCAAGTTGACATTGAGATAACTCCAATTTTGAGAAAAATCGGAAATCAAACTGTTGCCGAAAGGATGAATGATTTGCTTTCTGATTACAATATTTTTTATCAGAATGTAAAAGGGTTTCACTGGAATTTCAAGGGTTCTGATTATTTCGATTTTCACCAGAAGTTTCATGATCTATACGGAAAGTTGCACCTGGATATTAATAAGCTTGCAGAGCAGATTGCCTTACTTGGCTACGAACCTTTGCATTCTTATTCAGATTACCTGAAAAACTCGATACACAAAGAAATCACTGGCCCAAGCACCAATGGAGAGTGTTTGACGAATGTGATTGAAGGATTGAAAAACCTGATTTTTTCAAGCAGAATGGCGGCTATAGAGGCTGAAGAGTTTGAAGAAATTAATACTGGAAAATTATTAAGGCAATTCTCATTTGAATTGGAAAACGAATTGTGGGTCTTTACGATGCTGGCTAAGTACTAAAGCCGGATCAGTATTCCACAATAAAACCGCGGGGTGAGCCGCGGTTTTTTTTATGCCCGTAATTTTTCCCTTCAAGTATTTTAATCATTCAGATTAAACCTATAAATCCTACAAAAAAGATAGGAATTATTATTTTTTGCACTTAGTTTTGAATCCGAAATTAATCTGAACAAAAATCCGTGGAAAAAATATTAATTAAACTTAGAAATGAGCCATTCTGGGCTATGTTTTTTGGTTTTTCGCTTATGATGTTCGCGTTATTGGTTACTCATACTTTTACCGAATCAATCAAAAGCTGGGAGATAGATGTAGAAATGTTCCTATGGTTTCTCTTAGTTGGTTTCGTCGCTCAAAGTATTGACGGAGCTTTGGGGATGGCTTACGGAGTAAGTTCAAATTCGATTTTGCTTGGGATTGGAATTCCCCCTGCAGTGGCAAGTGCATGGGTTCATTTTGCCCAGGTTTTTACTAGTCTTGCCTCCGGAATTTCTCATTGGAGATTGGGAAACGTAGATTGGAATCTTGCGAAAAAACTCTTGATCCCAGGGGTTTTAGGTTCGGTAACGGGAGCCTTCCTGTTATCCAACATTGATGGGGAATTGGTGAAGCCGGTAATTGCTTTGTATCTCTTTGTAATGGGATTTGTGATTTTGGGAAAAGCATTTAAAAAGAAAAAAGCGAATTTTAATGTTAATAGCAGAAGCCTTCCCTTGCTTGCCACCGCAGGTGGGTTTGCTGATGCCGTCGGAGGTGGGGGTTGGGGACCAATTGTTAACGGTACTTTATTGAGCAAGGGGAAAATTCCCCGCTACGCAATAGGAACTGGAAATTTTGTCGAGTTTTTTGTTTCATTGGCCAGTGCCAGTACCTTTTTGTTTTTTGTTAAAGAGCTAAGTCTTGCCCCTGTACTGGGCCTAATTTTAGGAGGAGTAGTTGCGTCTCCTTTTGCTGCATATATCTGCAAGCTGATCAAACCTAAATACCTGATGATTGGAGTAGGTTTTTTGATTATTTTCCTGAGCTTGAGAACTTTCTATCTATCCCTTTAATCAGGTTCCTGAGTTTTTCATGTTGAAAAAGGATGAAGGTATTTTCTCAAATTGGTTTACATTTCCTTGAAAACGACCAATAAGGAAATTTCAGGAATCCTGATGAATCAATATTTCTGATGAAGCTTCCTAAAGTCTGGAATTAGGTCAAAGATCGACTGTTTTTGAACCTCTTTTTAAATCAATGGATTAATCATTTTGATTCTGAATGGATTCCTATACATTAAAGGTGACAGTGATTTTATCTTTGACCTTTGAAAAATCTAAGATGTACCTCACCAATTTCTTTGGTGTTAATGCTCTCAATGCTTCCAAGTATTACCAACCTTCTGGCCGAAGCTATTTTCATTCCATATTTCAAGTGATCTGAAAAGTGGAGTCACATTTACCTACTTAAAAAACCACCGTATTTTGGTCTATTGTGTTCGTGCCTGAGGTATCTGAATACGCATAAATAGAAAGACCGGGCTGATTTTCAGCCCGGTCTTTCTACTAAAATATACCAAGAAATTAGAATGCATATCTGAAAGTAACTCCGTAAGTGGCCGGATCACCCAAAACAGCTGCATAGTGACCAGCATTACCGGCTGCTGGCAGAAGTTGCTCGAAGTAATCTTGATTGAGCAAGTTTCTGGACCAGATGAATGCTGAAAATCCTTCTTTAACTCTGAATCCAGTTCTTGCATTGACCAAGGCATAACCCTCTACATTTAGAAACTGAGAAGGAGAAGGGCTGGAAGAGAATTCAGAACGGAAGTATAGATCGGTTCCGAAAAAGAAGGTTCCGGATTTGCCGAAGAATTTAGCTTCTTTGGAATATTCACCGCCAAATGATCCCGCCCATTTGGATACACCAGGAAGTCTTCCTCCGGAAATGTCCTTGAAGGCAAACTCACCTCCTGTTTCTTCTAATGGAACCGGTGCATTTGGGAATGAAACATAAATGGCATCTGTGTAGGCCAAAGCACCGGTCAGCGTGATTGCCTGACTTATCCGGATATTTCCATCTACCTCAACACCAATTACCCGAACCTCATCCGCATTTGCCAAAAAGCCTCGGTTTACGCCGACTTCTGCCGTTTGTACAAGGGTTTGATAGTCTTCGATATTGGTGTTGTGAAACACCACATTCAAGGTTGATCCCTTAGTGGGAGTGGTTTTGATTCCCAGTTCAAAGTGTTGGACATACTCAGGTTTTACCTCAGCCAATTCCAGCAATGGCTGGCCTGCAACTGCAGGAAGCCCGCCCAAATTGATGCCTACTGGCTTATAGCTGGTAGAGAATGTGCCGAATGCATTGACCTTGTCATTGAATTGATATGCAAGGGTGGCCTGTCCGGACCAGTTCTGATCCTCCACATTCTCCACAAAACTCTGAGGAGAATAAACGGAACGCTTGATCGCTAATAAGGCAGGATCGGTTGTTTCTAGTCCTCCATAGGTCACCCGGTCGTAATCGACATCCTTTTTATCGTAGTTGAATCGAATTCCGGGAAGTAAATGAAGTTTCTCAGTTATTGCCCAATCTAATTGCCCAAAAACGGCTGCCCCAATTGATTTGAGTGATGAAGTTGTTCGGATTCCATAACCCTCAAGTAATCCGGGAGTTGCCCAAAGTGGGCTCGTAGTGCTTTGAGAAAATCTATACTGAGCAGCACCTGATTCTTCGGTATGGTAAGGTGAAGTATTCAGATTTTGGTTGAGGTAAAACACTCCGAATACCCCGCTGAGTTTTTTGGAAAAATCACCTGAATACCTGATTTCCTGAGAAAATTGCCCATGCTTCGAAGGGGCCTGAGAAAGCGCCAAAACTGGCAAACCTGTAAAATCCCGGTCATTGGATGGTTCCCAGTTCCAGTATCTCCAGGCCGTAGTCGAAGTAAGAGTTCCTTCCCCCACCTGAATATCCGCATTTAGCGAAATACCTCCCAGGTCATTATTTGATCTCCAGGGAGTGTCATGGTCTACTTTCCGATCGAAGGCATTGCGAGAAGGTAAATCATAGTTCAGATCAGCGATAATCTGCTCAAATCGGCGGTATGGGTCACGTTTGGTTTCTACGACTCCTGCTACGACCTGTGCATATCCATCGGGACGTTGAGTACTCGCGTCTCCTGACAAGACGATTTCAACTTTACTGGAAGGATTGTAAAGCAATTGTCCTCTGAAGCCCAGGTTATTCAGATCGTTGATGTATTTGCCTGTTACAATGTTTTCAATTGTACCATTTCGTTGCGTTCCTGAAAAAGAGGCTCTTGCTGCTAGTTTTTTGGACAATGGACCTGTTATAGAAGCTTTTGCCTGGACATACCCATAGTTACCATAGCTAAGTTCAACAGTACCTCCAGGAGTATAGCTTGGAAGACGAGTCGTAATATTGAAGGCTCCCGCTGTCGTGTTTTTACCAAAAAGAGTTCCTTGAGGACCTCTCAAAACCTCAATTTGTTCAACATCGACAAAATCCAAAGCTGTGACGGCTGGTCTAGCGAAATAAACTCCATCCACATAGAATCCGACACCCGGGTCAATCCCGTCATTAGTCAAACCGAATGTAGAACCCAAGCCTCTGATATTTAATGTTGTATTTCTCGGATTGGAGGAATAAAGCTGAATAGTCGGAACCAATTCCTTAATCCGATTGACATTAAAGGATCCTGATTCTTCAATTCTGGGTCCGCCAACTACAGAGATTGGAATAGGTACTTTTTGGACTTCTTCGGTTCTTCTTCTTGCTGTGATCAGTATTTCAGCGAGCTCCAAATCATTTTCCAACTGAATGACCAAAGGTTCAGAAGGACTTGTATTGATGTCAATATGATATGCCTTGAATCCCACAAAATTTATTTGGAGAGTTATGGGAAGTACAGTGGGTGAAGTCAGGAAAAAATCTCCCGTGTCATTGGTCACTGAATATGTATTGGAACCTTTTATCACGACCGTTGCGCCGACTAATGGTTCACCGGAAGGGTCATTAACTTTTCCCTTGATTTCAGTTTGTGCTTTTGCAAAGTTCAATAGTGAGAAAAATGCAAAGATCAGGAGTAGTGATTTTTTCATGTTGACTACAGATAGGTTGAGTTACTTAAATAATATTTATTCGATAATTCCTATCAAACATATAGGAATTATCTGCAAAGATATATTTACTTTGTGAAATACAAGAGGGATAGAAAAATCTTTTTTGATTTCTGAAAAAAAACTGGTGACGGATCCAAAAAAAGAAGTTGATTAAGTGCAAGCATAATCCTGATAGAAAAGGGAACTAGTCTAAAACAAATCCGGAAAAATAAAATGGCAGAAAAACCAACCTTAAATGAAGCAACCAAATTCTGGCTTAAGCTGGGGTTTATCAGTTTTGGAGGACCTGCCGGACAGGTTGCGATTATGCATGAGTTCCTGGTAGAGAAGAAAAAATGGATCAGTGAAAGCAAGTTTCTGCATGCATTGAACTACTGTATGATCCTTCCCGGTCCGGAGGCACAGCAATTGGCGACTTACATTGGATGGATGTTGCATGGGACGAGAGGAGGTTTAATTGCAGGATTATTTTTCATACTCCCTTCGATGATCATCCTTTTAGGACTGAGTATGATCTATGTTTCCTTTGGAAATATCCCCTGGATCTATGCGATGTTTAATGGTTTGAAACCTGCTGTAATTGCAATTGTGATATTGGCACTGATCAAAATTGGAAAAAAATCTCTCCTGAGTCCGTTTCACTATTTTGTAGCTGTTGCGGCCTTTATAGGCATCTTCTTTTTTTCTGTTCCCTTCCCTCTGATTATTCTGGCGGCCATTTTCCTTTCCACTCTCCTCAATTATTTTTTCCCTGAATTGATCAAATCCAGTGGTGCCAATATCAAGAAAATGGAAGCAGATGAGAGGGGATATTCGATCAATAAATACTCCGAAATGCCCAAAGTTGCATCCCCTAAAAACAATTTTTTGAAACTGGTCGGAGCGGGTGTATTCCTATGGATTTTGCCTTTCGTTTTGTTTTTTGCCTTTACAAATAGTTTTGAGTTTTGGAAGAATCTTTCTGTTTTTTTCACTCAGGCAGCATTTGTGACTTTTGGAGGAGCTTATGCAGTATTGCCCTACGTGGCACAAGTGAGTGTGGAAAAGTTTAACTGGCTTACAAATCTCCAAATGATTGACGGACTTGCCTTGGGCGAAACGACTCCAGGCCCATTGATCATGGTTCTGGTATTTGTGTTTGTGGGATTTATGGCAGGATACAATCAGTTTGGAGCTTCTCTGATGATGGGAACCCTTGGTCTTTTGACGACGACATTTTTCACCTTTTTACCGTGTTTCTTATTCATTTTCATTGGAGCCCCGCTGATTGAAAAGACCCAGGAAAATAAAAAACTGAAGGAAATTTTATCTCTTGTGACGGCGGCTGTGGTGGGAGTAGTGCTTAACCTTACCATTTATCTGGGTAAAGCGGTGCTTTTTCCTGCTGGTTTAATACTCAGTGAGATTGATTTACTGGCACTCATCTGGATTGTGGTTTCTTTTGTCGCCCTGTATCGCCTGAAGATCAATATGATCACCTGGATAGGAATCAGTGCAGTTTTCGGCTTGATCAGTTATTTGATTTTGGGACAATAAAAAGCAAAGTCAAAGGGGGAATCGAACCCCCGTACATGGTTTTGCAGACCACTACCTAACCTCTCGTACATTTGGCTTATTGGCAAAGACAATAATTCATACTAAAATGGTGTAAATAGAATGAAATTAATTTTTATATTTGCGACAAGTAAATTGAAACGACAAAAGAATTGAAAATTTAACAGAGTCTATTTGATCAGGTACAGGGGGGTCCTATTTTGGGGCTCCCTTGCCTTAATTGATTACTCTAAACAAAGACATGAAAACCAGGAAATTTTTAGTACTAACATTCTTGATTGGGTTGATTAGTCAAAGCGCTTTCTCCCAAAATGAAAAACATGAAGAATGGAAATCTGAAAGAGAATCTGAACTATTGGCCGAGGATGGCTGGCTAAATTTGGCAGGCCTGTTATGGCTGGATTCCGGAGCAAACTATCTCAATCTTAAGGACAAAGACCAACCATCAATAAGCAAGATTTCTGGTGATTTCGATTTAGGTACATTAAAAGTGGAAGATGAGAAAGTCACGTTTATTTCCGGGAAAAATTCAATAGTCAATCATCAGGAAACCAGAATTAAGGAATTTATTCAGTTTCCTGCAGAGCAGGATGCAGCTTTAAATTCCGGTCGGTGGAAATGGACGGTCATCGAAAGAGGTGGCAAGTTTGCAGTAAGGCTTAGAGATTTGCAACATCCGGCATTATCTGCCTTTCAGAAGATACCCGATTTTGAATATGACCCAAATTGGGATTTGGAAGCCTTCTTTGAGCCCAAATTCAACCAGACTATTTCTATCGCCAATGTCCTGGGCCAATCCATTGATTGGATCGTAATGGGAATTCTTCATTTCGAGGTGAATGGACAAAAACAAGAACTTGTCGCACTGGAAGACGAGGGAAAGCTATTTGTCCTGTTTTCCGATCTTACTAATGATCAGGGAACCTATCCAAGTGGGAGGTTTTTATATGTCAATTATCCTGATAAAAAAGGAGCGACTCGTATTGATTTCAATTATGCTATCAATCCCCCTTGTGCGTTTACAAGTTTTGCAGTTTGTCCAATTCCACCAAAATCAAACCGTCTGGAAATGGCGGTAGAGGCAGGGGAGAAGCTGCCTGAAAATCATTTTGACTAGATAAAATTTCCCAAAATAAATTTTAAGGAATTGATTCAGCAAAGCGATCAGAAACCTCTTTTGCCTTTCTGATTACCAGGCTTTTAATGTATTTGGGACACAGGTGATTCCATATTTTCACTTTGGCTGAGAGATAATCCTGGTTCCAAATTGAGATTTTCAAACGAGTAGTTTTAGGAATTTATTTTGGGTTTAATGTTAATCAGGAAAAGGAGTTTCGTTTCGGAACTCTCTTTTTTTGTCATTTGAAGTCAACATTTGAATCAATTATTTTTTTGTACTTTGGTGAAGCCCAATTTAGAAATATGCTATCCAAACGCGCCAAATACGCCATTAAAACCATTCTTTACCTTCAGGATCATCCGGACGAAATGCCGGTTTCAGCCAAAGTTATTTCAGAAAAGGAGCATATCCCGTATAAGTTTTTGGAAAACATCCTGCGCGATCTTAAAACTCATCAACTGGTTAAAAGCGTCCGGGGGGCAGTGGGCGGATATACTCTTGCAAAAGATCCGTCAGAGATCACGGTAGCTCAGATTATGAGAGTAGTGGATGGCCCGATTGCATTGATTCCGTGTGTTTCGGAGCGGTTTTATGAAGCTTGTGCAGAATGCGAAGACGAAAAAACCTGTCGAATCCGGAAGCTTTTTGCGGAAGTAAGAGCCGAAATGGTTCCGATTCTGGAGCGGCCAATAACGACGATGGCAGAAGTGGTGAGAAAACCATGAGCAAATAAAAAACGGCAGTTGAGAAACTGCCGTTTTGCATTATTATCTTTTTGGAAGGATTAAGCCAATGTTTTCTGGCAATATTCAACGCATTTCTGAACTTCTTTGATTGCATCTGATCCTTCAGGAACCTGGTATTCCAGTTCGATGGTCGCAGGAAACTTATACTTGTTTTTGCTCATCAACTGCAGCATTTCTTTGATCGGAGTATCGCCGGTTCCCCAAGCCAAATTGCCTTTTCCATTTGCCGGAGTTTGACGATCCTTGGTGTGCATGCTCAGGATTCTGGAATGTTGCTTTTCAATAAGGGCAATCAGATCTGTGTGGCCGGCTGCGATGTAGTGACCTGCATCGAGATTCAGAGCATTTTTTGGGCTTTGCGCCAGCGAAGTATCCCAGAAAGTAAAGGTCTCTTGCTCGTGGCCATGGTATCCGACGGACATTCCATGTTGCTCACCCATTTTGCCCAGCTTCAGCGTATGTGCATCGTCTGAAGGATGCTCCAAAGTCACGTGAGTCGCACCGAGAGCTTTAGCAGCTTTCATTCCGTAGGCGATTTCCGCATCTGTATTATTTTTTCCAAAGGCATTTGGCTTGAAAGCATAGATACTCACGCCACCGTCTTTGTACATTTTTCTTACTTCTTCAAATTTCTTCATATCCACAGTCGCTCTCCAATCTGCAACCACTTTATTGTAGGCAGCAGCTTGTGAGCTCATATCAGCAAATTCAGCTTTTTCAGCATCTGTAAGTTCTTCACCTCTTCGCTGCTTGCCACCCAATTGAAACATTCTCATTCGATTGATTGGGGAAGCCGGCATTCCTGCAAAAGTTTCCGCAGGATCTCCCATCAGCTCAATTGCACTGATCCCGCAATCTTTCACGTATTGAAGAGTTGCCTCGGCACTTTGATCAGGCAGGGATCTGAAGGAATAAGTAATGCATCCGATCTGAACGCCATTGATCAATGAATCTGGTTTGTTCCAGGATTTGATGATGGAAGGAGCACCCTGAAGCCATGAAGGAGCCAAAGCCAATCCGGTTGCGCCAAGTGCTGATTTTATCAAAAATTCTCTTCTGTTTTTCATCTGTTTATAATTTGTTTTTGAATGGTCAGATGGAATCTCGCATTACTGATAATCATCTCAGTGTGTGTCGTTTTCGTCATGCTCGATTTCATGTTTTTTTGGGTTAGGAAATAGGTGTCAGGAGTCTTTAACTCTTCAACTTAGCATAATTTTTCATTGCTTGCGCAAAAATCAGCTTGATAATCTATTATGAGGTTTGATTGGTAAAAATTGAGTTTGAACGTGTTTTTGAAATGAAAAAAATCAAGTTGTCTGGTTTCGTTGTTATTTTCCTGAAACGATTGGATTAGCGACCGTGAAAGGGATTTTTTTGAAAAAAATGGATTTTAAAACAGATGAAAAAATGAAGGTAAACCTCCTTAAAAGGCTGGGAATCGTCCTAATGCTGGGGATGTGGGTCTTCACGCCGGTAAATGCTCAGTCGAATGGTCAAAGCTCTTTGCTTTGGAAAATATCAGGAAATGGATTGACTGAAGAGTCCTATTTGTTTGGAACGATCCATATCATCTGCGCGGACCAATTTCTGATGGATGACCGGATCAAAAATGCTTTTGAATCCACCGATCAATTGGTAATGGAACTGGACATGTCTGATCCTGATTTGCAGCAAAAGATGGCTGCCATCTCCATAAACCCCGGAATGAAGAATATTCAGGAAGATATGGATGAGGGAGCTGCGAAAGCACTGGATGAATTTCTGATCGAATCTTACGGAGCAGGACTGGCTCAACTTGGGGTTTTGAAGCCTTTTGTTTTGACTTCCATGGTTATGATCAAGCAGCTTCCCTGTGAGGAAGTGGTCAGCTACGAAGAGTTTTTCACAAGCCTTGCTACTGACCAAAACAAGCCTGTCAAAGGTCTTGAAACCGTTGAGTATCAGATGGGAGTTTTTGATCAGATTCCGGCAGAGTTGCAGTTGGCTGAGTTGGCCAAAATGGTGACGAGTGATGAGTCTGAAGCAGAATTTGAAATGATGGTAGAAACTTATCTTTCAGAAGATCTGGATCGGCTATATGCAATCATGAAAGACTCGGACACGATGGAGAAATATCAGGACATCATGCTGGACAATCGGAATCGGAACTGGGTTTCTGTGATGGATGCTGCGATGAAGAATTCATCGGTGTTTTTCGCAGTGGGAGGTGGTCACCTCGCCGGGGAAAATGGAATTATCAATTTGCTCCGCAAAGCAGGATACAAAGTGGAACCTGTCAAAAATTTAATATGATTATCCGCAGTGTTGGCAGTGGTTTGCAATTCATTCCGAAATAGCGGATAATCGTCCACTGTCCGAGCTATCGGACGACGGTCGACAGACGACAGCATGTTTATTTGGACTTCAACCTTGTTTTATTTGGCCACTGGTATGAAAGCGGATATCAGAAAAATTAATATTCACTTAGATTGAACTCAATTTTTCGGTATTAATCGGGTCACTTAGGGATATTTTCAGAAAGATTTTAGGCGTTTAATCATTGAAAAGGATGATAAATGATAGCTTTTGAACACTGATTTTTTTATATTTTAGATCAAAGTAAATTTTAACAATCGTCCACATGGAAAAGCCAATTAATCTCCGAATCACAGAGGGAGACCTCTCACATGAGCTTCATTTCCGTACTTCTCTTAGCAGCGGACCTGGAGGGCAGACCACCAATAAGATTCAGTCAAAAGTTCAATTGCTTTTTGATATTCAAGGCTCAATTTATCTGACCGATGATGAGAAAATAACCCTCTTTAAAAAGCTTCCCAAAAAAATCAATGAGGATGGAATGCTTTATTTATCGGCACAGGAAAGGAGATCTCAGCTTGAAAACAAGGAAATTGTAATCAAGAAATTCAAGGATTTGCTTTTGAAGACCTTTGAACCAAAAAAACCAAGAAAAGCTACAGAGAGAACCAAAGATTCAATTGAAGAAAGATTGACCGACAAGCATGCCACCGGTGAGAAAAAAGCCAGCAGGCATTGGGAAACCGGTGTTGAGAATATTGAAGATGCATAATTACTTAAAACTCAACAAAACCCTCAGATTCAAAATCTGAGGGTTTTGTTTTTTTGGTTGATTTAGATGAACCAAATTTTTGGAATTTTTTTTCCGTAAACAACCCAATTACTTGAATCCGCCAGGAAATTCAACCTAGAATCGGGAAAGCCGTTAAGAAGTTTCTGTTTTGAGGTAACTTGCGAGTTACCCGGTTATCTGTTTTCATCTGATTTCTTGTGTCTAAAATCTAATGTCTTCCTTCAAATCCATCAACCAACGCCTTTCCGAAGGAGTTTTTTTATCTGAATTCCAATTTCAAACTGCCAGAAGCGGCGGACCGGGAGGTCAAAATGTTAATAAGGTTGAGACGAAGGTTCAGCTCAGTTTTGATGTAAATAATTCCGCCTTTTTATCTGAGGAAGAAAAACTGATTTTAAATCAAAAACTGACAAATAAGATTGATCAGGAGGGTTTTTTGAATCTTCAATCCCAGGAAAAGCGGTCTCAGATTCAAAATAAGGAGTTGGTGATAAAGAAATTTAGAGACTTGTTGCTCAAAGCTTTTGAAAAGAAAAAGATCCGAAAAGCTACCAAACCAGGCAAAGGTGCTATCGAACGGCGATTAAAAGAGAAGAAATCCAACGCTGATAAAAAGTCGAATCGGGGATGGAAGCCCTGATTTCGGATTTCGGATGTATGATTTATGATTTTCGGAAACTGTCAATCATACGTCTTATATCAAACATCTAAGATTCGTACCAGAAGTTTTTCGCAGACTTTTTCGCTCAACGTTTCACCCGGATGGTTGAGGTAACTGACTACTATACTTTGGTCGTAAGCCTCTTTGGAAAGGACATGCAATTCGGTCCCCAAGCTTAAATTCCGGCTATTCAAAAATTCCAAAAATTCCGTTGAGGAATTAGCCAATGCGGCAAGGATTACTGTCTGTAAAGGTTTGATTTTTGAAAGAGATAAGTAATTGATTTCCTGCATTCTTCCCTGTTTGTCCGGAATTGGAGATCCATGGGGATCGATGGTTGGATAACCCATCATTTCATCCATTCTTTCGAAGAGTTTCGGAGCATGAATATGCTCAATCTGTTCGGCTATTTCATGAACTTCCTCCCAGCCAAACCCCATCTTATTCACCAAAAACATCTCAGTTAAGCGATGCTTTCGGATGATCAATGCAGCTTCTTTTTGGCCTTTTGCAGTGAGAGTGACAGGCTTATATTTTTCATAAATCAACCAACCGCTTTTCTGCAAAGTCTTCACCATGCTATTGACGGTGGGCATGCTGACTTGCATTTGATTGGCAAGGTCCGAGATGTTGACTTCGCCATGCGGGTTGGCGAGGTTAAAAAGTGATTTCAGGTAGTTCTCCTCCGTTTGTGATGCCATGTCTAAATCCTTGAGCTTTCAAATATCTGAGAAAATTTATTGAAAACAATTATGTTAGATGAGTCTAACAATATACTTTTGTAGTATCTAATAAACACATATGCGCCGAATCTTATTTTCAATCTTTCTAATAGTCTTTGCAGGTTTTCAGGGATTTGCTCAATCCTTCAAAATCACAGGAAAAGTTTTAGCCAGTTCAGAACCGTTAGAATTCGCCAATGTTTTGATCAAAGGAACTTCGAAAGGAGCAGTGACGGATGCCAATGGAGCATTCTCAATTCCTATAGATCAAGCAGGGACCTATACAATTCAGGCTTCCATGATTGGTTTTCAGACAGATCAAAAAACAGTCAAAATCCCTCTTGAACCTGCCTCTGAATTAATTTTTACCTTGAGCGAAATGGATGGAGGATTGGATGAAGTGGTCATCAGCGGCACGATGCAGGAGGTTTCGAAACTCGATAGCCCGGTTCCGGTTGAAGTGTACAAAGCAGATTTTTTCCGCGCCAATCCGACACCTTCGATTTTCGAATCACTTCAAAATGTGAATGGTGTCCGCCCGCAAATCAATTGTAATGTCTGCAATACGGGGGATATCCATATTAATGGATTGGAAGGTCCGTATACGATGGTGCTGATCGACGGAATGCCAATAGTGAGCGGCTTGTCGACAGTTTATGGGTTGACAGGAATTCCGCAGGCTCTGATCGATCGGATCGAAGTGGTCAAAGGTCCGGCATCCACGCTTTATGGTTCGGAAGCAGTTGGCGGACTGATCAATGTCATCACCAAAAAGCCCGAATCAGCTCCCAAACTATCAATTGATGCATTTGGAACCGGCTGGGGCGAAGTGAATCTGGACTTGGGTATGCGTTCGGATTGGGGAAAAAATGTTCGGTCATTGACCGGTCTAAGCGGGTTCTACTACGATAATCCGGTTGACAATAATGGAGACGGATTTACGGATTTGACACTGGCGAAAAGGATTTCAGTTTTTCAAAAATTGAACTTCATTCGACCTGAGAATAAAGTGTTTAATCTCGCAGCTCGCTATGTCTATGAGAATCGATGGGGCGGAGAGATGAACTGGACACCGGAATTTCGAGGTGGAGATGAAGTTTACGGTGAGAGCATTTACACCAGTCGTTGGGAAACTTTCGGAACCTGGCAATTGCCAAGTGCTGAAAACATCAATTTCCAGTTTTCTGCAAATGGGCACAATCAAAACTCTGTCTACGGTAACACGATTTATCTGGCGGATCAATATGTTGGTTTTGGACAATTTACCTGGTCTAAAACTGTCCAAAAACATAACCTGCTACTTGGATTAGCCTATCGATATACTTTTTACGACGACAATACTCCGGCAACTTCAAACCAATCCGGAGGAATAAATCAACCTTCCATTACACATTTGCCGGGAGTTTTCCTTCAGGATGAAGTCAAACTTACCGAAACTCAAAGCTTGCTTTTGGGAGCAAGGGTTGATTATAATTCCCTTCACGGAACTATCTTTTCGCCGCGGGTTAATTACAAGATTTCTTCGGCTGACAAAAGCACGGTTTTCAGGCTTTCCGCAGGAAATGGATTTCGTGTAGCCAATGTTTTCACAGAGGATCACGCAGCTCTGACAGGAGCGAGGGAGGTGATTTTCACAGAGGAATTGAAACCCGAGCAAAGCTGGAATATGAATGCCAACCTGGTGAAAAAGATCTACACAGATGCTGGCACGTTTATCGGATTTGATGCGAGTGCTTTCTACACCTATTTCACCAACAGGATTATTCCGGATTACGAGACCAATCCAAATCAGATCATTTATTCAAATCTGGATGGATCGGCTGTATCCAAAGGGATTTCCCTGAACATAGATGCTGCCTGGTCAAATGGTTTCACAGCCAATGCAGGTGCAACTTTGATGGATGTGAGTATCGAAGAGGAGGGAATCAAAACCCAACAATTGCTGACGGAGCGATTTTCCGGGGTTTGGTCAATCGGATATGAGTTTATCAGAATGGGTTTGTCAGTAGACTACACAGGGAATATTTACAGTCCGATGCGGTTGCCGCTACTAGGGGAATTGGATGATCGGGCTGCGTATTCGTCTTGGTGGAGTATTCAGAATATCCAGTTGACCAAGAAGCTGGGAAGTAAATGGGAAGTCTATGGAGGTGTAAAAAACCTGCTGAATTTCACTCCGCCGGCAAACAGCATTGCCCGTTCCTTTGATCCTTTTGACAAGAATGTGGTTTTCGCACCGGATGGGTCGGTGGTTGCGACTCCCGAAAATCCCAATGCGCTGACCTTTGACCCAACTTATGTTTTTGCTCCAAATCAGGGGATCAGAGGGTTTTTGGGGGTTAGGCTTACGCTTTGAAATTCAGAAGTCTGAAAGCTGAAGTATGAAAAGTGACCCTTTCAGACTTCAGTCTTCATATTTCATATTTATTTTTTCCGGCCTTTCAAGGTCATAAAGAAAAGCGTAAATCCTGAAGCAATCGTGACTAAACCAAACAGTGAGAAAGCCCGCAAAAGTATGTTGTTGAAATTGTCACGGCCAGCATAGTCCATGGTGTGAAACATCCAAAGGAAATCAAACCAACGCCAGCTGCTGTGCCGAACGCGCTCGAAATTCCCGCTTTTAGCATCGATGTAGGCGGTTAGATTTTCCGGATGATCAAAGTTTACAGCCCAGGCAGGAAGCGGTCTTCCACGATATTCGTGATGTGGTCCTGTTTCGGTCAGGTATTCGGCAGATTTGATTCCAAAGTCTCCTTTGATGAAGATTTTCGCGATTTGTTTTGCCTCATCTTCCGAGATTTCTCCTTTGGCTTCACCGGTTTGAGCATTAAAAAGTTTGGATTCATTGACCCAATAATAAGGCTGATGATTGACGAATCTGAGTTCCATTTTGGAGATCTCAAGCGTAGAATCCAACTCACTCAAATCAACCAAATTGCTTACTGATTGATGCATCATATGATCCTGATGAAAGTGATCACCGTGGATTTCGTCGATGTCCGTCCAGCTGAAATAGAGCCCGCTGATGGTCCAAAAAAGGAATTGAATTCCAATAAAAACACCCAGAAACCGATGAATCCTTCGGGCGAAATATTGATTGTTTTTGCGCATAGTTGAGAATCGGTGATTAAGTTATTGGTTATTCCGGGTTTCTAAACTCATACATTGAAAGGGAGTTTTTAAGAGATAAGAAACAAGAAACAAGAAACAAGAAACAAGAGCCAAGAACCAAAAATCAAAAAGGTAGATAGTAAAAATCCTATCTCACTCCCTAATCTCTTATCTCCTCCCGATATCGGGACTCTTCTCTCTAATCCCTATTACCCAATCCCTCCATTAGATTGCTTCGCTTCGTTCCTTCGCTACCAATGACGTTCCCCAATCTCTTATCTCTAGTCTCTAGTCTCTTATCTCTTATCTCTATTTCCTTCAGTTTCAAAATACAAATGGTAATGCTTACTGCATCCGGGATTGAAGGCTGCCTGGCATTTTGGGCAAGTGTGATCGCTTTCCATGTATTCATTGATCGTTAATTCTGTTCCGCAGACACCACAGAGAATAGCTTTCGAATCAAATTCAGCTCGTGGCCAGACCTCCGGTTTGTGATCAGTAGTTTCCTTATGGCAGCTGTAGCAAGGATAATATTTGTCGCAGCATTTGAATTTGATCGCAATTACATCCAACTGGGAATGCCAATGAACGCATCTCGTCTGATTGTCAACAGGTTTTCCAAAGACGTTTATACCATTAATTCTGGAAGTAACTACAGGCAAAAGCGGGCTTTGCTGGGCCGACAAGGAACCTGAGAAAAGAAAGAACCCTATTAGAAAAGCCAGGGATTGGAGTGATTTCATAGGTTTTGTTTTGAGTCGAAAGATAAGGGTCATGTCTTTCACTTTTCAAGTAACCATTAAATTTTATGCTAACAGGCTCTCTGCGAAATTCACGCAACCAAAATTGAGAATTCACGCAACCAAAATTCCCAAAACTGAAAAGGAAATGACATTTTTTACCATTACTCTTAATCCTTTAATCTTTTAACCAATAACCCATTAACCAATAACCTATTAACCAATAACCCATTAACCAATAACCTATTAACCAATAACCTATTAACCAATAACCTATTAACCTTTAATCAATAATCCGCTCCTCAATAAGTAAAGGTTGCTCCGATTCCCAAACCCATATCGCTGTCATAATGCGAGGATGCTGAGATATACTTGGTGATGATGTATCGGGCACCTACAGCATATTCCAAATCTGAATTGACCATTCCCCAAAGTCTTGCCCGCTTGGTGATCGGGATATCATGCCGGCTTAACTGTAGCCTGACATATCCGGTGTGGTCAACTTTCAGATCGGCTTCAATAAACCAGGGCGCGGTGTACTGAAAACCTAAATGGAATACATTTCTGTCGTCTTTTGTATTGGTCTGACCGAAAATACTTTCCTCAGCATGACCACCTTCCCGGTATCTGTAATCCCAGCCGACATACGCAAAAGCAAATTGATTTCGACCCAAAAGTCTACCAAAATGACTTTCTGTTTCATATCCGGCTTTGGCATCCAGTCCGACTCTCCATTCTGTTTGCATCATCCATCGGGTGTTCATCAGCGTGACCTCTCCATCCGAACCGTTGCTTTCCAATCCAACTTCAGCTCCAAGATAGAAACGACGATCATCTGCGTAAACTTTTCTTAAAGCGTAGCGAGGATCAGGAAGCTGAGGATTTGGCGGAGTGTTTTCATAGGTGAAAATCCGACCCATCCCAGCCATCATGTGATAGAGTATATGGCAGTGAAAAAACCAGTTTCCGTATTCTTCAGAGGCATTAAATTCGATCGTGTCTGTCTCCATTGGCATGATATCCAGGACATTTTTCAATGGAGAAAATTCATCCATTTCATTGACGATTCTGAAAAAATGCCCATGCAAATGCATAGGATGCCGCATCATGGAGTTGTTCTTCAGGATGATCCGGATGTTTTCCCCTTGTTTGATCAGGATTTTATCGCTTTCCGAAATGGTCTTATTGTCGAGCGTCCAGACGTACCGGTTCATGTTTCCGGTAAGCTCAAACTCCAGCGTGCGAACCAGTCCCTCAGGAAGGGTGGTTTTCGCAGGAGATTTCAGCATGTTGTAATTGAGGGTTACCATTTCAGCTGGATTTTGAGGCATGCTATGGTCCATTTTAGTGGAATCCACATTTCCGGAATTCATTTTGGAATGATCCATAATGGAGTGATCCATTTTAGCAGAATCCATTTTTTCCATCCCCATTTTGACAGGCTTCATTTCGCCTGGACCCATTTTGGAATGCTCCATCATGCTATGCTCCATTTTTGCCGGTTCGGAAGAAGGTGCCGGTTCCGTAAATTCCCGATACATAACCGCATTCATGTCCATCTGCTGAAGGCTCATGTTCATGCCCATATCGTTCATTTTGCCGCCAATGGTCATCATGTCGTTCATCATCTGCATCCCTTCGAAATAATCGAGACGAGGCAGGGGAGCGGCGGGGAGTTTTTCTCCGGAACCAAGCCAAACGGATGCAGAGCCCATTCGATCCTCGGAAGTGGAAAGAAATTCAGCCATTTTTCCGGATTCTGGTACGGTTACTTCCACGTCGTAGATTTCAGAAACGCCGATTATCAATCGGTCAACTTCCACAGGTTCAACATCCATTCCGTCTGAGGCAACCACCGTGATTTTCCCTCCGGAATAAGTCAGCCAGAAATAAGTTGATGCACTTCCGTTGATGACTCTCAGCCGAACTTTCTCTCCGGGTTTGTATTGTTTGCGCTCGATGCTGTCTTTTCCATTGACCAAAAATTTCTCGTAATACACATCGCTCACATCCATCGCATGCATTCGCTTCAGTTCATTGTTGAACTTGGTCTTCAGCTTTCCTTCGCCGATCGCTTCGGCATAACTCTGAACTGAGTTTTTCTTCACCATATACCAATCCGTCGCATAGTGCAGGGATCGCTCAATTTGGTGAGGATTTTCGTCGCTCCAATCGCTGAGAAGGACGACTTCTTCGTTTTGGGGTTTTGCATCCCGCTTATGGATCACCAAGGCGCCGTACATCCCGACTTGCTCCTGAAGCATTGTGTGCGAATGATACCAATAGGTACCGTTCTGCTTCAAAATGAAGCGAAAAGTATGCGTGCCGTGTGACTTGATCGGAGCTGTGGTGAGGTAGGGAACCCCATCCTGCTCGTTGGGAATAATCAGTCCATGCCAGTGAATGGAAGTCTCGTGGTGCATTTTATTATGCACCCTGATAATGGCGGTGTCGCCTTCGGTGAAATGCAAAGTAGGCATGGGAATCTGGCCATTGACGGAGATTCCCTGCTTTACCTTGCCTGTGAAATTGACCAGAGTATCTCTGACGTAGAGATCGTACTCGACTGTTTTCTGGGCAAAAGCCTGAAAAACAAATGATAATAATCCCATCAAAAGGACCCCTGCTTTTTGGTTGAAATTCATGTGGTTTTACTTACTGTTTGTGAAGTCAAGATTGACTTTCACTTTTTCCCAGGTCATAGTCAGAGTTCCTTCCATAGCTGAGTTTTCTATGATTTCGAAGGTAAGGCGCTCTGCAAAGCTTTTAGCTTTTTCAGGTTTGACCTCCAATCTGATCAGATCTTCAGCCGCATTGTACTCGTCAGCCAGGTGCTGATCCCATCGGGTATTCAAAATAAGAATCCATTTCTTCTTTCCCGGAATGGTGAAAAAAGCATATTTCCCGGCTTGAATAACTTTTCCGTCGATTCTGATGTCTTGAGTGAATTCCAAAGTTGTTGCCCGATGTGCTCCTGTGACCCAAACCTGATCGTAGGCAACTAATCCACCCCAAATCATTCTTCCCCGGACAGCCGGAGAAAAATAAGACAGGGTAAAATGATTTTCACCAACCATCTGATGAACTTCTTTTTGGATGCTGCCTTTGATGGCGTCTTGCTGCACTTGGGGATTTGAGCTGTGATTTTCATGCTGTGCAAAACTTTCTGTTCCGATTATAAATCCTGAACAAAGCATGCAAAAGCCGGGCAGCGAAATTTTAGAGTTTATGGCTCTGATGAACGATCTTAGTCCTTTTTTCATGAGTGAACCTTACTTATTTTTTGCAGGAAGAGTCTCTTTCACGCTGCCGCATGCGAGCATTTTTGAACCGTAGTATGGGTTTTTGATAGCAGATTCAGTGCTCAGCCAATAGGTCTTTTTCATCGGGCAATACTGATAAAAAAGCTCCTGATTGTTCCATTTTTGACTTTTCGCAGTTTCCCAAATTGTTGTTGAAACATCTCCAAATGCTGCTCTTTGCTTTTCCAGATCGGTAGTTTTAGCCATTACAGCGACTTGCTTTTTCAGCTCATTTTTCTGCTCAAATTCCGGGGAAGCCTCGATACTTTTGCTTAATTCAGCAACAGCCTGAGTAGATTTAGTGACATCGCTGGCAACCAAGGCATCTTTCAGTTTGAGGTAATTCGCCAGAATTGGGCTGGTGTTTTGAGCATGAGCTATCAGAGTCAGCCCAAAGAAGATTGAGAATAAGAGGATGCGTTTCATAGTTTTAGATTTAGTGTTTTTTGAATACTTGCTTACTGAAACGGAAGGATTAATCTTCTGTTTTAACGAGGGTGTAACCAGCTTTCTGAACTTTTTCGATTACTTCTTTTTCGGAAAGATCTTCTCCCTGAACAGTTAAAATCTTGTCAGGATTTGCGATGTCAACTTCCCATTTTTCCACCGTTTCTGCAGAATTGAGATGAGGAGTAACCGCAGCGATACATCCGCCGCACTTGATATTGGTTTTGAATTTTAGAGTTTTCATATAGATAGATATTAGATTTTAGATTTAAGACATAAGATTCTAGATGTAAGACTTTAGATATAAGATTTGGGGCATTAGAATTATCTCGAATGTTAATGGGAAGGGGATTTCCTTAGGAGGGTTTCGGTTTTCTTTCGGTTAATTGAGGTTTTGAATGCTTGACTTTCCATCGGTCATCCGTCATTGGTCATCGGTTTCTTAATCTCTTAATCTCCCAATCTCTAATCTCCCAATCCCTCCATGAGATTGCTTCGCCTCGTTCGCAAAGACGTTTCCTAATCCCCAATCCCTTTCCTCCCTCAAATCCTCATTTTCTTCAACCTCAAACTATTCATCACCACCGAAACCGAACTCAGCGCCATGGCACCTCCGGCGATCATGGGATCCAGAAGGAAACCATTGATGGGGTAGAGGACTCCGGCTGCGATCGGAATTCCGATCAAATTATAGATGAATGCCCAAAACAGGTTTTGCTTAATTCCATTGACAGTCAAGGTAGAAAGGTTAAAAGCCTGCGGTATTTTCTCCAGATCCGAAGTGATCAGGGTCATTTTAGCTACATCCATTGCAATATCCGAACCATGTCCCATCGCAATGCTGACATCTGCCTGGGCCAAAGCTTGTGAGTCGTTGATTCCGTCGCCAACCATTGCAACAATCTTTCCTTTCGCCTGAAGTTCTTTGATAAAATCTGCCTTGTCTGACGGCATGACCCCTGCTTTGAAATCCGTCACTCCAATTTGGTTTGCCACAGTGGCGGCAGTTTGCTGATTATCGCCGGTAAGCATGTACACTTCGATTCCTTTGGATTTGAGCTTTTCAATAGCCGATTGGGAGGATTTTTTTACCCGATCTGAGATTGCCAGTATTGCCAAAACCCTGGATTCATTTGCGAAAAAAACGACCGTTTTAGCTTCCATGCTCCAGGATTCGACTTTTTTAAGAAGCTCGAAATCAATCTTCACTTGATTTTCAACAAGGAATTTTTCATTACCGACCAGAAACAATTCCGAATCTTTCCAAGCTTTTACGCCTCTTCCTGTCACACTTTCGAAATTGTCTATTTGAGTTGATTCGACGTTTTCTTTCTTCAGAAACTTCACCACAGCCTCAGCCAATGGATGCTCCGACTTACTTTCTATGGCAAGCAGCAAAGACAAGTTCCTGCTTTGTTCCACTGACCACTGCGAATCCTGCAACTGATCACTGCTCCTGCTCACTGGGACTTCCTCCTGCAACTGGTCACTGTGACTGTTCACTGCGACTTCCTTTTGCGACTGCTCACTGTGACTGCTCTCTGCGACTGAAAACTGAAAATCAGTAACAGACGGCTTTCCCTCGGTGATTGTTCCGGTTTTATCCAGGATCACCGCGTTCACTTTATGGCCCAATTCCAGGCTTTCGGCGTCTTTGATCAGGATCTGGTTTTCCGCTCCTTTTCCCATCCCCACAATAATTGCGGTAGGAGTTGCCAGTCCCAAAGCGCATGGACAAGCGATTACCAATACGGCAACTGAGGTAAGCAAGGCATGAGTGAATGCATCCTCTCCACCCACGAGCATCCAGATGGTGAAGGTCAGAATCGAAATTCCCATGACGGTTGGGACGAAAATCCCCGCGATTTTATCCACCAATTTCTGCACCGGAGCTTTACTTCCCTGGGCTTCCTGTACTTTCCGGATGATCTGCGAAAGCAAAGTTTCGCTTCCGATTTTTTCAGCGATGAAATGGAAACTGCCTCTCTGATTGACCGTGCCGGAAAAAACTTTTTCACCGGCCTTTTTTGATACGGGAAGAGGCTCACCGCTGATCATACTTTCATCGATGTAAGATTCTCCGCTGCTCACTGTTCCATCCACCGGGATTTTCTCTCCGGGACGGACGATTATTTCATTTCCAACCAGCACAGAAGCGATTGGGAGTTCTTTTTCCTGACCATCGATCAGCACTTTCAGGGTTTTTGGCTGGAGGCCCATCAGTTTTTTCAGAGCTTCACTGGTGCCGGATTTTGCTCGTTCCTCGAGTAACTTTCCGAAGGAAATAAATGTGATGATTACCGCGGCGGCTTCGTAGTAAACATGAGGATGCACGCCACGACTATGCCAGAATTCCGGAAAAAGAGTGTTGAACAAACTGAAGATAAAGGCGATTCCGGTGCTCAGTGCCACCAGCGTATCCATATTTGCCTTTCCAAATCGGGCTTGTTTCCATGCATTGATGTAAAAACCTTTCCCGAAATAAAACAGGACAGGAAGACTGAGCACCAGGGAAATCCACTGTCCCGGTATCCAATCCATGAAAAACATGCCGAGAATGAAAATGGGAAGTGTCAGGATGGCTGCTCCGATAGCCTGCTTTTTGACTTTTTCGTAATGCTCGTGCCGGGCTTCCTCCTGGGCGGCATTGGGATCTTCTGCATCAACAATCAGATCGTATCCGACGGATTGTAATGCTTTTTGAAGCGTTTCAGGTTTGACGCCTTTTTTGTATTCAACCAAAACGGTGTTTGACGCAAAGTTGACTTGGGCGGAAATCACGCCTTCGGTTGCACCCAGCATTGATTCCACACTTGCCGCGCAACCTGCACAGGTCATCCCCAAAACCGGAAAGGTTTTCTTGAGGCTGGACTCGGCCGATTGCAACGGGGGAGAGGTTAATTCTGCTTGGTTCATGATTACCTTATTTTGACATTACAAAATTCGGGAATTATTAACCCAAAAGCCTTACAGGATTTTGAAGAAGATTTACAAGATTTTGAAAGGAACGGGCTGGCGCGTGCGTGTCGCGCGTGACAAGTATCCTCATTCTAATTGTTTGAAAATCGTAAGTTTTACTTTGAAATTTGTTCAAAGTAAAGGATGTCGGTCTTTACCTTTGTAACTCCAAACCTATAAATCTAAGCTCATGTCTTTTCTCATGAATGCATCCCCAAAATCGAGTTCGAAAATTCAATTCATCTCTCGCCAGCTTCCTGCTTATTTCACTCGAAAAGCAACAAAATCACTTTTTGTGCTGGCAATTCTGATGGTCCTTTCCGATGTTGCCTTTTCGCAGGAATCTGACAGCCTTCCAACAATCAGAGAATTCAAAGGGGCTGTGACGATGACCAATAACGGTATTTCTATAATTCCAACCTTCATGCTGGGCAAACCTGCTGTGATGTTTGACCTGGGTGTCAGTGGAAAAAGGCTTTCTTTTGAACCTCAGTTTAGATTTGCCATGGAGGGAAAACCATGGTCTTTTATTTTCTGGTGGAGATACAAAGCCGTTCGGGCAAAGAAGTTTACATTAAATCTGGGGGCACATCCAGCCATTGCTTTTCTTGAGACACAAGTGATCGTCGATGGCGAAATCCGGGACATGCTCGTAGCCAATCGATTTTTTGCGGAAGAGGTGGTTCCGACTTTCAAGATTTCTGATAAAGTGAGCCTTGGACTTTATTATTTACACGGGAATGGATTGGATAAGGGCACCACTAAAAACACGAATTTCCTGGCTCTGAATACCGTTTTCTCCAATATTCGGCTGATTGATGATATTTCTCTGAAACTCAATCCGCAGTTGTATGTCCTGAAAATGGATGAACTCCACGGATATTATGTCACGTCAACTTTTTCACTCAGTAAAAAGGATTTTCCGCTGACGCTATCCTCCGTGGTCAACCAGGTAATCAAAACCGATATTCCCAGCAAGGACTTTGTCTGGAACCTGAGTCTCATTTACGCTTTCAACAAAGAGTACGTCAGAAAATAACAAGCAGATAAAAGGCAGTTTTAAATATTAAATCACTGAAAAATGGAAAAGTCAGAAAGTCTGGAAGAATTTTACAAGAGGAAATTCAATTGGCTTCCTGAAAATATCAGGAACGACATCGGGCATTTCAACTTGTTCCGGTTGGAGCCATATTCCCAAGGAAAAACCACCTCTATTCCATACAGGAGGCGTGATTTCTATAAAATCATGTTGGTCAAGGGTAAAAGTGATGTTTACTATGCAGATCAGGTCATTGAGGTGAAAAAGCAGGCACTGTCATTTTCCAATCCTTTGATTCCTTACAAATGGGAGCATCATGAGGACTTGAAAGGCCAATACTGCATCTTCAACCAACACTTCATGCACGATTTTGGCAATATCGGCCAATATGAAATCTTCCTGCCGACCGGCAACCATATCTTCGAACTCACTGACCAACAGGTGGAGGAAGTGGAGGCGGTTTTTAAGAAGATGGAATCAGACTTCACATCTGAATACAAATACAAGTACGACAGCATCAGGAGCTTGATCTTGGAACTCATCCATTATAGTCTCAAGCTGCAACCCAATACTTTGGCGGACAGACAGCCTTTCAATGCCTCACAGCGGATTTCGGCCATGTTTTTGGAATTGCTGGAAAGGCAGTTTCCTGTCGAAGACAACCACCCTCAAATCGATTTGCGCACTGCCTCCGAATTTGCAGAGCACCTCAATGTCCACGTCAACCACCTTAACCGCGCTGTCAAGGAATCCACTGGCAAAACCACGTCGCAAGTGATCGCGGAAAGGCTGGTACAGGAAGCCAAAGTCCTTCTCAAGCACAGCAATTGGAACGTGGGAGAGATAGGCTATTCATTGGGTTTTGGGGAGGTGACTCACTTCAATAATTTCTTCAAAAAGCATACGCAAACCAGTCCTTTGAAATTCAGAAACCGAATTGATTAACTGAATCATCAGAGTTTTGATTTCTTTTTATGTGTATTCGCTTGCTTGCACGTAAAAGAATAAATATGGGATTTGAATCAAAAAATCCCCCTAACCCTCCGCCGCGGCGGAGGGAGTCTGATTTCCGCATCATTAAAACCAAGTGCTTTTTTCAATCATTCAGAAATCCTAATATAGATTTTTTTTAACCATTAAAGCTTCCAGTTGGCCAATCAAATTCTATTGAAAGCCCGTGAAATGTTTGAATTTCATAAACTATTGTTTGCTTTTAGTTAGAGATAGTCAGTACCCAAGTCGAACTTTGTTCTCAATACAAGAATCCATTTTTCAAATTAAAACAGACAAATCATGCAAACTCGAAAACTAGGAAAAGGCGGACTGGAAGTTTCATCAATCGGACTTGGTTGCATGGGCATGAGCTTTGGCTATGGCCCGGCAGCAGACAAACAGGAAATGATTGCGCTGATGCGCAAAGCGGTGGAAATGGGAGTTACTTTTTTCGACACAGCGGAAGTTTATGGCCCTTTTGCAAACGAAGAATTGGTCGGAGAAGCATTGGATCCTTTCAAAGGTGAGGTGGTCATCGCAACCAAATTCGGTTTCAAGATTGACCCGGTCGAAATGAAATTTAATGGGCTGGATAGTCGCCCGGAAAACATCAGGAAAGTGGCTGAAGCTTCTCTCAAGCGTCTGAGAGTAGATGTGATTGATCTTTTTTACCAGCATCGTGTTGACCCGAATGTGCCGATTGAAGAAGTGGCAGGTGCGGTAAAAGACCTGATAAAAGAGGGAAAAGTAAAGCATTTCGGTTTGTCTGAGGCCGGTGTGGGTACTATTCGCAGAGCACATGCAATACAGGAAGTGACGGCTTTGCAAAGTGAATATTCCTTATGGACCCGGCAGCATGAAAAGGAAATCATCCCAACGATTGAAGAATTGGGAATTGGATTGGTGGCGTACAGCCCGCTTGGTAAAGGATTTCTGACAGGAAAAATCGAAGAAAACGCCTCGTTTGCAGCCAGTGACATCAGAAATATACTTCCACGGTTTACTAAGGAGGCCATCAAAGCCAACCAAGTCCTGATTGATTTGCTGGCAGAGGTTGCAAAAAGCAAAAACGCAACTCCTGCTCAAATTGCACTTGCTTGGGTTCTGGCACAGAAACCCTGGATTGTTCCCATTCCCGGAACTACCAAACTTCATCGACTCATCGAAAACATCGGTGCAGCAGACGTCAACCTTACCGCAGGAGAACTCGGAGAAATAGAAAAAGCTGCTTCAGAAATCAAGGTCATTGGCACCCGATACCCCGAACAAATGGAGAAATCAACCGGGCTTTAATCCGGACAATCTTAATTGACCGGAAAAGCAAACATCTCTAAGTTTCGTAGGATAAGTTCAGAAAAACCATGCAGACCTTTAAATTGAATTTAAGATAATAGGCTCTCAAATTTCCGAAGAAAAAACTGGCCCAAACTTGCCAAAGACTCTTCCTCAAGAAGCAATTGGAGGCTTTATCGAAAGAAGTGAAATCCAATTAAATAGGAACATGGAGGATCTAAAAGTATTATATGACTATCTGCAATCCAGCCAGTAAATTATTTGAACGAGTGAAAAAATGGAAAACGCAGGTTTGTTGATTTCTTCGGTCTTCAGTCACTTGTGCTGAGCTTATCGAAGCATCGGTCTTCCAGCCAATATCCCAAAGAAAATTCACTTACAGGTAAAAAAGCATTCAGTATTACTCCTCCTCATCTTCTTCTTCCGCCACCACATCCATGGTAGCTTCCGCCCAGGCAACGATGAGTTCGCGCTGGGCATCATCGAGTTTGGCAGAAGGATGCATAATCGTGTAAATGCCCAAGGGCATGCGGCCTTCGCCAACTTCTATGGAAATGTCTTCCAGTTTTCCCAGCTTATCCATCATATCATAATCCTGCCACATCGAAAAATTGAGTTCCTCGCGGGCAGCCCGAATATCCCGGGCAACCAACCAGGAGGAAGGAGCCACATGAGAATACCAGGGGTATTTTGTTTCATTACTGTGGCAATTGTAGCATGATTTTTTTAAAAGAATACCTACATCCTGGCTGACTAATCCGCTTCCCATTATATCTCCCGGATTACTGGTTTCTACGGCCGGTAATTGATTTGGTATTAATTGAGCGGCGATAAATAATACGGCCAGCCCGCCCAGGATGTAGTACCTCTTTTTCATCAGTTCGTAGATTTCTTTTTGCCGGCGCTCCAGGCCATTAAAGTTGCCAATTCAGCCTCGGTTAATTTACCTTCAGGCTTGTTTTCAAGGAATTTCTTAGGTGGCATATCACCTTTGACCAATACTTCATTGATTTTTCCCTTAGTCGCTAACTGCTTTGACTTTTTGGCTGCTTCGAAAGCATCCCAATCCAGTTTGGCTTTGCCTTTTTTATTTTTTGAGTTCACATTGTGGCAACCATAACACTTTTGCTCCACAATCGCCTTGACATCGGCCGGCATATTCGAAGCCATCATAGTATGGGTAATTGTTTCCGGTTCAGACTCTGGTTTTGAAGTTGCCTGAAAGAACAAAAGCCCAATGAGGGCAGCAGACGAGAGTAAGAATAATTTTTTCATAATGTGGATTTGGGGTTACAAAAGAAATTTCAATAAAGTTTTATCGTTTGAACAGACAAAATGTTTCAATTTTTGGCGAATAGCCAATTTATTTTTGGTATTTCTCCTAAAGACAGTTTGGGCACCTGAAAAAGAAATGACATAAATTGCCAAACCTGGAGGAAAAACAGGGTAGTCCGTTTTTTATGCCCTGGCGGAAAATCCCCGTTAATCAGCTTCTCCGGAAGCAGATTTGAGATCATCGTCCAGCGTCCGGAGACGGCTGACAACAAAAGCTTTCTTACCACAAACCAATTGAAAGATGTTTTGAAGTCCATTTTCACTTGCTCCACCGCGGCGGACAGGTATGGTCCGATAGCTATCGGACTGTCGTCTATGGAGGCTGTGTAAAAACGTATAATCAATAATAGAATATTATTATATAATTATTCTATATGTTTTATTAAAGTAATTTATTATATTTATATAGTTATAATTATAATAAACATGCGTTTTGTAAGAGGCAATTCAAGGTTTCAACAGTCCTTTCTTTCTCTGGACGATCGTATTAGTTCCGGGAATACAGTTCGGCTCATCGATGATATATGTAACGACTTTATTATCAATCACCTGG